>NZ_JBHJSJ010000046.1:0-69385 GCF_042268845.1 Kitasatospora sp. NPDC056273 | reverse complement strand
CCCCCGTACGAACGGGGGCGGCCGGCCCTTCCACGTGTTCGGCGTGCCTCAGCCGGCGGCGGCGACGCCCGCCTCGCCCATCGCGCCGATCCGCCCGAGCAGGTCGACGATCCGGGACTGGACGTCCTCGCTGGTCGAGCGCTCGGCGAGGAACAGCACCGTCTCGCCGGTGCGCAGCCGGGGCAGTTCGCGCGGGTCGAGGTCCACCGAGGTGTAGACCACCAGCGGGGTGCGGTGCAGCCGGTCGTTGGCGCGCAGCCAGTCCAGCAGGCCGACCCGGCGGCGGCGGATCTGCAGCAGGTCCATCACCACCAGGTTGGGCTGCACGCTGCTGGCCCGGGCCACCGCGTCGTTCTCGTCCACCGCGTGCTCGACGTGCATGCCGCGCCGCTCCAGGCTGCTGATCATGGCGGCGGCGATGTCCGGGTCGCCCTCGACCAGCAGCACCCGCGGGGCGTGCTGCTCGCCGTCGCGCGGCGCGAGGGCGCGCAGCAGGACGGCCGGGTCGGCCCCGTACGCGGCGTCCCGGGTGGCCTGGCCGAGGCCGGCGGTGACCAGCACCGGGACCCGGCGGTTGAGCGCCGCGGTGCGCAGCGACTGGAGCGCGGTGCGGGTGATCGGGCCGGTCAGCGGGTCGACGAAGAGGGCGGCGGGGAAGCCGGGGACCTGGGCGTCCACCTCCTCGCGGGAGCGGACGATCACCGGCAGGTAGCCGCGCGCCTGGAGGGCCTGCTTGGTGGCCGGGTCGGGCTCGGGCCAGACCAGCAGCCGACGGGTGTTGGCCAGCTCGCCGGTCGGGGCCGACGGCTGCTCGGGTGCGGGCCGCTCCTCGGCGGGCGGGAGCTCGGCCATCGGGCGCGGCGCGGTCCGGGCGGCGTCGGCCGGGACGGGCGGCTGCGGCGCGGCGGCGGGCACCGGGCCGAGCTGGCGCGGCGGGGCGAGCTCGCCCAGTCCGGTGCCGACCGGGCGCGGGCCGGACGGCTCCTCGGCGGCGGGCAGCGCGGCCCGGGCGGGCGCCAGCGCGGTGCCGGGGGAGGGCTGCGCCTGGCCGGCCTGGCCTCCTTGGTCTCCCTGTCCGGACGGGCCGGAGGCGTTCACCAGGGCGTCCGGGCCGGGCCCCGGCGGGACGGCCAGCCGACGGCGGCGCCCGGTCGGGGCGGCGGCCGGTTCGGGCGGCGCGGGCGCGGGGCCGGCCGGCAGGGCGTGCTCCAGACCGGGGTAGACCGGGGTGTCGGCCGCCCCGGGCAGGGCGAAGCCGCCGGAGGACTCCTCGGCCGAGGGCAGCGCGCGGCGGCGGCGGTGCCTGGTCTCGCCGGAGGCCTGCTCCTGGGCCGCCTCGGCGGTCGGGGTGCCGCCGGGCGGGGTGCCGTCCGGGGCGGCGGGCGCGGGCGCGGGCGCGGGGGCCGGACCGAGGGCGAGCGGCTCGCGCCCGCCGGGGCGGTTCGGCTGCGCCCGGTGGCCCTCGACGGGCACGGCGTAGGCGGGGCCGGAGCGGCCGTCGTCCTTGCCCCACGGGTCGCTCTGGGCGCCGTTCGGCCCGGCCAGGCCCTGGCGGCCGTACGCGGGGTCGTTGCCGGTGCCGTTCCACTGCTCGGGGACGGCCCGCTCCACCCGGGCGGGGGCGTTCGGCCACTGGTCGGCCGGAATGTCGGGGTTGCCGGGAGCACCGGGAGCACCGGGAACGCCAGGGGCGTCGGGGGTGTCGGACACCGGGGTCTCGGCGGCCGGGCGGCCGCGGCGGCCGCGCCGCTCGGCGGGCGGCTCCTCGGCGGGCGCCCGTTCCGCGGCGGGGGCCGCGGCGGCCTCCGGGGTCTCGGAAGCGGGCTGCTCGTCGGCCGCCGCGGGCTCGGCGCCCTCGCCGCTGCTGGGCAGCTGCGGGATGCCCGGGAGCTCCGGCAGGACGGCGCTGTCGCTCTCCTTGGGCCGGTCGGAGCGGCCTTCGGCGGCGGCGCGCTCGGCGGCGGCCTTCGCGGCGACCGGGTCCAGCGGCAGCTCGACGACGTACGTGGTGCCGGCCTTGCCGGGCAGCTCGTGCGGCTGGAGCACGCCGCCGTGGCGCTCGACCACCGCGCGGGCTATCGGCAGGTGGACGGGGCTGCCGCCGACGCCGGGGCCGCGGATCTCGACCCGGGCGACCTCGCCGCGCTGGGCGGCGGCCAGCACGACGGTCGGCGGCTCGGGGGCGGGCGGCAGCGCGGGCGCGGCGGCGCCGTTCAGCCCGGGCACGGTCAGACCGGGGGAGGGGGCGACGGGGGCGTCCAGGGAGAGTCCGACGCCGCTGACGTCGGCGACCAGGTGGGCCAGCGCCTGGGCCAGCCGCCGCTCGTCGGCGATCACCTCGACCGCGGCGGCGTGCACCGAGAACCGCACCCGGCCGGGGCCGACCAGCTCGCCGGCCTCCTCGACGGCCCGGCGGACCACCTTGTCCAGACCGACCGGGACCCGGGACGCGGCCTTCGGCCCGTCCTTGCCGTCCTTGGCGCCGGCCTTGGGCTCCTTGCCGTCCTTGCTGTCCTTGGCCTCGGCGGCGCCGCTCTCGCCGGCCTCGCAGCGCTGGTGGTCGAGCACCCCGTCGATCAGCTTCCCGTACCGGCGGCACTCGGCGGCCAGCCGGCGCAGCGTCCAGTTGGCCTCCGGCCAGAGCTGGCCGGCCGGGTCGGCGGCGAGCGCGTCCAGCCGCTCGTTCAGCGCGTTCAGGGCACTGCCCAGCTCGCTCTCCAGGACGGCGGTGAGGTGCTCGTTGCGGGCGACCAGGGCGAGTTCGCGGCTGCGGTCGGTGAAGGTCATCACCGCGCCGACCAGCTGGTCGCCGTCCCGGACCGGGGCGGTGGTGAGGTCGACGGTGACCGGCCGGCCGTCCTTGCGCCACAGCACGGTGCCGCGCACCCGGTGCTTGCGCCCGGAGGTGAGGGTGTCCAGCAGCGCCGACTCCTCCAGCGCCAGCGGGGTGCCGTCGGCCCGGGAGTGCTGGATCAGCGGGTGCAGCTCGCGCCCGCCCAGCTCGCTCGCCCGGTATTCCAGGATGTGCGCGGCGGCCGGGTTGACCAGCACGCAGCGGCCTTCGAGGTCGACGCCGAGCACGCCCTCGGCGGCGGCCCGCAGGATCATCTCGGTCTGCTTGTGCTGGCGGCGCAGCTCGGCCTCGACGCCCAGCCGGCCGGAGAGGTCGCGGACCAGCAGCAGGAGCAGGTCGGAGGAGGAGGGCGAGTTCTCGCGGTACGAGTCGTACGGGGAGCGCGCGTAGCCGCGGCCGTCGCCGTCGTCGGCGAAGTCGTTGCCGGACACCTCGACCGGGAAGGTGGTGCCGTCGGTGCGGTGGGCGGTCATCCGGACCGGGCGGTCGAGGGCGTCGCCGTCGCGGGTGGCCGGTCGCATCGAGCCGGGGATGCGGCTGGGGTCGAACTCGGGCAGCAGACCCAGCACGCCCATGCCGACCAGTGAGGTGCCCGGCGCCTGCAACGCCTGGACCGCCGCGCTGTTGGCGTCCACGACGGTGCCGTTGCTGTTCACCAGCAGCAACGCGTCGGGCAGGGCGTCGAGTATGGCGGCGAGGCGAGCAGCGCCTCGGATCGGCCTGCTGCTCACGTCGACAGGTCTCCTCGGCTCGGGGCAGCTCCTCCGGAGACGGCAGTATCTCATTCTTCTTTGCGGCGGAGTCGACCCGCCTAGTAACGTTGGCGGCGGTTGGTGCCGAGCCCCACGGTTGTGGCATCATCACTGACACACGGAACGGCTCCGCTCGCGCGGGTACGATCCCTGTGGGGAGGCTTCGCCTAGTCCGGTCTATGGCGCCGCACTGCTAATGCGGTTTCGGGGTTATTCCTGATCGAGGGTTCAAATCCCTCAGCCTCCGCCAGTCGGGAGCCCCCGTCGACGATCTCGTCGACGGGGGCTCTTCGCGTTCCCGGACACGTTCCCGGCTGCGGTCCGGCTGCGGTCCGGGACGGCCCGGAGCGCAGCCCCGGCGGGGCCGGGAGGAGGTCGGGAGGGGTCGGGCGGGGCCCGGAACAACCGATTTCGTCCTACGCCGCAGGTCATGTAATGTTGTCCCCGCAACGCCCCGGCGGCAACGTTCACCAGGGCGAGCGCTCATAGCTCAACGGATAGAGCACTTGACTACGGATCAAGAGGTTGCAGGTTCGAATCCTGCTGAGCGCACTCAACTCCGCAAGATCGGGTTCGCCCGTTCCTTGCGCTCATAGCTCAACGGATAGAGCACTTGACTACGGATCAAGAGGTTGCAGGTTCGAATCCTGCTGAGCGCACCATCGAGAAGCCCCCGGCCACCGGCCGGGGGCTTCTCCGTTTCCCCGGCGTGCCCGGCGAGTGATTCGAACACAGGCCACGGGTGGGTGGCCGCGTCCCGGAGGCCGGTGTCCGCCGAATGGGCCTGGAGGTGCCATTCCCGCGTCCGTTCGGGTGGCGCCGATTGCCGCCTAATGGATGAAATGCAGCCGTTTCGGGTACATCCCGTCCTGCCGCCCGGATGACCGCCGAACGGGTGGGACACGGCCAAAAGCACCGGTGTCGCAGTATGACCGGCCCAGGATCGTGATTCCTTTTTGTCGGATCTTGTGCAGACTGCCCACCCCCCGGCAGCCGACCGCGAAGGAGAGCCGGATGAGCCGACAGTTTCCCCGTACGGCTGTCGCCCTGGCCGTCCTCGCGAGCGGGCTGCTGACCGCGTGGAACGTCCCGCTCGCGGCGGCTTTGCAGTCCCCCGACACCCGGTCCGCCGAACACCGGGCGGTGCCGCCCTCCGGGCTCCCGGCCCGGGTCGACCTCGACGCCGCCCCGCAGGAGTACGGCACCGCCACGCACGTGGCCTCCGACCTCCTCCTGGGCGCCGGCGCGACCGCCCCGGCGCGCACCGGCCGCAGCGGCGCCGACGCGTCGATCGCCTTCCCCTTCCCCACCGAGGCGGCGATCGGCCGCTACTACCGGCTCACCGTCCCGGTCGCGGTCGGCGACCGGCCCGCCACCCTGGCCGGCTGGATCGACTTCGGCCGCACCGGCCGGTTCGACCCCGCCCAGCGGGTGCAGACCGAGATCCCGGTCGGCGCCGCCACCGCGACCCTGGAGTGGACCGTCCCGCCCGGCGCGGCCTCGGGTGAGACCTGGGCCCGGCTGCGGATCGGCCGCGACGCCGGACAGCTCGTCTCCTCCGGCGGCTTCGCCGACTCCGGACAGGCCGCCGACCAGCGGATCGAGCTGACCGTCGGCGCCGCCCGGCCGGAGATCGCCGAGCCGGTCGCCGGTGCCGTCCTCGCCGACGCCCGCCCGCAGGTCAGCGGCCACGGCGCGGTCGCCGGCGCCACGGTGGAGGTCCGGGAGGGCGACACCGTCCTCTGCCGGACCGAGGTCGGGAGCGGCGGTGACTGGTCCTGCCGCCCCGGCACGGAGCTGGCCGTCGGTCCGCACGCCCTCACCCCGGTGGAGACCACCGGCGGCGGCGTGGTGCTGCGCGGCGATCCGGTCACGGTCGACGTGAAGACCGTGCCGCCGGGCGCTCCCACGCTCACCGTCCCCGCGTACACCAACGACCCGGGGCTCCGGCTCACCGGCACCGGCGAGGCGGGCAGCACCGTCTCGGTCCTCGACGAGGGCTCCAGCGACGAACTGTGCATCACCGGGGTGCCGGCGGGCGGCGCGTGGTCCTGCCTGCCGGTCGAGGACCTGACGGTCGGGAAGCACCTGCTCACCCCGGTCGCGGTCGACCGGGCGGGCAACCGGACGGCCGGGCTGCCGGTCCCGCTGGTCGTCTCCACCGCCCTGCCGGGCCGGCCGGTGCTCACCTCGCCGGCCCCGGGGGAGGCCGTGCGGGTCAGCCGGCCGAAGCTGGCCGGCCGGGCGGATCCGGGCACGGACGTGCTGGTCACGACGGGGGCCGACGCGGGCGCGGAGCCGGAACGGCGGACGGTGCTCTGCGGGGCGACGACGGCGTTCGACGGGAGCTGGAGCTGCACGGCCAACCGGGACCTGGCGGCCGGGGAGCAGTGGCTGACCGTCACGGCGACCGACCGGGCGGGGAACGCGGCCTTGGCGGAGCCGGTGCCGGTACGGGTCGCCACGGCGGAGGCGGCGCCCGCTCCGGGGGCGTCGAGCCCGGCGGTGCCGAGTGCGGCGGCGCAGACTTCGGTACTGCCGAGCCTGGTGCTGCCGAGCGCGGCGGCTCCGAGTGCGACGGCGACGGCTACGGCTTCGGCTTCGGGTCCGGGGGCGTCGAGCCCGACGGCGGCGGTGTCGGCGTCGAGTTCGGCAGCGAGCCCGGTGGCGGCGAGGCCGGGGGCGCCGACTCCGGTGGCGTCCGGTGCGGCGGCGGTGCCCTCGGGCCCCGCCAAGCCGAGCCCGAGCGCCCAGGGTGCGGCGGTGGCCTCGCCGACTCCGTCCGTCGTGGCGGCGCCAGCGGAGGTGCCGGTCGCCGTTCCGCCGGTGGGCGCACGGCCGGTGACGGCGAGTCCGGTGGGCTCCGGTCCGTCGGCGGGTCCGTCGGCGGGGCCGTCGAGGGCGACTCCCGGGCCCGCGAAGACCGTGGCGGCCGCGTCCGCCGCTTCCACCAGGCCCGTCGTCCCGACCCTTTCGACCGCCGAGGCCTTCTCCCCGAGCCTGACGCCGGCCCCCGCTACCGGCCACGGCGCCCCGGCCGCGGCCGTCGTCGCGGTGCGGCCCGGGCCCTCACCGGCCGGAGCCGCCGACCCGGTCGACTCCGCCGGGCCCGCCGGGGACGCGGTTCCGCCGTTGGCGGCGCCGCCGGTGGAGACCGCGCAGGGCGCGTCCGGGCGGTCCGGGGCGGCCGGCTGGCGCGGTGGAATCGCCGGATTCCTGCTGGTGCTCACCGGCCTCGGGCTGATCACCCGTCGGGTGTTCGCCCGCAGGCCAGGTGCTCCTCGGCGCTGAACTGCGCCGAACTGTCCCGACCATCAGTTCATGTGCCTGCGCGTCAGGTCGGCTTTGGATGATTCGTCAGTAAATGTCGACACACCTCGGCTCAAATGTCGCATTTGATGACGTATGAACTTAGCCTGACCCTGGCACTGCCCGTCAGATCCGGGCCGCCCGTTGCGCGACACACCGACCCAGAGGATCCGTGCATGGACGTCACCCGCGATTCTTCGCAGCGACCCGACAACCTGCCCAAGGCGCTCCCGCCGGCCCTGCCGGAACGTTCCGCCGTAGGCTCCGGCCCGCTGGCCGGGACCACCGCCGTCAAGACCCTCAAGCCGGGCGGCCCGGCCGACAGCGGTCCGGCGACCACCCCGCTGGCCGTCGTCCCGAGCCCCTCCCACGGCGGCTCGGCGGACCTGCGGGACCCGCTGGAGTCGGCCGCCCCGGAGACCGTCGAACTTCCGGACCCCCTGGTGGCCGGGGCCCTGACCGCCACCACCTCCCGGCGCCCGCCGCGCGCCGACCAGGCGCTGCGCGAGCAGCGCGCCACCGCGCTGCCCGGCTGGCTGGCCCTGCTGGCGGTGCTGATCGGCGTGGGCGGCGTGCTGCTCGTGCTGCTGCGCACCGGCGTCATCCCGTACTGGGACGCGCTGCCCGACCTGCGCGGCAGCGCCGCGCGGGAGAGCGGCCGGGTGGAGGTGGACGCGCCGTGGATCGCCGCGGTGGCCGCCGCCGGCCTGCTGGTGGTGTTCACGCTCGCCGGGCTGCTGGCCAACGCGGGCGGCGAGACCCGGGTGCTGACCCGCTGGGGCCGCTACCGGGGCACCGTCCGCCGGACCGGCCTGGTCTGGGTCAACCCGCTGCTGCGCCGCCGCCGGGTGGACGTGCGGCTGCGGCACTGGCGCAGCGAGCCGGTCAAGGTGGTGGACCGCACCGGCACGCCGATCGTGGTCCGGCTGCTGATCGTCTGGCGGGTCAAGGACACCGCGCGGGCGCTGCTCGCGATCGAGGACCACGAGAGCTACCTGCGCGAGCAGGTCCAGGCCGTGCTCACCCGCACCGCGTCCACCCTGCCCTGCGACAGCAACGCCGCGCCCGGCCCCGCGCTGCGCGACGGACAGTGGTTCGCCGACGAGATGACCAGGGCGCTGGCCGCCGAGGTCGCCCCGGCCGGCCTGGAGGTCTACTCGGTGCAGCCGCTGGCCCTGGACTACGCGCCCGAGGTGGCCGAGTCGATGCGCCGGCGCAGACTGGCCGACCTGGACGCGGGCCTGCGCACGGTGCTGGTGGAC
Organism: Kitasatospora sp. NPDC056273; assembly: GCF_042268845.1. Taxonomy (NCBI): domain Bacteria; kingdom Bacillati; phylum Actinomycetota; class Actinomycetes; order Kitasatosporales; family Streptomycetaceae; genus Kitasatospora; species Kitasatospora sp. NPDC056273. The sequence continues at coordinate 61,208 of NZ_JBHJSJ010000046.1, read as the reverse complement.
GACGCGGTCGAGGCCGCGGCGCTCGCCGTCCGCCGGCTGGAGCGGGCCACCGCGCACGAACTGGACGAGGCCGCCCGCAGCGCGCTGATGGAGCAGCTGCTGGTCGCCTTCGTCGCCCCGGCCGGAGTGGCCGCCTCGGTACCGTCCCCGGCCGCCCGTGCCGGGCGGAAGGAAGGACGACCCGCATGAGGATAGCCACCGGCGCGTACGCCGAGTCCGGTATCGGCCCCGACGGCGATCCCGGACTGATCGGCTTCGAGGAGCGCCTCGGCAGCATCCCCGCGCTCGCGGGCTGCGGCTGCCCGAACTGCGTCGTCCGGCCGCGCACCGCCCGCTCCGCGGCGGCGGCCGGCGGCAGCCGAATACACCGGGCCGTGCGGGGCACCTGCCTGGCCACCACCGTGCTGGCGGGCGCCGGCGTCGTCGGCCTGACGGCCGGCGCCGGATCCGCGCACGCCGCGGCCGGGAAGCAGGGCTGGGACGGCTCGAAGTACTGGTTCAAGAACGGCAGCGGCGAGTGGCGTTGGACCAGCCACTACGACGTCTACGCGAGCCGTACCGGGCAGTCCGGCGGCTCCTCCGGTTCCTCCGGTTCCTCCGCTCAGGCCGTCTCCAACGGCTCGGCCTCCTCCGCCGGGATGCGCCAGGGCTGGGACGGCTCGAAGTACTGGTTCAAGAACGGCAGCGGCGAGTGGCGTTGGACCAGCCACTACGACGTCTACGCGAGCCGCACTGGGCAGTCCGGCGGCTCCGCCCGGACCCCCGCGCAGCCCGCGCCCCCCGCGAGCCGTCCGTCGGCGAACCCCGCACCGGCCTCCGGGAACATGGAGTCGGCCATCGACTACGCGCTCGCCCAGCTGGGCAAGCCGTACGTCTGGGGCGGCAACGGCCCGTCCGGCTACGACTGCTCGGGGCTGGTCCAGCAGGCCTACCGGCGCGCGGGGATCAGCCTGCCGCGGGTGGCCGACGACCAGTACGCGGCGACCACGCCGATCAGCGCCGGGCAGCTGCGCCGCGGCGACCTGGTGTTCTGGTCCGACAGCGGCCGGGCCTCGGGGATCCACCACGTGGGGATCTACCTCGGTGGCAACAAGTTCGTGGAGGCTCCCCGGCCGGGCACGACCGTCCGGATCTCGACCCTCAGCCAGGGCTACTACCCCACCCACTTCGGGCGGCCGTGACCGCGCGGCCATGACGGCGAAGGCCGTACCGGGCCCCGACAGCGCGCCGCTGTCGGGGCCCGGACCGCGTTCGGAGCGGCCGCGGTGCCGGATCCGGCTCAGGCGGAGGCGGCGTCCAGCAGGGCGGTCTGCTCCGGGGTGAGCTGCAGGGTGGCGCCGACCAGCAGCGGCGGGAGCTGCTCGACGGTGCGGGCGCTGGCGATCGGGGCGGCGACCGTCGGACGGGCGGCGAGCCAGGCCAGGGCGACGGAGGCGGGCTCCACCCCCTGCTCGGCGGCGACGGTGTCCAGCGCCTCCAGCACCTTGGGGCCGCGCGGCTCGGCCAGGTAGCGGGCGGCGCCCTCGGCGCGGGCGCTGGCCACGCCGTCGGCGCCCGGACGGTACTTGCCGGTCAGGAAGCCGGAGGCCAGCGCGTAGTACGGGACGGTGGCCAGGCCGTGCTCGGCGACCACGTCGGCCAGCGGGCCCTCGAAGGTGCCGCGCGAGACCAGGTTGTAGTGCGGCTGGACGGCGACGTACTTCGCCAGGCCCTCGCGCTCGGCGAAGGCCAGCGCCTCGGTGAGCCGCTCGGCGGAGATGTTGGAGGCGGCGACGGCCCGGACCTTGCCCTCGCGGACCAGCTCGTCCAGCGCGGTGACGAACTCCTCGACCGGGGTGTCGTCGTCCCGGTGGGTGTAGTAGAGGTCGATCCGCTCGACGCCCAGGCGGCGCAGCGAGTCCTCGGCCGCGGCCTTGATGTTGGCGGCGCCCAGGCCACCGCGCTCGGCGAGCATGCCGACCTTGGTGGCGATCACGACGTCCTCGCGGTTGCCGCGGCTGCGCAGCCAGTTGCCGAGGACGGTCTCGGACTCGCCGCCGGTGTTGCCCGGGGCCCAGGAGGAGTAGACGTCGGCGGTGTCGACGAAGTTTCCGCCGGCCGCCGCGTAGGCGTCCAGGACGGCGAAGGACTGCTGTTCGTCGGCCGTCCAGCCGAAGACGTTGCCGCCGAGGGAGAGCGGGAAGACGGACAGGTCGGAGGTGCCGAGGCTCACCCGGCTGTGGTTTCCGGTCATGAAGGCAGTCAACCCCATGGCCCGGCCCGGCATTCCGGGAACCCCGCGGTCTTCACGAGGCTGTTGCACGGAAGGGTGGTGTGGTCCGCGCGACGGGGGTCCGGGGTGTGCCCGAGGTGGGCCGATTCGTTAGAGTCCGTGCCATGGCTGACAACGACTACGACCCCGCCGGCAGCACCCAGATGTTCCGGGCGTTCGTCGACGAGAGCCCGGCGCCCCAGGCCCCGGGCAACGTTTCCACCTACGGCAGCAGCAAGAGCAGCGGCCGCACCGGCGTGATCGCGCTGGTCGCCGTTGTCGTGCTGGTCGTCCTGGGCGCCGTCGTCTGGCTGGCGGTCAAGTGACCCTCGCGCGGGTGACCCTCGTCCGGGTCACCCGCGCGACGGAAGACGAACACCTCAGCAGGGCTTGCGCCAGGCGTTCAGTTCGAGCTTCTTCCGCATCGAACTGAAGCCCAGCGACTTGGCCTTGCCGCAGAACTGGTCCGTGTCGAGCTTGTACTCGACGTGGAAGACCGCCTTGCCCGCCTTGACGAAGGGCGCGACCCGGTCGCACTCGTCGAACTGCGCGCACTCCTCGTTGACCGCGAAGTCGAAGTCCGGGAGCAGGGCCGGGATCTGGTCCAGGTCGTTCTTCAGGCCGATGGCCAGGCCGCGTTCGTGGGCGAGCTGGGCCAGCATCCGGTTGTACCTGAGCTGGTCGTCCGGGGTCAGCGGGAAGCCGCTGTTCTGGTTGTACGCCTCGATGGTGTCCGGCTCGACGGCGTCGAAGCCCTTGCTCCGGCACATGTCGAAGCGGGCGGCCATCAGCGGCTTCAGCTGGTCGAGCTTGCGGATGTCGAACCACTTCTCGCCCTTCCAGCCGGTGTCCGAGCCCTGGAGGGACTTGGCGAAGGCGGCGGAGTCGGGGCGGAAGTCCTCCCAGGAGCCGGCGTTGATGTAGCAGATCACCTTGCGGCCCTTGGCGTGCAGCGCGGCCACCACCGAGGCGTCGTTCTCGAAGCCGTCGATGTCGTAGACCGGGACGTCCACCGACTGGTCGACGCCGCCGCCGAGTTGCCACTGCCAGGCGAGGCCCGGGGTGGGCTGCCAGCGGGCGCCGGCCGGCGGTGCCGGGTTGCCCGGCGGGGTGCCGGTGCCCTGCGGGGTGCCGGGAGGCGTGCTGCTGCCGGGCGTGCCCGGGGCGGGTGCGGTGGTGCCGGGAGCGGTGGGCGCGGGGGTCGGCGTGCCCGGCTCGGTGGTGCTCGGGTCGGGGGTGCCGGGGGTGCTCGGCGCGGTGGCCGCGGGGGAGTTGCTCGGGGTGCCGTCGGCCGAGTCCTGGTCGTCCTCCGATCCCGAGCTGCTGCACGAGCTGACCAGCAGGGCGGTGGCGGTGGCGAGGGCCAGGGCGGCCGGGAGGTGCCGGTGGTTGCGGCGGTTCACGGTAGTCGGACTCCGGATCGGGTCAGGTCAGTTCGGCGGCGTTCAGGCCGTACGGCAGGGTGCGCCAGGGGTTCTCCCCGGCCCCCGGTACGGCGCAGCCGACGCCGGCTCGCCGGGCGGCGATCAGGGCGGCGGCGTCCTGGGCGTGCTCGGAAGGGACGTCGTAGACCAGGTGGCAGAAGCGGGAGGCCGCGTGCCGGCCGGTCCACAGCGGCAGCGTCATGGCGCGGTAGGCGTCCCAGTCGCCCTCGAAGGTCACCAGCAGGTCGGCCAGGCCGACTTCGGCGTAGCCCGGGTCCGGGTGCTCGCCGTGGCCGAACACCACGGTGCCGCAGCCGGCCGCGCGGGCGGCCGTGGCCAGCCGCCGGTAGTGCGCGAGCGCACCCGGGTGGGTGGAGACCTGGTCGAGGTAGACGCCGGTGATGCCGTGGCGCTGACGGTACGTCAGGATGTCGGCCACCACGGCCGCGTGCGGCCGGCGGCCGTAGTCGGTGTCGGTGTAGCCGACCAACGGCAGTCCGGCGGCGCGGAGTTCGTCGGCGGCCTCGGCGAAGACGTGGTCCGGGAACTCGCCCGGACCGTCGGCGAGGTTGAGCACGACGGCGGCGATCCGGGCGGGGTCGGCGGCGGCGACCGCCTGCCAGGCCGCCGGGTCCACCGCGGGGTGGACGTACAGCGGCACCAGCAGGCGGCCGTCGGGGGTGTGCCCGGCGGTCATGCGACCACCGGGTCGGGCGTGGGCCCGGCGGTGCCGAGCCACAGGTCGCGCAGGGTGTCGGCGAGGTCCGTCTCCGGCCGCCAGCCGAGCTCCCGGTCGGCGGCCGACACGTCGGCCTGCTGCCAGGAGACCGCGGCCGAGCGCTCGGAGCCCGCCCCGCTCTCGTCGATCCGGCCGGTGAAGCCGGCCGCGGTGACCAGCCCGTCCGCGATCGCCCGGACCTGCCGGGCGTGCCCGGAGGCCAGGTTGAGCACCCGGGGGAGCGGACGGTCGGCGGTGACGGCCAGGCCGACCGCCTTCGCCACGTCCCGGGCGTCGACGAAGTCGCGGTAGGCGGAGAGGTCGCCGACCGTGATCACGCCGTCGGCGCCCTCGGGCGCCACCCGGCGCAGCTCGGCGGCCAGCCGCCCGGGCAGCGAGCCCGCCGGGGCGCCGGGGCCGACCGGGTTGAACACCCGCAGCACCACGGCGTCCAGCGGCGAGCCGGCTACCGCGAGGGAGCCGGCCAGCTTGGTCGCGCCGTACACGCCGACCGGGCGGGCGTCGGCGTCCTCGGCGAGGGACTCGCCCCGCGCGCAGACGCCGTACTCGCCGGCCGAACCGATGTGCACCAGGCGGGCCTTCGGGGCGCCGAGGGAGAGCGCCTCGCAGAGCACCGCCGGGCCGCGGGCGTTCACCTCGGCGAGCTTGACCGCGCTGCCGGCCACCGCGCCGGCGAAGTTGACCACCGCGTCGGGGGCCAGCGCGGACAGTTCCTCGCCGAGCGGGCCGGCCTGGGCGGTGGCCAGGTCCAGCCGGAGGTCGTGGGCGGGCCGCCGGCCCGCGGTCAGCACGGTGGCACCGGGCACTGACCGCAGGACGGCGGTGGCGTGACGGCCGAGGAAGCCGTCGCCGCCGAGGAGCAGAATTCTCACGCGGCCCGTCCGTCGCTCTCGACGCCCGCGGTGGCGGGCTCGGTGGTCGCGTCGTCCGGGGCGGTGCGGGCGGCCGGGATCGGCAGCTCCGCGACACCCGGTGTGATGCCGCTCGACTCGAAGGGCATCAGGACCGGACGGATGGTGGAGAACTCGGCGTTGGCCCGGTCGTAGTCGTCGGGCCGGCCGATGTCCAGCCAGTAGCCGCCGAACTCGTACGCGGCGGGCGGGGTCTCGGCGGCCAGCAGGTCGAGCACCAGCTCGTCGAAGCCCAGCGGCAGGCCGGGGGTGTACTTGGCCAGCGCCGAGCGGGAGACGCCGTACACGCCCATCGAGACGCGGTAGTCGATGCTGGGCTTCTCCTGGAAGCCGGTGATGGTGCCCTCTTCGGAGGTCAGCACGCCGAAGTCGATCTTGACCTGGCGGGCGTAGGTGGCGATGGTCAGCGGGGCGCCGGACGCCTCGTGGTGCTTGAGCACCCCGGCGAAGTCCAGGTCGGTCAGGATGTCGCCGTTCATCACCAGGAAGTGCTCGGGCAGGCGCTCCTGCATGGTGAGCAGCGGGCCCATGGTGCCGAGCGGGCTGTCCTCGACGGCGTAGCCGACCCGCAGGCCCCACTGCGAGCCGTTGCCGACGTAGGCGCGGATGATGTGGCCGAGGTGGCCGATGGCCAGGGTGACGCTCTGGAAGCCCGCGGCGGCGAGCTGGCGCATCACGATCTCCAGGATCGCGTGCTGGTCGCCGATCGGGACGAGCGGCTTGGGAAGCGCGGTGGTGTACGGGCGGAGACGGACGCCCTTACCGCCGGCCAGGATCACTGCGTGCATGGTGTTTCCCCCACGGAAAGGATGTGCAGGACACGAACCTTGGTTACCAGGACGAGCAAGATCGGTCGGGGCGGGTCAGACGTTGTAGATGTCGGTCTTGTAGCGGGCCAGGTTGGCCGGGTCGCGGAAGAACTCGATGGTCTGCTCCAGGCCCTGCTCCAGGCTGAAGTTCGGGGCCCAGCCGGTGGCCTCGCGCAGCCGGGTCGCGTCCGCGACCAGGCGCATGACCTCGGAGTTGGTCGGACGGATGCGCTGCTCGTCCTCCTTCACCACCAGGTCCACGCCCATCAGCTTGCCGACCAGGGTGACCAGGTCGCCGACCGAGATCTCGCCGCCGGTGCCGGCGTTGAAGGTCCGGCCGACCACCGTGTCGGCGGGCGCGGTGCCCACCGTGCGGAAGGCGTTGGCGGTGTCCTTGACGAACGTGAAGTCGCGGGTCGGGCGCAGGTCGCCGAGGGTGATCTCGGTCTGGCCGGCCGCGACCTGGGCGATCACGGTCGGGATGACGGCGCGCATCGACTGGCGCGGGCCGAAGGTGTTGAACGGGCGCAGGGTGACGACCGGGGTCTCGAAGCTGGCGTGGTAGCTGTCGGCCAGCCGGTCCCCGCCGGCCTTGGAGGCGGCGTACGGGGACTGGGTGTTGATCGGGTGGTCCTCGGTGATCGGCACGGTCTGCGCGGTGCCGTAGGTCTCGCTGGTGGAGGTGTGCACCAGGCGGGGGATCTCCTGGTGGCGCACCGCCTCCAGCACGTTCAGGGTGCCGGTGACGTTGGTGTCCACGTACGAGTGGGGGGCGCGGTAGGAGTACGGGATCGCGATCAGGGCGGCCAGGTGGTAGACCGCCTCGGTGCCCTTGACCAGGCCGTTGACCGAGCCCGGGTCCCGGACGTCGCCGAGGACGATCTCGACCGAGTCCAGCACCTCCTCGGACAGGGTCTCCAGCCAGCCGAAGGACGAGAACGAGTTGTACTGGACCATCGCGCGGACGTGGTGCCCGTCGGCGACCAGGGTCTCGACGAGGTGGGAGCCGATGAAGCCCTCGGCTCCGGTAACCGCAACGCTGCTCATGCGGATGTCGCTTTCTCGATCTGCCGGGGCGGCCGGACGCACTGGGGTGGCCGGCCGCCGTTGGCCCGGTGGGTGTCTCAGGTGGAACGGGTACGGCGGTGCACGCGAAGGAGGCGTGCGGGATATTCGATGTGTTCAGCGGTGCTGGGTGGTGCGTTTTCAGCGGTGCTGGGTGGTGCGGCCGAGCGCGGGCCCGGCCAGTGCGGTGAGGACGAAGGCGGCCGTCCCGCAGCCGATCAGCTGCAGGACGATCGGGTCCGCACCCGCCAGCAGCCCGGCGCTCTCGGCGACCGCGGCGGCCAGACAGACGAGGGCGGTGCTCCAGCTGAACCCGAAGGCGTTCAGCAGCAGCGCCAGCCAGAGCGAGCCGCCGAGGAGCAGCATCGCGCCGAGCTGCGGCACGCCGAGCGCGGGGGCGCCGGGCCACAGCACGGTCGCGGCGGCGTCCAGCGCGGCCACGGTGGTGAGGTAGATGAACAGGCAGCCGAGCAGGATCCCGCCGGTGCGGCGGGTGAACTGGCCGCTGGTGTGGCTGGTGCGCAGGGCGGCCACCGCCATCGCCCGGTAGCGGAAGAGCAGCCACTCGGCGAGGCCCAGGCTGAGCGTCAGCGCGATCATGGCCGGTCCGGTCGGGGTGGTCGACGTGGCCTGCGCGGGGAGGCCGCCGGACTGCACGGCCTGGTGGATCGTCCCGCCGAGGCCGGCGATCAGCGTGAGCGCGCCGCAGGCCAGGCCGAACAGCAGGTGCGGGACCTCCTGGCGGACCGGCAGTCTCAGCTCGACGGACTCGCGTTCGCCGCCGCGGATGCAGACCAGCAGCTCCCGGACGGCCAGTCCGACCGCCAGCACCAGCGAGACGAGCAGCACGACCGTACGGACCGGCTGCGGGACGTCCGCCGCCAGCACCACGCCCGCGCCGACCGAGGCCGGGGCCAGCGCCAGCAGCAGGAACTTCTCTCGCCCGAGCACCAGCAGCACGGTCGCCGCGCCCAGGTAGCAGGACTGCCCGGCGGCGAAGCACAGCGCGCCCAGCGGCCCGCCGACCACGTACGCGGCGGCCGCCGCGACCAGCGCGCCGACCGGGGCGCCGATGGCCAGGCAGACCGCGGCCTCACGGCGGCGCAGCCGGCCCAGCCAGCGGTAGGAGCGGTGCGCCAGCGCCTGGTTGAAGCCCCAGCTGACCAGCGTGGCGACGGACAGCGCGAGCATGCCCGAGGGCAGGCCGAAGCGCATCCGGGTGGTCGCGAACAGGTTGGCGCCGAGCAGGTAGCCGAGCCCCGGCAGGGCGAACACCAGGCCGCGCACCACGCAGCGCCAGGGGTCGGCCCGCCAGGGGTTGGCGAACTCGGAGCTCGGGCCGGGGTAGCGGCGCTCGACCTTCTCGAACAGTTCCTCGGCGACGGTGAACGCGTCGGGGCGGCCGTACAGCAGGGCGGCCTGCTCGTCCGACAGGCCGTCGGACTCCAGGAAGGCCGCGATCTCGTACGGGTGGACGGCGTCGGCGCAGACGTCGCGCAGGCGCTCGGCGAGCTCGTCCAGCGGGTCCGCGGGGAGGTAGAGCGAGTCCTCCGGCTCCGGCTCCGGCTCCGGCTCCTGCTCCGACGGGGCGGGACGGCGGCGCTTGAGCGGCAGGGCGCGCAGCTGCACGGTCTGGTCGGGGCCGGCCTCGCCCGGAATCAGTCGCAACGGACCGCTCATGCGTCCACCTCGCTGTGCTCGGCGGCCGCTGAGCGGAACACGCGCCTTTCGATGGTTCGCTCGCTGCGCTCGTTCACGCGTCCACCTCGCTGTGCTCGGCGGCCGCTGAGCGGGACACGCGCCTCTCGATGGTTCTGTCGCCGTGCCCGTTCACGCGCCGACCTCGCTCGGCTCGGGGCGGGCGGCGGCCAGCTGCTGGTCCCAGTCGGGGCTGGGGACCTGGTCGGTGACGGCGACCATGCCGCCGGGCATCCAGCGGGCGGTGCCCAGGAGCTCGGTGTAGATGCCGCGGAAGCCGTCGATGTTCTGGCGGAGGGTGAACTGCTCGATCACCCGCAGCCGGGCGCCCTCGCCGAGCCGGGCGCGCCGTTCGGCGTCGCGCAGCAGCTCGATCGCGGCGGCCGCCATCGGTTCGGGTTCGCGCGGCGGGACGACCAGTCCGGTGTCGCCGACGGCCTCGCGCACGCCGCCGACGTCGGTCGAGACGGTCGCGCGGCCGCAGGACATCGCCTCGATCAGGGTGAACGGGAAGCCCTCGCTGATGCTGGAGAGCATGACCACGTTGCCCGCCGCGTACGCGTCGGTGATGTCGGCGACGCGGCCCTCGAAGGCCACCGAGTCGGCTATGCCGAGCTCGGCGGCCAGGGCTATGCAGCCGTCCCGGTACGCCTCGCCGCCCTTGGGGGTGCCGCCGAAGAGCCGCAGCCGCGCCTCGGGGATCTCCCGCTGGACGATGGCGAAGGCCCGGATCAGCGTCTCCAGGTCCTTGATCGGGTCGACCCGGCCGGCCCAGCTGAGGGTCGGCGTCTCGGGCTCGGGGCCGGCCGGCGGGAAGGCCGCCGGGTCCACCCCGTTGTAGACGGTGCGGATGTGCGAGGACGGCGTGCCGCCGCGCTCCTCCCAGCGCCGGTTGTACCGGTTGCCGGGGGTGACCAGGGCGGCCTGCCGGTAGCTCTCCTCGGCGAGCATCCGGTAGAAGCCGAGCAGCAGCGCCTTGACCGGCCAGCGGTAGGGGCCGGTGCGGTAGCCGAGGTAGCGCTCGCGCAGGTAGATGCCGTGCTCGGTGAGTAGAAACGGTACGCCGTACTGCTGGGCGGCGATCAGCCCCGGCAGGGTGGCGAGGCCACCGCTGGCCGCGTGCGCGACGCCGTCCTTGGGCGGCTCGACCGAGAGCGGCCGCAGGGCGTGCTCCAGCAGGTCGGTGGCGTTCAGGGCGTCGTGCAGGGTGGGCCGGGAGACGGCGGTCGGCAGGTAGTCGCGGGTCCAGACCTGCTGGAGGGTGCGCAGCGCGCGCTCGCTGCGCAGCGCCGGGCTGAGCAGCCCGTGCCGGGCGAGGTCGGCGAAGTTGTACAGCTCGGTGCCGAAGTGGGTGGTGTAGACCGGGTCGAGGATGGAGTGCAGGAAGCGCTCGTACGCGTTGAGGAAGCGCCGCATCTCCTTGCCGCGGGGCGCTCGGCCCTCCGAGGCGGGCCCCCACAGCGGCGCGGTGGTGACCGACCGTACGTTGGCGGGCAGTTCCCAGGCCAGTGGCTCGTGGCCGGTTCCGGTGACGGCGATGACGTCGAACTCGACGTCCGGCATGCCCTGAACGAGCTGGTCGCACCAGACGCTCACGCCGCCGTGCTGGTGCGGATACGTCCCCTCGGTGAGCAGGGTGACGCGCATTCCTGTCCCCCCTCCTGTTCTTGCGTAGGTTCCGGCCTGGATGACCGGAACGGGAGCCGTGGCGGGTGGTGCTGGTTACCGGTTACCGGTTGCCGGAGCGTCCGGTGGTGCTGCTCGGCGTGGCCGTCCCCCCAGAGGCCTTGCCGTTCTTCGTCGCAGCCTTGTCGTCGTGGCCGTTGCCGCCCTGACCGATGGTGCCAGCGAGGACATCCTTGCCGGGCACCGGGGTTCCGCTACCCGGGACCAGGGACGGAGCGGGCTTGCGGGTGGTGTCGCTCGGCCCCACCGGGACCGGGGTGGCGACACCCTGCGGCACGACCTTCTTGTCCGCCGGCGCCGGGGCCGGGACGGACTTGGCCGCGACGCCCGGCGCGACGGGGGCCGGGGCGGCCGGCGCGGACGGCAGCTGCAGGGTGACGCTGCTCTGCAGCGCGCCCGGGGACACCCAACCCGAGAGGGTACCGGCGTAGGACGAACCGAACCCGCCCGTTCCGATGGCCAGCTTCTGAGCGGTTCCGGTCGGCATGGTGGCCTGGACCTGAACGCCGGACGGCGCGTTGACGGTGACGGTGCTGCCGACCCGGTAGGCGGTGACCTGGCCGGAGGCGAGGGCGCTGTTCCAGGCCGCGCGGCGCTGGAACTCCTGGCCGATCTCGCGCTGGCTCAGGTTCACGATCGGGGCGCTGTCCGCGTGCAGCGAGCGGTAGGTGCCGAGGATCTTCTCCAGCACCGGGTACAGGATGCGGTCCTCGGACAGGTTCGACTGGTGCACGAAGTGCGGCCGCGGGTCGTTGCTCAGCACGTGGCCGAGGTCGATCCGGGCCTCCAGCGGCACGATGTACGACTGGTAGCCGGTGGTGGTGTCCAGCGGCTGGGGCAGGCAGGTGGAGTTGGCGTTGTTCTCGCAGACGCCGCTGCCGCCGTTGGCCTTGCTGGTGTAGATCCAGTTGTACTCGTCGGCCTCCTCCTTCGCCGTACCGGCGTTGTAGAAGACGTTCATCGGGTACCGCGGCACGGTCAGGGCCGAGCCGACGGGCCGCTGGCCGGTCTCGCGGGAGGCGTCGCTGGCGGTGAACTTGATGCCGTTGGCGGCCAGCGCCGGCGCCAGGTTCGGGTTGTCGCTGGTCTCCTGCGGGGCGGTCAGCAGGCCGGAGTGCTCGCCGGTGACCAGGGACTGCGGGTCGAAGCCCAGACCGTTCGCGGTGGCCCAGTCGGCGTTGGTCTTGATCTGGGAGGAGATGGTGTTCTGGTCGACCCAGACGGTGGCGCCCGCGGTGTTCTTGGCGCAGACCCACGGCACCACGGTGACGTTCTGCTCGCAGCCCAGGTACGGGTGGGTGTAGGTGTGGTTGACCCACCGGTAGTTGCTCTGGTCGGCGATCATCTGGTTCGCCGTGGGGTCCACCGTGGTCTGGTGGTCGGCCTTCCAGTCCTCGCTGCCGCCACCGTTGAACACCATGTCCAGGGTGAAGTTGTTGGCGGCCTGCCACTGCTTGAGGTGGTTGGCGTCGTCGACGGTCATCCGGATCGGGTTGGCGGTGTCCGGGGTGCCGGGCGGGCAGGTGACGTCGCCGGGGGTGCACTTGAGCACGGTGTCCCAGCGGTCGTCGGCCAGGAAGACGTCGTCCACGTGGGTGGCGAAGTAGTTGCGGTCGTAGCCGAGGTGGACGCCCTGGGTGAGCCAGTCGACCATGCCGCGGGCCAGCAGCCGGTACTGCTGCTGGTACTGGTTGTAGACGAACGTGACGACCAGTTCCTTGCGGCCGTCGTGGGTGTACTCGCCGACCAGCGAACCGCGGCTGGCCGTGTTGGGTATCGGCGCGTCGACCAGCGGGACGAACGAGGCGCCGGCCGGCAGGCTGGCGAGCGGAGTGGCCAGGTAGCCGTAGCTCTCGCCGACGTTCGGGTCGTTGTCCTCGAACGGGACGCTGCCCTTGAGGTACCCGAACGGGCCCGAAGTTCCGGCCGCGGTGGTGGCGCCCTGGAATCCGTCGAGAGTGCCCACGAATCCGGGATTCTGGGCGTAGTTCAGCCCCACCGCCGGGTTGGCCCACGTGTACGCGTCGATCTGGCGGACGTTGAATGCGGCTTCGTAGGTCGCGATCGCCGTCATCTCGGTGGCACTGTTGGGGAAGGGGTTTTCGTTGGGCAGCACGATGCCCTGGAACTTCCCGCGGGGCTGGCCGTTCAGCGTGTCGCTCAGGAAAGCGGAGTTGATGACGGGGCGGTTGGGGTCATTGAGGCTGATGACCTTGTAGGGCGTGCCCTGGCTCTTCAACTCGGCGGTGATGGCAGCGACGGACGGGCCGCCGTCGTCGACGACCAGGACGGTGAGGTCGATCCTGGGCGGCGCCGCGTCGGCGTGGGCCAGGGTGGTCTGCAAGCCGCTGGCCAGCAGGACTGCCGCCGCGCACGCGGCGACTCTTCGGGTCGCTCGACCCATGGTGATCCTCCCCTTGGTGCAGGCGTCACGCTGCTCGGCGCTCGCCTGCCCGTGTAGCTGTTCGCGGGCAGCAGGCTGCCCGGGCCCATCCTGGTCGAGGGACGGTGGTGCGAGGGACCAATTGGGCGAGAGTGCAGCGAACCTGTTACCAACGTTCATGGCGAAGCCATGAAGGCGCTGATTGTGACCGGAACCGGACCGGCGGCGCAAATAGTGAATTGAAAATGAAAAACCGGAAGCTGACTGCTACACGTGGTTACCGACGGTGCGGCCCAGTGGGGCGGGCGGGACACCTACACTGTCGTCGTTGCGCATGACACTCTTGCACATCTCGCCGCCCAGTTGGGCAGGTTCATGCAATATCGGGCACGGCTGTGCCATGTGACAGTCCGAATATGCAATGGAGGTGCTCACATGGTCGATCAGCATACCGAGTCCGGGGGATTCCCGAGCGTACGGAATGCGTCACCGGAGGCGGGCGGAACGCCGCTGGTCGGACGCAGTCTCGGTTTGCGCGGTGCGCTGAATGCCCGTGATCTGGGCGGGTACCGGACGGCTGACGGGCGGATTCTCCGGCCCGGGGTGGCACTGCGCAGCGATGGCCTGAACCGTGTCACCGCCGAGGACCTCGGCCCGCTCGGCGCGCTCGGCCTGCACAGCGTGGTGGACCTGCGGAGCATGGCCGAAGTCCGCGAGACCGGTCTGGACCACCTGCCCGGCGGTGTGACGCTCCACCATCTCCCGCTGCTGGCACCGGACTTCGACATCGTCCTGCTGGTCCGCGACGCGCTGGCGGACCATGACCCGGAGCGCCAGCGGGCGCTGCTCGGCGACGGCCGGGCGGCCGCCCGGATGGCCGGCCTCTACCGGTGGTTCGTCACGGACCGGGTGGCGCGCGAGCGATTCGCCGCCCTGCTACGGCTGCTGGCGGACCCTCAGGGGCCGCCGCTGCTGTTCCACTGCTCGGCGGGCAAGGACCGCACCGGCTGGGCCGCGGCCCTCCTGCTGACCGCCCTGGGGGTGGACCGGGAGACCGTCCTGGCCGACTACCTGCTCACCAACGAGCGCTCCGCCCCGGTCGTACGGCGGGTGCTGGACGACTTCGGGGCCCGCGGCCTGATGCGCGAGCCCGAGCTGCTCCTGCCGGTCTTCCACGCCGACGGCGGCTACCTGGACGCGGCCTTCGCCGAGGTCGCGGCCGGCTGGGGCGGCTTCGACGCCTACTGGCGGGACGGACTCGGACTGGACGGGGAGGTGCTGGCCGGGCTGCGCGCCAACCTGCTGGACGACCCGGGAGCCGAGCGGGGCGGCCCGGCTCCCGGCGGTCGGCTCAGCCCTCGTTGATCAGCCCCTCGCGCAGCTGGGTGAGCGTCCGGGTGAGCAGCCGCGAGACGTGCATCTGGGAGATCCCGATCTCCTCGCCGATCTGCGACTGGGTGAGGTTGCCGAAGAACCGCAGCATGATGATCCGGCGCTCGCGCGGCGGCAGCTTGGCCAGCAGCGGCTTGAGCGACTCCCGGTACTCGACGCCCTCCAGCGCCAGGTCCTCGTAGCCGAGCCGGTCGGCCAGCGGGCCGTCGCTGTCCTCCTCGCCGGTGCTGGAGTCGAGCGAGCTGGCGGTGTACGCGTTGCCGACCGCGAGGCCCTCGACCACGTCCTCCTCGCTGACCCCCAGGCAGGCCGCCAGCTCGGCGACGGTGGGGGAGCGGTCCAGCCGCTGGGAGAGCTCGTCGCCGGCCTTGGTGAGCGCCAGCCGCAGCTCCTGGAGCCGGCGCGGAACGCGGACCGACCAGCTGGTGTCCCGGAAGAAGCGCTTGATCTCGCCGACCACGGTGGGCATCGCGAAGGTGGGGAACTCCACCCCGCGCTCCGGGTCGAACCGGTCGATCGCCTTGATCAGGCCGATCGTGCCGACCTGGACGATGTCCTCCATCGGCTCGTTGCGGCTGCGGAAGCGCGCCGAGGCGTACCGGACCAGCGGCAGGTTGAGCTCGATCAGGGTGTCGCGGACGTAGGTGTGCTCGGCGCTGCCCGGGTCCAGCGCGGCCAGCCGCAGGAACAGCGAGCGGGAGAGCGTCCGGGTGTCCAGCACCGAGCCGGGCGGCGTCTCCGGTCCCGTGTCGGGGCCGGGCGGCCGGGCCGGTTCGACCCGCTGCCGCGGGACCAGGTCCTCGACGACGGCCGTGCCGTTGGCCTGGCCGCCAGCGTGGATCTCCGCAGTGCCCAGCTCTCCGGACATGCACCCACCCCCTTGTGACTGTCAGTTGAACGGGGGCCGTCGCGCGGTGGTTCCCGGCGAGGGCCTTCCCCCTGCATACCGGAACACGGTCCACGGCAAACCCGAACGTCGCAAGATGTCACGCCGGGGTAACTCGCTGCAATCTCACTCTTCCCAGGAGTTGCCGGTCCGAAGCCTGGTCAGGATCCGGGAGAGCAGCCGGGACACGTGCATCTGGGACATCCCCAGCTCGGTGCTGATCTGGGACTGGGTCAGGTTGGCGAAGAACCGCAGCATCACGATCCGCCGCTCCCGCTCGGGGAGCTGGACCAGCAGGTGGCGGACCATGTCCCGGTGCTCGACCTCGGCCAGCGCGGAGTCCTCGTAGCCGAGCCGGTCGAGCAGGGCGAGCCCGCCCTCGTGCTCCTGTGCCGCCTCCAGGGACGCCGCGTTGTACGCCCGCCCGGCGTCCAGGCAGGCCCGTACGTCCTCCTCGGGGATCCGCAGGCTGGCGGCGATCTCGGGCACCTTGGGCACCCGGCCGTGCAGCACCGTCAGCTCCTCCATCGCGCCGCTGACCTGGACCCACAGCTCCTGGAGCCGGCGCGGGACGTGCATGGTGCGGACGTTGTCCCGGAAGTAGCGCTTGATCTCGCCCAGGATGGTCGGCAGCGCGTAGGTGGGGAACTGGACGCCGCGGCCGGGGTCGAAGCGGTCGATCGCGTTGATCAGGCCGATGGTGCCGACCTGGACGACGTCCTCCATCGGCTCGCTGCGGCTGCGGAAGCGGGTGGCGGCGTAGCGGACCAGCGGGATGTTCACCTCGATCAGGGCGGCCCGGACCCGCTCCCGCTCGGGGGCGTCCGGGGGCAGCTCGGCGAGCCGTTCGAACAGCACCCGGGTCAGCGTCCGGACGTCCACGGCGGGGCGGCCGCCGGGGCCGCGCAGCCGGTCCGGTCGGAGCTCGCCGGCCGGGCTGGTGATCGCAGCCAGCACTTCGTCCACGGACACCTCACCCCTCCCAAAGTCGTCAACGGCGGGCCCTGCGGAGCGGGTGCCACGGCGGGTTCACGACCTCGCCATGTCCGGCAAAACCGGTCATAGCATCACAAGGTGGGCACAGGTCGGGCAAGCACCCGATGGAGGTGTGTTGGTGGGCCGTTCAACCTTTCCCGGGCCGGCCGGCGAACCGCCGCGGGGATCGTTCCGGGACGGAGCAAGGCGCCCCGCCCGGAAGCCGGACGGGGCGCCGCGGTCCGTCCGGGGGAAGCGCCGGGGTCGGGCTTCGGGTGGTCCGGGTCGGACGGGTGGGGCCGGACGGGTGCTCAGACCTCGATGTCGGCGATCACCCAGGTGGCGAACTCGCGCCAGAGGCCGGCCGCGGCCTGGTGGTCCGGGTGGGTCAGGTAGGCCTGGAGGGCGTCGCGGTCCTCGACCAGGCTGTTGATCGCGTAGTCGTACGCGATGTCGCGCTCGGTGGTGTTCCAGCCGCACTCCCACTCGCGCAGCTCGGGGATCACCGAGCCGAGCGCGTCGAAGGCCTTGGCGCCGGCGAGCACGCGCTCTTCGTCCTTGCTGACGCCTTCGTTGAGCTTGAACAGGACCAGGTGGCGGATCACGATTGCCGCTCCTCGCGGACGGGGACAGAGGGTCCCGCTCACCGTAGCCGGTGCCCGGGGGCCGACCGCTACCCGAATGGGTGCGGGCCGTCCGTCACTTGATCAGACCGGTCATGAAGGTGCCGACGGCCTTGGCCGCGTTCGAGATCCCCTCGAAGCCGAGCTGGACCAGCTCGGCGGACCGGGAGGGTGAGGTGATGATCGAGTAGAGCACGAAGATGAGCAGGAGGGCCATGCCGATCTTCTTCGCCTGCGCCATCGGGTGACCTCTTCCTCCCAGCTGTGGGCCGCCGTCATCCGGTCCCCGAGCGGCCTGCAGGGGGCAGCTTATCCACCCGGACGGGCTATCAAGTGTGCGACGCGTTCGGCCGGCGGGACGAAGGTCCCCGCGAGTGGGGCCTTTCTCCGGATGCCCGCTCGCGGGCCGGACGGCAGGATGGAAGACGTACCGAGGATCTGGCAGGAATCCCCGGTGCATGGATCCGGAGCTCCCCGCTGTGGGACCGGTCGCCGCGGCTTCCCCCCGACGCGGCGCCGGTTGTGGGACTCCGCCGGGGGAGCGGTCAGTCCCCCCGAACCGCTCCCCCTCCAGGCTCCGTACGGACCGGGCACCGGTGGTCATCGGCCCGGGGTACGGAGCCGTTCCCATGTCCGGGGCCGCTCCGGAGATGCCCCGCGGCTCCCGCGACGCGGGCATACAAACGCCGAGGGCCCGTCCGGATCGGACGGGCCCTCGGGCTCTCGAGCGGTAGCGGTGGGATTCGAACCCACGGTGGAGTTGCCCCCACACACGCTTTCGAGGCGTGCTCCTTTGGCCGCTCGGACACGCTACCGAGAGGAACTCTACCGGAGGGGTGGCGCAGTCACGAAATCCGTATCACCGCGGTGCCCGGCGGGCCCTCAGCGGTGGGTGTCGAAGAAGGCGCGCAGCTGCGCGCCGCACTCGTCGGCGAGGACGCCCGGGATCACCTCGGGCCGGTGGTTGAGCCGGCGGTCGCGCATCACGTCGAAGAGCGAGCCGGCCGCGCCGGCCTTCTCGTCGAGGGCGCCGTAGACCACCCGGTCGATCCGGGACAGCACGATGGCGCCGGCGCACATGGTGCACGGCTCCAGCGTGACGACCAGCGTGCAGCCGCTCAGCCGCCACTCCCCGGTCTTCTCCGCGGCCTGCCGGACCGCGACCACCTCGGCGTGCGCGGTCGGGTCGCCGACCGCCTCGCGCTCGTTGTGGCCGCGTCCGATCACCTCGCCGTCCGGGTCCAGGACGAGCGCCCCGACCGGTACGTCCCCGGTGGCCGGCGCCAGCGCGGCCTCGGCCATGGCGAGGCGCATCGGCGCCGCCCAGCGGTCGCGGACCGGGTCGGGGCGGACGGGGGCGGGCAGCGGGGGGACGTGCGGGACGGTCAGCGGAGTGGATGCGGGCTGCATGGCATCCAGTGTCGGGTATCCGGTGGTGGACACCGGCATGGCCGACGCCGCTACCGGACGGCCTCCAGGACCTCGCCGCAGCCCAGGGCCTCGGCGATCTCCTCCAGGGCGTCGCCCGGGACCGCGCCCTCGCCGCTGAGCGCCAGCAGCTCGTCGGCGGCGAGGCCGAACTCGGTGAGCAGGTGGGCGTCGCCGAGCGGGCCGACCGGGACGCCGCCGCGGGCGTCGGCGTCCTCCTCGTCCTGCTCCTCGGCCTCCTCGGCCTCGTCCAGCAGGTGGTCCAGGTCGCCGAACTCGCTCTCGCCGGCCTGGTCGACCAACTCGTCAGTGAGGACGGAGCCGTAGGAGCTGCGGGCGGCCGCGGCGCCGTCCGACACGAAGATCCGCGGGTCCTCCTCGCCGTCCACGCGGACGACGGCGAACCAGGCGTCCTCCTGTTCGATGAAGATCAGGACGCTGTCGTCGTCCTGGGCGGATCCGCGGGCCAGGTCGGCCAGATCGGCGAGGGTTTCGACGTCGTCGAGCTCCGTCTCGCTCACATCCCACCCGTCCTCGGTGCGAGCAAGCACTGCAGCGAAGTACGCCACCAGGGACACTCCCAAGATCATCGGTCTCGGCTGTCGGCGCGCACGGGCAACGCGGAAATCTGGCCGCCCCCGCGCCAGAGGCGGTCCGCTTGTTCGGACCGTCCCATCGGAATCGTGACAGAAAGCCCGCCCTTGCGGGGGGTGTTCTGCAGCGCGTCTTTGCAGGTCGTGTCGGAAGGACCGGGTGGCGGACGGCGAAGCCGGGCCGGGGCGGTCCGAGGCCGGTCGAAATTTGCTCCGAACGCCCGGCGGGGCCGTTCGGGTCCCTTCCCGGGGCCGTCCGGGTGTCGCGCCGGACGGGCGCCAGGGCGGCATCAGGGTGGCCCGGGGGTGCCTCCCGAGGCGGTTCCGGGGGCGGCCCCGGGCCCGGTCAGATCCGGAAGGTCCGCATCCGCATCGCCTCGCGCATCCGCCGCTCCTTGGTCCGCCGCGGCTGGACCCGCTCCCGCAGCTCGCGCGCCTCGGTGAGCTCGCGCAGGAAGACGGCCCGCCGCTTGCGGCGCTCCGCTTCCGTCTCGGGGTGGTCGTACGGCGGGCCCGGGCTCCGGCCCACCCCGTCGACGGGCTCGTCCATCGAGCCGTCCCCAGGGTTCGGGTTGCTCGTCATAAGAGGTGACATTCCCAGAACGGCCCGGTTGATACCACAGGAGGCACTTCCGTCCGGACGGCCGCGCCGGGTCACGGCGAGTCACGGGAGCGTCACCCGGACCGGCGCCCCGGTGGGCACGGCGAGTCGTACACCCGTCCAGGACCGGGCTAACCTCGATACATGCGTCTCCACGTTGTTGACCACCCCCTGGTCGCCCACAAGCTCTCCACCCTGCGCGACGAGCGCACCGACTCGCCGACCTTCCGTCGCCTGACCGACGAGCTGGTGACCCTCCTCGCCTACGAGGCCACCCGGGACGTCCGCACCGACGAGGTGGAGATCACCACCCCCGTGGCGGTCACGCTGGGTACCCGCCTCAGCTACCCGCGCCCGCTGGTGGTCCCGATCCTGCGGGCCGGCCTCGGCATGCTGGACGGGATGACCCGGCTGCTGCCGACCGCCGAGGTGGGTTTCCTCGGCATGGTCCGCAACGAGGAGACCCTGGAGGCCTCCACCTACGCCACCCGGATGCCGGACGACCTCTCCGGCCGCCAGGTCTACGTGCTCGACCCGATGCTGGCCACCGGCGGCACCCTGGTCGCCGCGATCAGGATGCTGATCGAGCGCGGTGCCACCGACGTCACCGCCGTGGTGCTGCTGGCCGCCCCCGAGGGCGTCGAGGTGATGGAGCGGGAGCTGGCAGGCCTGCCGGTCACCGTCGTCACCGCCGCCGTGGACGAGCGGCTCAACGAGAACGGCTACATCGTCCCGGGCCTCGGCGACGCGGGCGACCGGCTGTACGGCACGGCCGGCTGAGCCTCCCCTCCCGAACCACCGAACACCGAGAGCCCCCGGCACTGCGTCTGCCGGGGGCTCTCGGTGTTCGGTGGTGCCGCGCGTCCGGTCGGTGCCGTCTCAGCAGCTGCCGGTGGCGGTCGGGGCGGGGGAGGGCTTGGTGGCCAGCGCGAGGGCGGCGGCCGCCTGGGTCTCGTCCAGCAGGGCGTTGTAGCTGTCGCCGATCACGAAGTCCACGGTGGTGTCGGTGCGGGCGTCGGCGGTGACGGCGGCCCCGGCGATCTGCGAGCCGACCAGGGTGCCCGCGCCGGCGCCGGCCGGACCGGCGATCACCTGGGCGGTGCCGGGCACCTTCTTGTCCAGCTCGGCCGGGGCGTTGCCGACCTTGCCGATGACGAAGCCGCGCTTCTTGAACTCCTCGGCCGTCCGGCCGGCCAGCCCGGCCTTGGTGGTGGCGTTGTAGACGTTCACGGTGACGGCGGAGGCCTGCGGGACGGCGTGCGGGTCGCCCTGCGCGGCGGCGGGCGCACCGGAGGCGGCGGGGGTGCCCGGGGCGGCCCCCGGCGTCGGGGCGGCCAGCGGCTTGCCGGACGGGTCCGCGCAGGCCTGGGCCGAGGCGTTCTTGTTCCTGCCGGTGAAGATGTCGTACAGCTGCACGCCGCCGAGCGCGACCAGGGCCAGGGCGAGCAGGCCGGCGAGTGCGGCGATCACCTTGCGGCTCTTCTTCGGAGGCCGGCCCAGGCGCGGGTAGGTGTTGCCGGTGACGCGGTACTGCTTCCCCTTGAGGCCTTGGGGAGTCAACATGCTCACGGTTTGTCTCCCCCTCGTACCAGGGCGGGGTCGGGATGACGGATCGGCCGGGTGGGGGCTTCCCCCGGTGCGGGCGGAATCCCCTGGTCGCGGCCGTAGTCAGCAGCGTAGTGCCGGACAGCCTCGAAGGTACTAAACGATCATCATCTGGCGTACCCCGGTACCCGAAAGGGGGTACCGGGGTACGCGCGGACCGCCCTCCGCCGGGTGGCGAGGGGGCGGTCCGGAAAGCCCGTGGGGGTCCGACGGCCCGGTCGGGGGTCCGTCACTCCATTTCGAGGACGCGGGCGTGCAGCACCTGGCGCTGCTGCAACGCCGCCCGGACGGCCCGGTGCAGGCCGTCCTCCAGGTAGAGGTCGCCGTGCCACTTCACCACGTGGGCGAAGAGGTCCCCGTAGAACGTCGAGTCCTCGGCCAGGAGGGTTTCGAGGTCGAGTTGGCCCTTGGTGGTCACCAGCTGGTCGAGTCGCACCGGGCGCGGGGCGACGTCAGCCCACTGGCGGGTGCTCGTCCGGCCGTGATCCGGGTACGGCCGCCCATTGCCGATGCGCTTGAAGATCACACGGAAAGCCTACCGTTCGGACGGCGGATGGCGCAGCAGCCGAGGCTCCGCCACGCGCGCCGGTGTGAACTGCGCATGGACGAATGCCGCTGTTTGATGGGAAATGTCGCGAACATCGCCCGGTGCCGATCGGGTTCCGTGCCGATGCCGAAGCGTTCCGAAGCGTTCCGATCCGCTCAGGAGTGTTCACCGATGGACTCCGACCTCACCCCGCAGGCCGTCCGGGAGATCGCCGCCGGGTACGCCTTCACCGGCCCTGCCCTCGACCTCGGCGCGGTGCTGCTGGACGGCACCGCGTACCCGGACGCCCAGGTGCGCATCCCGCTGGGCGTGCTCAACCGGCACGGGCTGGTCGCCGGGGCCACCGGCACCGGCAAGACCAAGACCCTCCAGCTGATCGCCGAACAGCTCTCCGCGCAGGGCGTGCCGGTGTTCCTGGCCGACATCAAGGGGGACGTCTCCGGTGTCGCCGCGCCCGGGACGCCGAGCGAGCGGACCGGTGCCCGGGCCGCCGAGGTCGGGCAGCAGTGGGAGCCGCGCGGCTGCCCCGCCGAGTTCTACGCGCTCGGCGGGCAGGGCGCGGGCATCCCGATCCGGGCCACCGTCACCAGCTTCGGGCCGCTGCTGCTGGCCAAGGTGCTCGACCTGAACGAGACTCAGGAGTCCTCGCTCACCCTGGTGTTCCACTACGCCGACGCCAAGGGCCTGGAGCTCTACGACCTCAAGGACCTCACTGCGGTGATCGCCTTCCTCGCCTCGCCCGAGGGCAAGGAGGAGCTGCGGACCATCGGCGGGCTCTCGGCGGCCACCGCCGGGGTGATCCTGCGGGCGCTCACCGTGCTGGAGAACGAGGGCGCCGGGGCGTTCTTCGGCGAGCCCGAGTTCGACACCGCCGAACTGCTGCGGACCGCTCCGGACGGCCGGGGCGTGGTCTCGGTGCTGGAACTGCCCGCCGTACAGGACCGGCCGCGGCTGTTCTCCACCTTCCTGATGTGGCTGCTCGCCGACCTCTACCAGGAGCTGCCCGAGGTGGGCGACCCGGACAAGCCCAAGCTGGTGTTCTTCTTCGACGAGGCGCACCTGCTGTTCAAGGGCGCCTCCAAGGCCTTCCTGGAGGCGATCACCCAGACCGTGCGGCTGATCCGCTCCAAGGGCGTCGGCATCTTCTTCGTGACCCAGACGCCGCGGGACGTCCCGTCCGACGTGCTGGCGCAGTTGGGCAACCGGGTGCAGCACGCGCTGCGCGCCTTCACCCCCGACGACGCCAAGGCGCTGAAGGCCACCGTCTCGACCTTCCCGCGCTCCTCGTACGACCTCGGCGCGGTGCTGACCTCGCTGGGCACCGGCGAGGCCGTGGTCACCGTCCTCTCCGAGAAGGGCGCGCCGACCCCGGTCGCGGCGACCAGGCTGCGGGCGCCGCAGTCGCTGATGGGTCCGATCGAGGCGGCGGACCTGCGGGCGGTGGTGGACGCCTCGCCGCTGACGGCGCGCTACCGGGACGCGATCGACCGGGAGTCGGCGTACGAGAAGCTGGCGGCGCGCGCCCCCCGGCCGGAGGCGGCGCCGGCCGGGCCTCCCGCCTCGGCTCCTCCCGAGCCGGCGGCGCGGCGGGAGGAGCGGGAGGGGAAGGCGCGGGAGCAGGCGGGCGTGGGCGGGCTGCTCGGGTCGCTGCTGAACAACCCGAGCGTCAAGTCCTTCGCGCGCTCGGCCGGGAAGCAGCTCGGGCAGGAGATCTCGCGCAGCCTGTTCGGGACGTCCAAG
Source organism: Kitasatospora sp. NPDC056273 (assembly GCF_042268845.1). Taxonomy (NCBI): domain Bacteria; kingdom Bacillati; phylum Actinomycetota; class Actinomycetes; order Kitasatosporales; family Streptomycetaceae; genus Kitasatospora; species Kitasatospora sp. NPDC056273. Next base: position 37,852 of record NZ_JBHJSJ010000046.1, on the reverse strand, counting down.
CGGCGGCGGTGACCGGTTCCGGGGCGGGCGGCGGCCGGCCTCAGGCGGAGAGCGCGGCGCCGATCCGGTCCAGGGAGGACAGCCGCATCAGGCCGTAGTGGTAGAACTCGACCTCGGGGACGCCGAGTTCGCGCAGGGTGGCGATCTTGGCGGCGAGGTTCTCCGGGCCGTCGCAGTCGGAGGACATCGGGCGCAGGATCACCGCCATGGACTTCGGGTGGACGCCGTGCAGGGCGAAGGCGGCGAGCTTCTCCCGGACGGCCTCCGGGGTCCTCGCGTAGCCGAGGGTCTCGATCTGGTCGGCGGCCCCGGCGAGGGCGGGCAGGTCGATGCCTGCCAGCCAGCCGGTGCCCGGGCCGCCGCCGTCCATGAAGCTCAGCCGCATGCCGTGCCGGCGGGCCTGCTCGGAGAGGTCGGCGGCCAGCGCGGTGACGGTGGCGGCGGAGGCGTCCACGTAGGCGGCGAAGGCGCCGTCGGCGAGGGCGCTGAGGTCGGCGGGCCGGGCGGCGGCGGACTCGTCGGCCAGCCGGTGGCGCAGCTCGGCGCGGACCGCCTCGGCCACCTCCTCGGCCGGGACCCCGGCGGCGGTGGCGGCGGCGCGGCAGTGCGGGCAGAAGCAGACCCCGAGCAGGGCCTCGGCGGTCGGGCCCAGCTCCTCGAAGTAGCGCTCGTGGTGGTAGCCGTGGCGCAGCCCGTGGAAGTGCAGGGACTCGGCGCGGACCGCGTCCACGCCGTACCGGGCCAGTTCGGCCACCAGGGTCAGCGCGTACTCCCGGACCTCCGGGTTCGCCGGGCAGAGCTCGGTGAGGTGGCGGTCGCCGAAGGCGTTGGCGGGGGCGCAGCCGGGGTGGGCGAAGCCGAGCCGGTCGTTGTGGCAGAAGACCGTCCAGGCGTGCAGCTTCAGGCCGCGGCGGCGGGCCTCCTCGCCGGCCTCGGCGAAGGGGTCGCGGTCGCCGATCGCGGTGGACGGCGCCGGGGCCAGCCGGCGGCCCCGCCAGGCTGCCGGGTCGGGGCGGAAGTACGCCGCGCCCGGCTCCAGGTAGCGGACCACCCGGCGGGGGTTGTGCGGGAAGACGTCGCGGGCCTCGTGGTAGACGGAGGCGAGGGTGACGCCGCCGACCCCGGCGCGGTCGGTGAGGTTGCCGAAGAAGGTGTCGGCGCCCTCGTCGAGCAGGTCGGTGGCGAAGGCGAGGACGGACGACTCCACGGTGCGGCTCCGGAGCTGGGGGAGGGTGAGCCGTCCACGCTAGCCGCAGGGGTGGGATTGGTCTATACCTGATGGCCCGGGTGGGCTACCGGGCCGACAGCCGCCGGGCCGGGGGCTACAGGCCCAGGTCGTCCAGCTGCTTGAGCAGGGCGGATCCGGGGCTGTCCGGGGCGGCGGCGGGCTTCGGGGCCCGCTGCTCGGCCGGCCGGCTGCGGAGCAGGAAGGCGGCGGCCAGCCCGCCGATCAGTCCGCCCAGGTGGCCCAGCCAGCTGACGCCCGGGGTGACCGGCAGCACGCCGATCAGGATGGTCGAGTAGACCGCCGCGATGACGATGCCGACCGCCGCGTCCAGCACGTTGCGATCCAGGACGCCGCGCAGCACCACGTAGCCGAGGTAGCCGTAGACCAGGCCGCTCGCCCCGGCCGTCACGGTGTTCGGGCTCTCCAGCAGCCAGACCAGCAGCCCGTCGGACATCGTGATCACCAGGCTGGCCAGCAGGAACTTCTTCATGCCCCGGTAGGCGGACAGGAAGCCGAGCAGGAACAGCGGCCAGGCATTGGCCGCGATGTGGTCCCAACTGAAGTGCAGGAACGGCGAGGTGAAGATCTCCGGCAGGTCGCCGATCCGCTCCGAGCGCAGGCCGAACTCCTGCGACAGCCCGTAGTCGTCCAGCCAGTTGACCACCTGGACGGACCAGATGACGGCCTGGAGGCCGAGCATGGTGAACAGTGCGTCGCGCGAGTCGGAGAGCAGACGGGTCATTCTGGAGGCCATGCCGTCGACTCTAGGGGCGGCGGGATCGCACACGCACCCGATTACGGCGAGCCGTTTAGAGTGACCTGTGTCATTCCGACCGTGAGAGGTGACCAGCCCATGAGCAAGCGCGCGCCGCTGCCGTACGAGTTCCTTCCGCAGGTGCCGTCCTTCCCGCTGAGCAGCGAGGACATCACCGAAGGCGGCACGCTGGGCCCGGAGTTCGTCCACGCCGACGGCAACCTCTCGCCGCAGCTGGCCTGGTCGGGCCTGCCGGAGGGCACCCGGAGCATCGCGGTCACCTGCTACGACCCGGACGCGCCGACCGGCTCCGGCTGGTGGCACTGGCTCGCCCTGAACCTGCCCGCCGACACCGCCGGCCTGCCGCGCGGCGCCGGCTCCTCGGACGCCGGCCTGCCCGGCGAGGCCTCCTTCCACGGCCGCAACGACTTCCCGGGCAACCGGTACGACGGCGCCGCCCCGCCGCCCGGCGCCCCGCACCGCTACGTCTTCGCGGTGCACGCGCTGGACGTGGAGAAGCTGGACGTCGCCGCCGACACCCCGCCGGCCCAGGTGGGCTTCAACCTCACCTTCCACACCCTGGGCCGGGCACTGCTGACCGCCGAGTACGGGGTCTGAGCGGGGCCCGATCGATGTCGATACCGGTGTCCGACCGTCCGGTCGAGGTCTGGCGGCTGCCCGCGGAGGACGTCCGGGCCGGCCACCGGGCCCTGACCTGGACGGTCGGCCCGCAGGGGGAGCTGGCCGTCCTGGTGGTGCCGGAGCGGTACGCGGCACCGGCCGGTTCGTGGCCGTGCGCCCGGCTGCCGTTCGACGGCGAGGTGGTGGTGCGCGGCCCGCGGGGCGAGTGGCGGGTGCCGCTCACCGGGGTCGGGGTCCCGCCGGACTTCCTGGCGCTGCTGCCGGGCGGCCGGGTGCTGCTGGTCGGAGGCAGGGCCGAGGAGTCGGCGGACGGCTGGGAGTGCAACGGCCAGGTCTTCGGGCCGGACGGCCGGCTGACACGGGAGCTGCAACTCGGCGACGACGTCCAGGCGTTGACCACCGACCGGGACGGCCGGATCTGGCTCGCCTTCGGGGACGAGGGCAACTACGGGGACAACCCGCTCGGCCAGTACGGCCTGCTCGGGCTGGACACCGCCGGACGGATCGTCTGGCAGCCGGACTTCGGGCAGCTGGGCGACCAGCCGCTGGAGGGCCTCGCCGCCGCCACCGAGGGACGGCGGGCCTGGCTGGCCTGGTACGGGGACAGGAGCCACCTCACCGGGATCGACCCGGACGGGGGCGAGCCCGTCGTCATGCGGCTGCCGGCCCGCCAGCCGGTGGGCTTCGCGATCGCCGGGGACCGGGCCGTTTTCCTCCAGCCCGGCGGCGAGCTGATCCGGTGCGAACGGGAGAGCCGGAAGGGCTGGCGGGAGGTGCGCCGCGAGCGGGTCGGCGTCCCCGGCGGCCTCGACCGGGGGCGCGCGCACGGCCGGGACGGGGTGCTCTGGTTCCGCTCCGGCAACGGCTGGTTCCGGGTCGAGGCCTAGGTTCCGGCCCTCGGGTCGCGGCCTCAGGTGCCGGCCCCCAGGGCGGGGCCCGGGGTCCGAGCCTCCGGGCCGGCCGCGTGGTGGGCGCGGTCGGCGAGCCGGCGCAGGTGCTCGCGCAGCGCCGGCGGCTCGTGCACCTCGAAGGGGCAGTCCAGCGACAGCAGCCGCATCGCCGTCCACTCCAGCGAGTCGGAACGGGAGCGGAGCCGGCAGCTGTGCCCGTCGATCGGCTCGACCTCGGAGTCGCCCGGCCGGAGGCTGTCGCGGACCCGCTCGGCCGGGGCGTGCACGGTGGCGACCACGGTGCCGCTCGGTGACGGGCGGCGCAGCTTGCCCGCCACGTACGCGGCGGCGTCCTCGGCGGGGAGCGGGCGCGGGGTGAAGCGGACGCCGGTGGCGGCCGGGCCGCTCAGCCGGTCGACCCGGAACAGCCGCCAGTCCGCGCGGTCCAGGTCGTAGCCGACCAGGTACCAGCGGCGGCCGACCGAGACCAGCCGCTCGGGCTCGACCTGCCGACTGGTCTCGGCGCCGTCGTACGCCCGGTAGCCGAAGCGCAGCCGCTCCCGGGCGGTGACGGCGCGGGCGAGCACGGTGAGGTCCTCCGGGTCGACGGTCGGGCCGTCCCCGGCGAGCAGCGGCACGGTCGCGGAGTTGAGCGTCCCGACCTGGTGCCGCAGCCGGCCCGGCAGCACCTGGAGCAGCTTGCCGAGCGCCCGTACCGAGGCCTCCTCGATGCCGACCACGGCGTGCCCGGCCGCCGCGCGGAGCCCGACCGCGATGGCCACCGCCTCCTCGTCGTCCAGCAGCAGCGGGGGCATCGCGGTGCCCGCGACCAGCCGGTAGCCGCCCTCCGCGCCCATGCTGGCCCGCACCGGGTAGCCGAGCTCGCGCAGCCGGTCGATGTCGCGCCGGATGGTGCGGGGGCTGACGCCGAGCCGTTCGGCGAGCTCGCTGCCGGGCCACTCGCGCGGGGTCTGGAGCAGCGAGAGGAGGTTCAACAGCCGTGCCGGGGTGTCGCTCATGTGCGCCTCTCGATGCTTCGCTCGCTCGTGCCGTCGCTCGTGCCGTCCAGAATGCCGGACCAACTGGGACAGATTCTGACCTAGATGCCCGCTACTGTCGTGGACGTGGAAAAGGTAGAGGAGTACGGAATGGGCACCGCGGCAGCGGAGCGCCGGAGGTGGATCGCGCTGACGATCGTGATGGTCGCCTCCTTCATGGACCTGGTGGACGTGACCATCGTCAACATCGCCATCCCGAGCATCCAGCAGGACACCGGCGCCTCGTTCAGCGCCGTCCAGTGGGTCACCGGGGGCTACGCGCTGGCCTTCGCGATCGGGCTGATCACCGGCGGCCGGCTGGGTGACATCCACGGCCGCAAGCGGGTGTTCCTGATCGGGATCGGCGGCTTCACGCTGGCCTCGGCGCTGTGCGGGCTGGCCTCCAGCCCGGAGATGCTGATCGCGACCCGGGTGCTCCAGGGCGGCACGGCCGCGCTGATGGTGCCGCAGGTGCTGTCGATCATCCACGCGACCTTCCCGGCGGAGGAGCGCGGCAAGGTGTTCGGCCTGTTCGGCGCGGTGGTCGGGCTGGGCGCGGTCTCCGGTCCGATGATCGGTGCGCTGCTCACCGAGTGGGACCTGTTCGGCCTGGCCTGGCGGCCGATCTTCCTGATCAACCTGCCGGTCGGCATCGCCGGACTGCTGCTGGGCCGCCGCTTCATCGACGAGTCCAAGGCCGACCAGGCGCTGAAGCTGGACCTGGTGGGCGTGGCGCTGGCCAGCCTCGGCCTGCTGATGCTGATCTACCCGCTGACGCACGGCCGGGAGGCCGGCTGGCCGCTGTGGGGCTACCTGTCGATGGCCGGGAGCCTGCCGGTGTTCGCGCTGTTCGTGGCGTACGAGAAGGTCAAGACGCGGCGGGACGGCTCTCCCCTGGTGGAGCTGGCGCTGTTCCGGGTGAAGTCCTTCGCGGCCGGGATCTGCGTGCAGCTGGCCTTCGGCGTGGCACTCGGCATCTACTTCCTGGTCTGGACCCTCTACATGCAGATCGGGCTGGGCTGGAGCCCGCTCAAGGCCGGCGCGACCGGCATCCCGTTCTCGATCGCGGTCTCCACGGCGGCCGGACTGTCGGTGCAGAAGCTGGTGCCGCGGTTCGGGCGGAAGGTGCTGCAGACCGGCGCGCTGGTGATGGCGGCGGGCGTGCTCGTCTACATCTGGGAGGCGGACCGGTACGGGACGACGATCACCGCCTGGCAGATGGCGCTGCCGCTGGTGGTGATGGGCCTCGGGATGGGGCTGATCGTCGCGCCGATCACCGACGCGGTGCTGGCCGAGGTGCCGCGTGAGCACGCCGGTTCGGCGTCCGGGCTGATCAACACCGTGCAGCAGGTGGGCAACGCGCTCGGGCTCGGCCTGGTGTCGGTGGCCTTCTTCGGGGCGATGGACGACGTGGTCGCGCCGGAGGCGGTCGGGACGGCGTTCGGCGGGGCCTTCGTGCACGCGATGTGGTGGGTCGCCGGGGTGCTGCTCGCGGTCTTCCTGCTGATGTTCGCGCTGCCGCGGCGGCGCAAGGCGCTCGGGGCGGTGGCCGGCTCCGGGGGCGCGGGTGGCTCCGCGGACGGTTCCACCGCGGAGCAGCAGGCGCCCGTCGTGGCCTGACGGAGCGCTCCCGTTCACGGGCCCCGGTCGCGCGGCGCGGCCGGGGCCCGCGTCGCGCTCTGGGCGGGGCCGGCCCCGGTACGGCCGGCCGGGTGGGTCAGCCGGTGCTCAGCGCACCCCCGTCGGGGTGGGGGCGGCGGACGCGCGGGTGGTGGTGCGCGGTTTGGCGGCGGCCTTGGCCTCCTTCGCGGCGCGCTTCACCTCCTGCTTGAACTCCCGCACCAGGGTGAGCGATTCGGGGCCGGTGATGTCGGCCACCGAGCGGTGCGCGCCCTCCTCGCCGTACACCCCGGCCGCCTCGCGCCAGCCCTCCGGCCGTACCCCGTACTGCTTGCCGAGCAGGGCCAGGAAGATCTGCGACTTCTGCTTGCCGAAGCCGGGCAGGGCGTTGAGCCGGCTGAGCAGCTCCTTGCCGGTGCGGACGTTCTTCCACAGCGCGGCCGCGTCGCCGTCGTACTGCGCGACGAGGAACTGGCAGAGCTGCTGCACCCGTTTGGCCATCGCGGCCGGGTAGCGGTGGACCGCCGGTTTGGCGGAGAGGAGCGCGACGAACTCCTCCGGGTTGTAGGTGGCGATCTCGTGGGCGTCCAGGTCGTCGTGGCCGAGGCGCTGGGCGATGGTCAGCGGGCCGGTGAACGCCCACTCCATCGGGACCTGCTGGTCCAGCAGCATGCCGACGAGTGCGGCGAGCGCGCTGCGTCCGAGCAGTTCGTCGGCCTCGGGCTGCTGTGCGAGCCGGACGGTGACGTTCATGGGCTTGCCCTCCTCGGAGTTGACGTCGGGTCGGCGCCCAGTCTGGTGGAAGCGGCGTTGGCGTACGCGGTCAACACGCCCGTAGCCGGGGAAGTCTTGTCTGTTCAAGGCCTTGCCAGAGCTGCATTGTTCGTTGGCGGAGCGGTTGCCGGGGGTGCCAGCGGGGGCGCGAGGGATATTTTTTGCCCGCGCCTGTCGCATCCGCCGGGGGTCCCGGAGTGGGGGCGCGTCGAACCGAACAGCCGTCGAATGGAGGGCACTCCAAAGCCCGCCGCCCACACCGTCGTCACCGCTCGGCGTCCGCGCCCACGCTCCCTTCCCTCTTCTCTGTCTGGCGCCCACCTTCCCCCGCCCTCGCCCTCGGCCTCGCGGCCTGAGCCGGAACCGCTGCTCCCGCCCGGGCAGGCCACGACCGGCCCGCCCGGGCGGGAGCGCGTTCATATGTGTTGCTCTGGTGCGTGGACATGTCGCCAACTCGTTTTGTTCGCATGGTCATTCGAGGGGGAAAGAGGAAACGGGAAACCCCGTCGATCGCCGTTTGACCGGCTTGATCGCATGCCAAGATTCCAGGCGGAAGCGAGGGGTGACCGCTTCCGGCCCGTGATGCAGCAGATGCCAGGGCGGTCGGATCCAGACGGGGGTTGGCATGAGCGTGTCCAGATTGTCGTCCGGAGAGTTCGGTCCGGAACTGCGCAGACGTCGGATCGCCGCCGGGCTGACCCTCACCCGGTTGGCCGAACTGCTCAGCTACAGCAAGGGACACCTGAGCAAGATCGAACGTGGGCACAAGCCACCCCCGCCTCAGTTGGCGCGTCGCTGTGACGTTCAGCTCGACGCGGGCGGCGAGCTGGAGCGGCTGCTGGCGGGACGTGGTGGGGCCGAGTCGGCGCCGTCCGGCGGACCGGTGCAGAGCGGCGTCGTCGGTGAAGCGGAAGCAGTGATCGGGGCCGACCAGGAAGGGGTCCGTTGGCCCGGGGCCTTTGGACGGCGGCAGCTGCTTGCCGTCGGGGCCACTTCACTGATCGGTGGCGGGCTGACCGCGACCCTGCCGACGGAGGCCTCGGCGACCGCCGTCGCGGAATCCGGCCCGGTCGAGATCTTCCGGGCCCAGTTCGACCAGATGCGACAACTCGGCCAGTCCGGTGACCCGGGCACGCTGATCCCGCTGCTCACGGTCCAGACCCACACCTTGCGCGAGCTCGCCGCCCGGGCCGACCCGGTGAACCGGGGCCGACTGCTCGTGCTGGCCGCGCGGTACGCGGAGTACACAGGCTGGATGGCGCAGGAGGCGGACGACAACACCTCGGCACTGTGGTGGACCGCCCGGGCGGTCGAACTCGCACAGGCAGGCGGAGACCGCGACCTGGCGTCGTACGCGCTGGTCCGACGCGCCCTGATCACCTTTTACGCAGGTGACGCGACCCAGACCGTACAACTGGTCGAACCGGCGCAGGACGATGCCCTGCCACCACGGATCCGGGGCCTCGCAGCACAGCGGGAGGCTCAGGGGCACGCTCTCGCCGGCGACCACACCGCTTGTCTGCGCAGCCTCGACCGGGCCCGAGAACTGCTGGCCAGGGCCGACACCGAGAACGGCGGTACACCCCTGCTCGGCACCACCCACCTGGCCGACCCGGCGGCCGTGGTCACCGGCTGGTGCCTGTACGACCTCGGCCGCCCGCGCCAGGCCGCCGAAGTGTTGGACCACGAGTACCCGAGGATCCCGGCGCACGCCGTCCGCAGCCGCGCCCGGTACGGCATCCGGCGCGCCCTCGCCCACGCGGCCACGGGGGAACCGCAACGCGCCTGCGAACTCGCCGCGGAGCTCCTGCCCTTGATCCCGGCCTTGCGGTCGGCCACCATCCGGTCCGACGTCCGCAGGCTCGCCCACGAGCTGCACCGGTTCCGGGCCGGCCGACCCGTGCAGGCCCTCCAGCCCCTGCTCGCGCAGGCGCTGCACCCGTAGACCGCCTGAACTCCCGGCCCGTCCCCGGCCGCCACACCGTTCCTCATCCCTCACTCACCTGGAGAGGTGATTTCGTCATGCCCGAGATCTTCGTCAACTACCGCACCAGCGACGAGGGCACGGCCGCCACGGTCATCGAGCGCGAGCTCTCCCAGCGGTTCGGAACCGATCGGGTGTTCCGCGCCAGCAAGTCCATCAAGATCGGCCGACCCTTCCCCCAGGAACTGCTGACCGCCGTCCGCCGTAGCAGCGTGCTCATCGCGGTCATCGGTCCGCGCTGGACCGATGCCCGTACGGCGGACGGTCGACGCGCGCTGGACGACCCGGAGGACTGGACCCGGCGGGAGATCGTCGAGGCCTTCGAGAACGAAGCCCTGGTCGTTCCGGTCCTCGTCGGCCGCCTGACACGGCTCGACCGACGGACCCTCCCGCCCGAGATCGCCGAGCTGGCCGACTGCCAGTACCGCCGGTACGACGATCGCGACGCCGAGCACTGCCTCCTGCGCCTCGGTGACGACCTTGCCGAAGCGGTCCCCCGGCTCGCGGAGGCGGAGCGGCAGATCGCCAAGTCAAAGGGGGCGACGGAGACCCGCAACGAGGTCGGCCGGGTGAACGGCAGCGTGGTGCAGGCCGGGGACTACCGGCACGACCAGAGCGGAGGGATCGGCAACGTGGGCCGCGACGTGGGGACGTTCATCAACAACGCGAGCGGCCCGGTCCACACCGGCAACGGCACGCAGAACAACACGATCCGGAACGGCGGCGTCGAGTTCCACGGCGACGGCAGCAACTACGTCGAACGCGGCACCGTCAACAACACCTTCGGCGACCGTCGTGACCGCGAGGGCCGGCGGCGGTGAGTGACCACGGGGACGCGACGTGGATCGGCAACGCCCAGGGGCAGACGCATACGGGCAGTGGTAACCAGTACAACTACATCGTCTCTGCCTCGGACAGGCTGATCCGTAGTGGAGGAGATCCGCTGCGGATGGCGGCTGAGCGACGGCTTTGGTTGAGTCAGCGCTTCGTTCCACCGGACGGATACGCGGAGGCGTTCAGGAAGCTGGAGGGCCCCGGTACGGCCGTTCTGATCTCAGGAGCCGAGGGCAGTGGACGCCGCACGGCTGCCGTGGTGCTTCTGCACCGCGCGGGCGAGCCGGGTGCTCCGTTCCGCGAGATCGCGTTGGAGGACGGGCAGGAGGAACCGGAGGACCTCGCCCGAGGTGAGCTCGTCCTGATCGACCTGTCGGATATGTCCGACCAGCAGGTCGCCGACGCACAGGGTCTGGTGAGGTCGTACTGGGCCAAGGCGGAACACAACGGCGGCCGACTGGCGGTGGTTCTGTCGCGGGATCACGAGCAGCTCCTGCAATCGGATGTACGGCAACTGCTGATGCGGATCGGCCGACCTGCGGGTGACCAGGTGCTGGCCAAGCACCTGGGGCGGGCCGGTGTCACGGTGACCCTCGCGGAACTGCGCCGGTCGACCCTCGGCGAGCTTCTGGACAGCTCTCCCATGCGGGAGTTGCAACGGCTGCACGAGCTTGTGGTCGAAGCACGTTCGGCGGGAGGTGACTTTGCGGAGTGGGCGGAGAAGGCCAGTACGGCTCTCAGCGAGCGTGCCGGAGAGGTGGCCAGGCAGATCGCCGAACTCGCGGACGGTCGCCAACGGGCGCTGCTGTTCACGGCGGCCATGCTGGATGGGGCACCCGCAGCCGCGGCGTTCCGCCTTTCCGATCAGTTGCTGACGAGGGTCGGCCACCCGGAGGACGAGCGGCCCCGCCTTGACCGGGCCGACCTCGGACAACGGGTGCGGGAGCTCGGGATGGCGGTGAAGGAAGGCCGGATCGGATTCAAGGCGCTGGCGTACGCGGAAGCGGTCCGGGCCCACGTCTGGCTCTACTACCCGGATCTGCGGGACACGTTCGGGGCGTGGCTCGGAGACACGATCAGGGCGACGACGTGGCTGGACACGCCTGATCGTCAGCAGGTGGTCGTTCGACTCACCGAACAGGCATTGCGGGCCCGAGACGTGGGCCTGCTGACCGGCCTGGTGGCGGCATGGGCGAAAGAGGCCAGGTTGTTGCCGGAGGCGATGCTGGTGCTGGAGGAGGGGATCACGAGCGAGACCTGTGGCTCGGCCTTCCGGGCGAAGATCTACGACTGGGCGGTGGGCCCGCCTCTGCACGCCAACCTGGTGCAGGTCCTCGCCCGGATCTGCGTCGACGTGATGGCTGCGTACCATCCGGACCAGGCCCTTGTCCGCCTGCACCATCTCGCGCGGAGAGAGGCCGTCGATGGCCCACGGCATGCCCGGGAGGCCCTGCGGGAACTGGCCGGCAAGGACAAGCGCCTGTACCTCGGGCTGCTCTCCCGAGTCCGGGACGGGCTGGAGAAGAGCGAGCCGGTGCGATCGGACATCGACATCTTCCTGGAGCTGGTGGACCCGCTGCCGTCTTGGGTGCCCGACAAGGAGGTGGTTCGGGCCTGGCAGTGGGTACTGGCCGTGGCTCTGTCTCCGAAGGCGTGGGAGCCCGGAGTCAGGAGCTGGTTGTCGGCCGCGCGACAGGCGCAGGACAGGGGCGAGCGGCTGATGAGGATCCTCGTCCAGGCCGCGGACGGCCGGGGCGAGGTACTCAGCCGCTACTACCTGCTGGCCCATGAGTGGGCGGCCGGACCCGAAGATCACCCGGGGCCGGTGAGCCGGGCGGAAGTCGCGACGCGCTTCTGCCGAAAGATCGACCACGTCCAGGGGATCGAACCACTTGTCGGGGCGACCGGGGGGAGAGGGCTGTGAAGGGTACGGGGAAGGCGCCGCTGGTCGGGCTGGCGCTGGCGGCGGGCTCGGTGACCGTGGTACTCGGGTTGTTGGCCAGGTGGCCGGTCTGGCTGTGGGCGGTGCCGGCCACGATGGCCCTCCTGTTGGCGGTCCTGCAGGCATCGGCCAGGGCTCCGAAGCCGGCGGAGCCGCCGTGGGAGAAGACCAGGGTGGCCGGAGTGGCACTGCCGAGCCTGGTGCCGGACTACGACTTCCACTTCTCGGCCACGGTGTGGTGGCGTCCGATCCCGAACCTCACCGGGCTGGTGCACGCGGACCCGGCGGGCCTGGCGGTCGAAACGGTGCTGGAGCGGGCCCGTGAGGTGACGGCGTGCGAGATCCCGGGGCGGCTGGACCTGGTGCAGCACCGGTTGAACGGTGTTCTCGGAACGCAGAGCCAGGACCGGTCGGGCCTGGTGGAAGCCATGGGCGGGCGGGTCGAGCTCCGGCTGTCCGAGGACGACCGGCACCGGCTCGGGAAGCTGTCGGAGGTGCGGAAGACCGAGGAGGTCTGGGAGCACGAACGCCGCCACGAGCAGAGCAAGCGGGCCTATCTCGGCGACGACGTCCTGAAGTCGCCGGGAAGTGCGATGGTGTGGTGGCTGGCCCGCCACGACGAGCAGATCAGGGAGGCGGTCGACCTGATCGGCCCGCTCGCACAACTCTCGGCTGCTGCCAACGACCAGGCCGTGAGCGAGCTGTACACGCACCTGGTGCCGGGAGCCGGGCTTTCTCCGGACGACTCAGGGGACGATGACGAGGAGGGGCCCGCGGGACCGGCCGGGCCGTACGGTCCGGCCGGGGGGCCCTCCGTGATCGGGCCGTTGAGGCAGTTGCTGGACGACGTCGAGCTGGACGAGGACTCCGCCGAACGGAAGGTCTACACGCACCGTGTGGCGGACTTCACCGCTGCGGCCGGCCGACCGGAGTTCGCACGGCTGATCCGGGCGAAGCTGTTGGGGGAGGACGACGTCGTGCCCGGTCAGCCGGGACCGACGGACGAGTGACGACTGAAAGCTCGAACGTAGTATCGGATGCCGGGGCGTGGGGGGTTGGGGAGGGCGCTCGGCCGGGTGGGTGGTTCTGGACGGGGGGAACGAGTCATTTCATATGACTGTTTCTGTTGTGACGGTGCGGCGAGCTGACGGCGGGTCATTCTTGGTCCAATTCGACACGTCCAGAAAGGCCCGCCCGCCGTGACCCAGCCGTTCGAACTGCCGTCCTTCTACGTGCCGCACCCGGCACGCCTCAACCCGCATCTGGACGAGGCACGGGCCCACTCCACCGGCTGGGCCCGGGAGATGGGGATGCTGGAGGGGTCGGGGATCTGGGATCAGGCCGACCTGGAGGCCCACGACTACGGACTGCTCTGCGCGTACACCCACCCCGACGCCTCCGCCGAGGCGCTGTCCCTGGTCACCGACTGGTACGTGTGGGTCTTCTTCTTCGACGACCACTTCCTCGACATGTACAAGCGCACCAACGACCGCGGGGCGGGCAAGGCCCACCTCGACCGGCTGCCGCTGTTCATGCCGGCCGACCCGGCCGCCGAGCTGCCGGAACCGGAGAACCCGGTCGAGGCGGGACTGGCCGACCTGTGGCGGCGCACCGTGCCGGTGATGGGTGAGGACTGGCGGCTCCGGTTCGCCGCGAGCACCCGGAACCTGCTCAACGAGTCGCTGTGGGAGCTCGCCAACATCAACGAGGGCCGGGTGGCCAACCCGGTCGAGTACATCGAGATGCGCCGCAAGGTCGGCGGCGCGCCCTGGTCCGCGCAGCTGGTGGAGTACGCGGCCGGCGCCGAGGTGCCGAAGGAGGTGTCGGGTTCGCGGGCGCTGCGGGTGCTGATGGACGCCTTCTCCGACGGGGTGCACCTACGCAACGACATCTTCTCGTACCAGCGGGAGGTGGAGGACGAGGGTGAGCTGAGCAACGGCATCCTGGTGCTGGAGCGGTTCCTGGAGTGCTCCACCCAGGAGGCCGCCGAGGCGGTCAACGACCTGCTCACCTCGCGGCTGCAGCAGTTCGAGAACACCGTGTTCACCGAACTGCCGGTGCTGTTCGCGGAGACCGGGCTGGACCCGGCGGGCCGTGCCCGGGTGATGGCGTACGTCAAGGGCCTCCAGGACTGGCAGTCCGGCGGGCACGAGTGGCACCTGCGCTCCAGCCGGTACATGAACGGCGGTGGGGCGGCGGCGAGTTCGTCCGGTTCGGCGGCCTCGGGCGGCGAGGTGGCGCCCGGCTCGGGCGGTGGGCTGCCGGGGCTGCCGGGTGGGCCCGGGGGCGGCAACTGGTGGGACCAGTACGCGATCGGCGGCATCGGGACCTCGGCGCTGGACATCCTGCGCAGCACGGCCGCCGGGGCCTCGACGGCCGCGGCGGAGGCGGCAGCGGCGGAGGCGAGCCCGACGGGTGCGGCCGAGGGTGCGGCGGGCCCGGCCGTGCGGCGGGCGCGGTCGCACGGCCACGTGCCGCACCAGGCCGTCGGGCCGTCCCTGCTGCCCGAGTTCGAGCTGCCGTACGAGCTCCGGCTGAGCCCGCACCTGGACGGCGCCCGGGAGCGCGTGATCGAGTGGGCCGGGCGGATGGGGCTGCTGGCGGCGGAGCCGGGCGTCCCCGCGTCCGGCATCTGGGACGCCGAGTCGATGCGCGACTACGACCTCCCGCTCTGCGCGGCCGGCCTCCACCCGGACGCCACCGCCGACCAACTCGACATCGCCTCCGCCTGGTTGGCCTGGGGCACCTGGGCCGACGACTACTACCCCCGGGCCTTCGGACGCACCCGCGACCTGGGCGGCGCCAAGGCCGCCAACGCGCGGCTGTCCCTGTTCATGCCGGTGGACGGCACCCCGGCGCCGGAGCCCGTCAACGCGCTGGAGCGCGGCCTCGCCGACATCTGGGAGCGCACCGCCGGCCCGATGGCCGTCGAGGCCAGGGGCCGGTTCCGGGTGGCCGTCGAGGTGATGCTGGACAGCTGGATCTGGGAGCTGGCCAACCAGATCCAGAACCGGATCCCGGACCCGGTGGACTACCTGGAGATGCGCCGCTCCACCTTCGGCTCCGAGCTCACCACGAGCCTCTCCCGCCTCGGCCACGGGCAGACCGTGCCGCAGGAGGTGTACGACCACGGCTCGATGCGCGCGCTGGAGAACTCCGCGATGGACTACGCGTGCATGATGAACGACCTCTTCTCGTACCAGAAGGAGGTCGAGTACGAGGGCGAGCTGCACAACGCCGTCCTGGTGGTGCAGAACTTCTTCGGCTGCGACTACCCGTCCGGGGTCCGGATCGTCGACGACCTGATGCACTCGCGGCTGGGCCAGTTCCAGCACGTCGCGCAGAAGGAACTCCCGGTCATGTACGAGGACTTCGGGCTGGAGCAGGCGGCCAGGGAACTGCTCGACGGGTACGTGGGGGAGCTGGAGAACTGGCTCGCGGGCATCCTCAACTGGCACGGGGGCTGCCTCCGGTACGGCACGGCCGACCTGGAGCGGCACTTCGGCGCCGAACGGGACCTGGTGGAGGCCTCGCAGGCCCGTCGGGCGGCCACGGCGGCGGCCGCCGAGGCTCCGGCGGCGGGCACCGCCCCGGTGGTCCCGAGCGTGCCGGTGCCCTCGGCGCCCCCGGTGCCGCTCGGCCCGACCGGCCTGGGCACGGCCTCGCTGCGCCTGTCGGCGGGCGGCTGACCTCGGAGGTCCGCACCCGCGCGGGTTCCCGCCCGCGCGGGTGCGGCGCGTCGTGGCTAGGCTGACGAACCGGGGGCCGGCGTGCGCCCTCCCGGCGCGCGCGCTTCGCCACACACGAGGGCAGAGAGATGGCTGCGCTACCTGAGGGCACACCCTGTTGGGCCGACGCGATGTTCACCGACCTGGAGGGCGCCAAGGCCTTCTACGGCGACGTGCTGGGCTGGACCTTCGGCGAGAGCTCGTCGGAGTTCGGCAACTACACCCAGGCGTACTCGGACGGCAAGGCGGTCGCCGCGGTCGTGCCGCCGATGCCCGGCGCGGAGGCCCAGTCCGCCTGGTGCCTGTACCTGGCCTCACCGGACGCCGGCGCCACCGCGGCGCGGATCCGCGCCAACGGCGGTGAGGTGGTCATGGGGCCGATGCAGGTCGGCGACTTCGGCACGCTGGTGATCGCCAGGGACCCGGGCGGCGTGGTGTTCGGCGTCTGGCAGGCCGGGCGGCACGAGGGCTTCGAGAAGCAGGGCGAGCCCGGCGCGTACAGCTGGGCCGAGGTGGTGACCCGCGAGCCCGCGAAGGCGGACGCCTTCTTCCCGGCGGTCTTCCCGTACGGCGTGCAGAAGATGGCGGGCGGGGACTTCGACTACCGGATGTTCCAGGTCGGCGGCCGGCCGGTGCTGGGCCGGATGGGAGCGGAGGGCGACTTCCTGCCGCCCGAGGCCCCCTCGTACATCAGCGTCTACTTCGCGGTGGACGACACCGACGCCGCGATCGGGCGGCTGACGGCGCGCGGCGGCACGGTGTACTTCGGGCCGATGGACAGCCCGTTCGGCCGGTTCGCGGCGGTCGGCGACCCGCAGGGCGCGGCCTTCGGGTTGATCGACCTCGACCGGCGGGTAGGGGAGCAGCCGGAGACGGAGGACGTCTGATGCGTCCGACGGGACGACGAGCGACAGGGGTGGCCGATGGGTGAGCGCGAGGAACTCGTCGAGACGCTGGACAAGCACCGCGGGCTGCTGCGGCACACCGTACGGGACCTCACCGACGCGCAGGCGGCCGAGCGCACCACCGTCAGCGAGCTGAGCCTCGGCGGCCTGATCAAGCACGTGGCGGGGGTCGAGGCGCGCTGGGCGCGGTTCATCACCGGCGGTGCGGAGGCGATGCGGAGCGGGGACGCGGGCGCCGCCGACCCGGACGCCTGGGCGGCCCAGTTCCGGATGGCGGAGGGCGACACCCTGGCCGGGCTGCTCGCCGAGTACGAGCGGACGGCGCGCGGGACGGACGAGCTGGTCCGGAGCCTGCCCGACCTCGACGCCGCCCACGACCTGCCGCCCGCGCCCTGGTTCCCGCCGGGCACGGCCTGGTCGGCCCGGCGGGTGCTGCTGCACCTGATCGCCGAGACCGCGCAGCACGCCGGGCACGCGGACATCATCCGGGAGGCGCTGGACGGGGCGAAGTCGATGGGCTGAGCCGGAGCGGCGCCGTTGAGCGGGAGCGGCGCCGGGGCGGCCGTCAGGGCAGCTCCACGCCGAGGAGTTCGCGCAGCGCCCGGCCGCCGTCCGGGGTGACCCGGAGGGCCCGGCCGGAGCCGATCCGCTCCACCCAGGCGCGGTCCAGGGCGGCCCGGCAGAGGGCCGCGCCCAGCGCCCCGCCCAGGTGGCCGCGGCGCTCCGTCCAGTCCAGGCAGCTGCGCACCACCGGGCGTCCGCCGCGGCGGCCCGCGCCCGGCGGCAGCTCGATCGCCTGCGCGGCCAGCCAGTCCCGGCCCCGTCCGGTGAGGGCCAGCCCGTCCTCCTCGGTGACCAGGCCGCGTGCGAACAGCGCGTCCGACACGGCCACGCCGAGGCGTCCGGCCAGGTGGTCGTAGCAGGTGCGGGCGCGGGCCTCGGCGCTCAGCCGGGTGGCCTCGGTCAGGTTGCGGGGCGCGCTCGCGGGGCCGGGACCGGACTCCGCGAAGACGGTGAGGTCCTCGATCAGCGTGGCCACCGCGGGCGAGGCCAGCCGGACGTACCGGTGCCGGCCCTGCCGCTCCTCGGCCAGCAGCCCGCCCGCGATCAGCCGGGACAGGTGCTCGCTGGCCGTGGACGGCGCGACGCGCGCGTGCCGGGCCAGCTCACCGGCCGTCCAGGCACGGCCGTCGAGCAGGGCGGAGCAGATGGCGGCCCGGGTGGGGTCGGCGAGCAGGGCGGCGAGGGCGGCGAGCGTCATGCCTCCATGGTCGGGGCACGGCGGTGCGTGGATGCCCTGGTGCGGGGGACGGGTCGGTCGCGGCGGCGGGGCCGCGTGGGGGAGCGGAGCCGGGGACATGCCTCCAGGGTCGCCCCGGCACGGTTCGGCCGGGGCCGAAACGACCCGGGGCCACGATGACGGCATGAGCGAAACCACGGTGGTCCCCGGGACGGCGACCACGACCTTCTCCCGCTACGACGATGTGACGGCGGCCCTGGCCGATCCCGCGCTGGTGCCGCTGCCCGCGGCGGCCCCCGCGCCTGGTGTGCCGGGCGGTGCCCCCGGCACGGTGGCCTGGCTGCGGTCCGCCGTCGCCCGGTTCAGCTCCGGGGAACCGCACGCCCGGCGCCGGGCGCTGGTGCTGGCCGACCTGGAGCGGCTGGACCCGGACCGGCTGCGGGTGGCCGCGGCCGGCGGTTTCGAGTCCGACGTCCGGCTGCGGGTCGTCCGGGTGCTCGCGGCGGAGCTCGGCCTGGCCGACCCGGAGGCCGTGGCGCGGGACGTCGCGACGGTGTCCCGGGCGTACTTCACCGACGCGCCGGCCTGTTCGGCGGCGGACGGCCCGGTGGCGGACGGCCCGGTGGCGGGCCCGGCCGTGGACCCGGTGGTGGACGGCGCGTCGGCCGACCCGGCGGCCGATGCGGCGGTGGCCCGGCTGCTGCCCGCGATGGGGGACCGGGACGAGGAGACCGCCGCGAACCGGATCGGCCTGCTCGTCCAGGCCTGCGACGCCACCGCCGCGCTGGTCGAGGGCGCCCGCCGGCACGAGGACGGGTTGGCCGGCGTGCTGCGCACGGACCCGCCGGTCCGGACGATGCGGCGGATCGCCGTCCGGGCGACCGAGGTCGGCGGGGTCGCGGTGCCGGCCGGCACGCGGGTCCTGCTCGACATTGCCGCCGCCCAGGCCGGGGCGCCGGCCGGGGTCGCGCTCACCTTCGGTGCCCCGCCCCGGAGTTGCCCGGGCCGCTCGCAGGCCCTGGTGATCGCCGAGGGCATCCTGTACGGCGCCTCCGACCCGGCGGACACCGGGACGCCGCCGCCTACCCCGGACCTCGACAAGGCCGAACTGGCCGCCCTGGTGCCGGAGATGGTCACGTACGTGCTCGCCCTGGCGGTCGGCTGGACGGCCTGGGACGGCCGTCCGATCGTCAACACCGACGGCCGAACCTACGCGCCGCACAAGGCCGTTCGCCGCATCACCGACCATCTCGTCGACCACCTCGCCGAGGTGGAGGCCCGGCTGGTCGGCGAACCGACCGAGCCCGACCGCTGGCACGCCTCCAACGCCACCACCCCGGCCGACCTGGCCCCGTTCACCACCGCCGACCTGGACGAGGCCCGCAGTCGGCTGACCCGGCTGGCCGGGATCTGGTCCCGGCGGGTCGCGGCGCTGCCGGACGAACGGCTGGACGACTCCCCGGGGACGGGCTGGAGCTTCCGGCAGATCGTCTGCCACGTCTCCGAGGCCGGGTACTACTACGCGGACTCGGTCGGGAGCCTGGCGGGTGCGAGGGGCGGTGCCGCGGATCCGGCGTGGGTGACCGACGGCCCGATGTGGGTGACCGACAGTCCGGCGGACCCGACCGGACACCGTGCGAACGAGCCGATGGAGACGACCCGATGACCCCCTTCGCCGCCCTGCACCACCGCCCCGGGCGCCCGCTGCTGCTCCCCAACGCCTGGGACCACGCCTCGGCCGTCGCCCTCGCCGCCCAGGGCCACCCCGCGATCGGCACCACCAGCCTGGGTGTGGCGGCCGTCGCCGGCCTCCCCGACGGCGCCGCCGCCACCCGCGCGGAGACCGTACGGCTGGCGCGTCGGCTCGGGCGCGGCGGCTTCCTGCTCAGCGTCGACGCGGAGTCCGGGTTCAGCGACGACCCGGACGAAGTCGCCGAGCTGGCCGTGGAGTTGGCCGAGGCCGGCGCGGTCGGCATCAACCTGGAGGACGGCCGGGCGGACGGCACGCTGGCCCCGTCCGCCCGCCACGCCGCGAAGATCGCCGCGGTGAAGGCGGCCGCCCCGGAGCTGTTCGTCAACGCCCGTACCGACACCTACTGGTGCGGGCATGACGCCCCCGAGGCGGAGACGCTCCGCCGCCTGGACGCCTACCAACAGGCGGGCGCGGACGGCGTGTTCGTCCCCGGGCTGACCGGTCCGGCGGCCATCGGCCGGCTGGTCGGCGCGCTCGCCGTCCCGCTCAACATCCTCTGGACGCCGACCGGCCCGGGCCTCGCCGAGCTGGCCGCGCTCGGGGTGGCCCGGGTCAGCCTCGGGTCGCTGCTGTACCGCGCGGCACTGGCGGCGGCGGTGGCCACGGCTGCGGCCGTCGCGGCGGGGGAGCCGGTCGGTCCGGTGCCGGGGTACGCGGAGGTGCAGGCGCTCAGCGGGAGCTGAGCCGCGCGGTCGGGGCGGCGCTGGGCCGGGCGGCCGGGACGGCGCTGTACCGTGCGGCCGGGCGGGAGGCGGCACGTCGGGCGGGGGCGGCCCCCGGAGGGCTCAGTGCTGTCCGCGGGCCGTCCTGGCCGCTTCGATCCCGTCCAGGATGACGTTGACGCCCCGGGCGAAGGTGCTGTCCCGGCCTCCGGCGACCTCGTCCGGAACCGAGGTGGTGTACAGCCGGTGCAGCCGCGGGAAGTCCTTGGTGGCCTCCGTGACGACGGGCAGCAGCCGGTTCATCCACTCCTGCTCGTCCTGGCCGCTGCGGGCCAGCGCGGCCAGCCAGGCGGCCTCCACGCAGGCGGTCCCGATGGTGTAGCCCATGACCGCGTTCATCGCGTCGTTCGCCTCGACGATCTCGAAGCCGGCCGCCTCCAGGACGTCCAGCAGGGCTTCGGAGAGCCGCATCCAGTTGGGGCCGAGGTAGATCATCCCGACGTCTCCGATCACCCCGACCATCCACGGGTGGCGGATGATGGCCGTGCGCATGCTCTCGGCGCACTCCGCGATCTTCGCGCGCCAGACCTTCGGCTCCTCGGACCCCTCGGCCGAGGGGTGCGGGAGGGTGCCGAAGACCTGGTCGACGACCAGGGCGAGCAGCTCGTCCTTGTTGGCGACGTGGGTGTAGAGCGAGGTGGCGCCGGCGTTCAGCCGGGCGGCGAGCTTGCGCATGCTCAGCGCCTCGATGCCGCCGGAGTCCAGCAGCGCGAAGGCCTCGGCGACGATCTGTTCGCGGCTGAGGGCGGGCTGTTCCCGCCGTCGCTCGGGGCGGTTCCACGGCATGGGGATGCCCGGGGTCGCGCCGTCCTCTGTCCTGGCCGCCATCGGGCCCTCCTCACCAATCGTCCGGATCCGGTCCGGTTCGGCGCCGCTCGCCACGGGTTGATGCGAACAGTGTACGGGGAGACGAACAGCGTGCGGAGATCGAACGGTGTGCGACGTTGCGAACAGTGTGCGGTGTCCGTACAGTGTTCGGAGCGGCGCACACCGTTCCCCTGGGGACGGAGGACGGTGTGCCCGCGACGACTTCCGCGCGGCTCCGGCGTCACAGCCCGGCCCGCGCGCCCGTTCCGACGCTCGACGCCCGAGCTCGGAACCCGACGCTCGAAGCCCGAAGTTCGAAGGGGGAAACGCCGTGGAACGTCATCCGCAGCGCTGGCTCATCCTGGTCGTGCTCTGTCTCAGCAGCCTGGTGCTGGTGATCGACAACATGGTGCTCACGGTGTCCATCCCGCCGATCGCGGAGGACCTCAAGGCCGGGGCGCAGGACATCCAGTGGATCATCGACTCGTACATCCTGGTCTTCGCCGGCCTGCTGCTCACCTCCGGCAGCCTCTCCGACCGCTTCGGACGGCGGAAGGTGATGATCGTCGGGCTGGCGCTGTTCGGCGCCGCCTCACTGGTCGCGGCGTACGCCGGCAGCCCCGGTGAGCTGATAGCCGGGCGCGTCCTGATGGGCGTCGGCGGCGCGCTGGTCATGCCGAGCACGCTCTCCATCCTGATCACCGTCTTCGACGACGAGGAGCGCCCGAAGGCGATCGCCGCGTGGACCGCGGTGGCCATGGTCGGCCTGGTCGGCGGTCCGGTGCTGGGCGGCGCGCTGATCGCGCACTTCTGGTGGGGCGCGGTCTTCCTGCTCAACGTGCCGATCGCGGCCGTCGCCATCGTCGCCGCGGTGCTGCTGATGCCGGAGTCCAAGGGACCGTGGCGCCGCCCCGACCTGCTCGGCATGGTGCTGTCGATGGTCGGCATGACGGCGTTGGTGTGGTCGATCATCGTGCTGCCCCAGGACGGCTTCACCAGCGCGAGCACCCTCGGCGCACTCGCCCTCGCGGTGGCCTCGCTGGTCGGCTTCGCCGTCCGGCAGGTCCGCACCGACTCGCCGATGGTCCCGATCAAGCTGTTCCGCAACCGGGTCTTCACCGGCGCCAGCTTCTCGCTCATCCTGCTGACCTTCGCGACCGGCGGGCTGATGCTGGTCCTCACCCAGTACCTCCAGTTCGTGCTGGAGTTCTCGCCCACCGACACCGGCCTCGCCTTCATCCCGCTGGCCATCGCCTCGCTGGTGTTCAACGCGCTGGGCGCGGTGCTCGGCAAGAAGGTCCCGGCGCGGGTGTTCACCTCGATCGGCATGCTGATCATCGCGGGCGGCTTCGGACTGCTCGCCACCCTCTCGGTCGGCGACGGCTTCACCAAGGTCTCCCTGGCCATGCTGGTGCTCGGCATCGGCTCCGGCCTCGCCATGCCGGCCGCCTCCAACGCGCTGATGAGCGCCATCCCCAGTGAGCACGCCGGCGTCGGCTCCGCGCTCAACGACACCATCCAGCAGTCCGGTGCGGCGCTCGGCGTGGCCATCCTCGGCACCGTGCTCTCCAGCACCTACACCGGCGCGATGCCCGCGGCCGCCCCCGCCGCCGCCCGCCACGACATCACCGGCGCGCTCGCGGTGGCCGGCTCCACCGGGGACGGCGGCCTGGTCGCGGCCGCCCGGGAGGCGTTCAACACCGCCACCTCCACCACCTTCACGGCGGGCGGCATCGCGGTCGTCGCGGCGGCGGCGCTCACCCTGGTGCTGATGCGCGACGGCCGGAAGACCGCCGGTACGGGGGCCGAGCCCCCGGCGGTGCCGGAGGCCGAGCCGGTCGCCTGACCGGCCCTTCTCCCCGGGCAGATCGCCCCGGCCGCCTCGTGCGGCCGGGGCCGTCGGCGTCCGCCCGCCGTCCTGCCGCCCTCCTGTCGCTGTCCTGCTGCCGTCCGCCCGCCGGGTCCCTACGGGGCGCGTAGCCTCGGATCATGGAACCGTCCGCCTCGTACCAGGAACGCGCGTGCCGGCTGCCCGGCGCGGTCCTGTGGACGAAGCCGGCCCTCGGGCGTACGGGCGGGCATGCGAGTGCCGGGCTCGTCCTGCCCGACGGCTGCATGGACCTGCTGTGGACGGAGGGCCGGCTGCTGGTCGCCGGACCGGACACCCGTGCCTTCCACCCCGGCCCCGGACTGCGCGGCCCCTGGGCGGGCGTACGCTTCCGGCCCGGCGCCGCTCCCGCCCTGCTCGGCGTCCCCGCACACGAACTACGGGACCGCCGCGTCGAGTTGGCCGACCTGCGGCCCGCCGCCGAGGTCCGGCGGCTGACCGAAGGCATCGACGCGGCCCCCGACCCGGCCGCCGCCCTGGAGGCCCTGGCCCTGCAACTGGCCGCCGACGCCCAGCCCGAGGACCGCCTGATCCGCGCCGTGGCCGCCTCGCTCGCCGCCGGCCGCTCCGTCGCCGCGACGGCCGAAACGGTCGGCCTCGGCGCCCGCCAACTGCACCGCCGCTCCCTGGCCGCCTTCGGCTACGGGCCCAAGACCCTCGCCCGGATCCTGCGCCTCCAGCGCGCCCTGGCCCTCGCCCGCTCCGGCGTCCCGCAGGCCGAGACGGCGGCCCGGACCGGCTACGCGGACCAGGCCCACCTGGCCCGCGACGTACGGGAGTTGGCGGGCCTGCCGCTGACCGCGCTGCTCTCCTCCTAGGGCCTGTCCTCGAGCGGCGCGAGCAGGTCCACCCCGTTGCCGTCCGGATCGTGCACCACGGCGTACCGCTGCCCCCAGAAGGCGTCCCACGGCTCCAACTCCCCGTGGTACCCGGCGCCGGTCAACTCCCCGTACACCGCGTCCACCTGCGCGGGACTCGCGCAGCGGAACGCCAGTGCGGACCGGCCACCGCCGCTCGGCGGCCGCCAGGCGGGATGGAACGACCGGATGGTGGCCTCGGAATCGAGCACCAGAAGCGGCCCGCCCGGCACCTCGCCCTCGACGTGCGGCTCCCCCTCCGCCCCCTCGGGAAACCCCACCCCCAGCCGCCGGTAGAAGCCGACCGAGGCGGCCACATCCGCAACGGCCAGCCCGACGAACGCGAACTGCGGTACACCTGTGCTGTTCATGCCCCCACGCTAGGCACCCCCGCCCCACCCGGTCTTGAACGAATCGGACACCGGCCGGCCGGGGGCCCGGCTACGAGGGCATCACCCCGTGGATGCGGGAGAGGGTGAAGACCCGTTCGGCGTCGCGCAGGTGGCACCAGGCGTGGAGGTAGGGCGCGTCGAGTTCGAGGCGGCTCAGGGTGCGGACGGTCGTGTTGCCCGAGGTGGCGGTGTACTCGACGGTGATCGGCTGCTTCTCGTTGACGGCGTGGGCCAGTTGGCGGACGTCGGTGAAGGACAGGTTGCGCGCGTACCCGGCGATGATCTCCTCGGTGTCGCTGGCGTAGGGGCGGCCGTCGTCGGGGTCGGGCTCCGGAGCCTCCTGCGGGGCCGCCAGTAGCCGGGCGGCGACGGCTGCCAGGTCGGTGGCGGTCCGGGCGCCCGCGACGCGGACGGCCTTCCGCCGTGGGCCGGCGGGTCGGCGCGGGGTCGGGAGCGGGTTCGTTGCCCGGTGTCGCCGGGTCCGCTCGATGCGGACGGATCCGTCCTGCTCCTCGGCGACGGGGGCGTAGCCCGCCGACCGCAGGGCCGCGAGCGTCTCGTCCGGCGGGGTCCGGCTGATCAGCACCGTCGGTGCCAACTGCCGCAGGCCGAGCGGGGCGAGCCTGCGGTGGGCGGCCAGTTCGGCGAGGAGGGCGGGTTCCGCGCCGTGGATCACGCAGGCCGCGGAGACGACGCGCACCCGGCCGTGGCCGCGCGCGGTGTCGCGGATCAGGTACGCGAGCGGTTGTGGCAGCGGTTCCGTGGTGGTGGCGGTGGCGGTGGCGGTGGCGGTGGCGGCGAGGTCGGCCGTCAGCGTGTCGGCGGTTTGGCCGGCGTCGAGGGCGCGGCGGACGCTGTCCGGGCTGAACCGCCACACCGACGCCGTACCGGTGGCCTCCCGGTCGGCGACGGAGTCCAGCAGCGTGACGAGGGGCGTCGAGGGCGTGCCGGCGACCACGGCCGTGAGATCGCTGCCGAAGCGGGCGGACCCGGTGGAGGCGGGCAGCAGCCGTCGACAGGCGGCGGCCACCGTGTCCGGGCCGTCGGCGTCCAGGGCCGCCCCGAGCGGGGACAGGGCGCCGAGGGCGAGGACGCCGAGCAGCTCCGATTCGCGGACCAGGGTGGCGAACGGGCTGGCGTCCTGGGCGAGTTGGTCGACGAGCGGGCGCTGCCACGCGATCAGCGCCCCCAGGTCCGCCGGGTCGGTCGCCCCCTCACCCGGCGGGAGCCGCGTCGCGGAGGCGAGCAGTCCGTGCCGGGCCTGGACGCAGCCCCCGCGGGGCGGGGCTCCGGTGAGGGCGGGCAGCGCCTTCCCCTCCTCGTCGCGGCTCCCGCCGGGGGTCAGCGGCAGTGTCCACCAGGCGCGGAGGAGCACGGCGAGCCGGTCGGCGGGTTCCCCCTCCGCCCAGCCGTCGTAGGCCTCGGTCGCCGCGACCCGGTCGCCGTCCCGGGCCAGCAGCCCGGCCGCGGCGGCCGACTCCAGCGCGATGCGCACCACGGTGTCGTCGCACTTCGCGGCCTTGCCGAGCCGGGACAGCTCGCGGGCTCCGACCCCGCCGGACTTCAGCCGGGCCGGGGGAGCGGCGGCGCACGCCGCGAGGACGGAGGAGGCGTGGGCGGCGAACGCCATCGCCGCGGCGGCGGCCTCCCGGTCGACCGCCGATCCGGTGACGGGCCGCGTCCGGACCGCGGGCGGGACGGGCGTGAACGGGGCGTGCCAGCCGGTGCCGCGCAGCGCGAGGGCCACCTCCGAGGGCATCCGGGCGGGCCCGTACCAGCGCCCGTCCCGGATCAGCAACCCCCGTTCCAGCGCCCACCGTTCGCCCGGCCCGGGATCCGGCCGCGGGAGGCCGTACAGGATGCGGGCCGACCGCTCCGGTGCCTGCCGCGCACGTTGCTCCAGGAGTTTCCGAGTAGCCGCGGGGGCCTTGGCGACCAGCGCGGTGACCCGGTCCGGATCGCCGTGGTGGTCGATCAGCGCGGCCAGCCGCTTCTGCTTGGTGCCCGTCGACGTGATGCCGACGGCGGCGAGCATGCGGCCCAGATCGGTGGAGGTCGTGTCCGCGAGCAGCCGTGCCAGTGGCGCGTCCAACCCGAGGGGTGCGGCCCACACCTGCCGCAGCGGCGCCGCCACGTGCAGCCGCCCGTCGCCGCCCGGCCACACCAGCGCGCGATCGGCCAACTCCCGCAGTACCGCGTCCAGTTGGTGAGCGCGCTCCCCGTCCGTCGCGTCGAGGAGGTTCGCCAGTACGTCCCGGGTGGCAGGCGCCAGCGCGGCGGCGCCCTCCGCCACCTGGAGCTCGGGCAGCGTGAGCCGGGGGATCGCCAGCGCGACCGAGGCCGGGCGCTGGAGCCGGTCCGCCAGTTCGCCGACCGATCGCGGCTCCGGCTCCACCGCGGCGTCCGGGCGCGAGGCCAGGACCCGCATCACCTGTGCCGCGTCGGCGCCGCGCAGCCACGCGACCAGGGTCGATCCACTTGTCTTGCCGATGGGGAACACCTCACCACAGAGGACGGACGCCGTCCCAGGTCGGAACCGGCCGGGGCTCAAGCATGGCAAACACGGTGTGCCGGCGGGCGGTTCGGGCCGCACGGCGAAGCCACCGGCGGGCGGTTCGGGAGACAGCGAGGGCCCGGGCCGCGGTCGGTGGTCGCGGTCCGGGCCCTCGGGGACGGGAGCGTACGGGAGCAGCACCCGCGGCAGGGCGGTCAGTGCAGGACGTTCAGGGAGTTGGTGGCGTCGTCGACGAAGTACACGGCGTCGCGGTCGAGGTCGACCGCGAGCCCGAACAGGGCGCCGGCGCCGGGCGGGGTGCCGCTGTCGTCGAGCGTGCGGACGGCGACCTGGTCGCCGGCGGGGGTGGTCTCGACCAGGTTGCCGTCGCCGGAGTTCACCGTGAGGACGTCGCCTCCGGGGGCGACGGCCAGGCCGAGCGGCCCGTTGAGGTTGCCGCCGGTGCTGACGGTGGTGCCGGTGCCGGCGTCGGAGACGCGGTGGACGGCGTCGGGGATCGCGGCGATCCGGTTGGCGAGGGTGTCCGCCACGTAGAGCGTGCCGTCGTGGCCCAGGCCGACGCCGGTCGGGCCGATCACCAGGGCGGCCGGGTCGGTGCGCTGGCCGAAGCCCGAACCGATCCGGGTGGTCGCGATCCGCTGCGGCGGTGCGCCGCCCGGCCGGCACAGGGTGATCCGCAGGACGGTGCCCTGGTCGACCTCGGCCCCGCCGCCCGCGACCGTGCCGTTCAGCAGGTTGGTCACGAACAGCTCGTCGCGGTCGCCGGAGCTGACGGCCGTCATGTCCCACGGGCCGTCGATGCCGTCGCCCGCGATGGTCTCGCGGACCGTTCCGTTGCTGTCCAGCACCAGCAGGCAGCCGGCCTGGACGGTGGCGGAGGTGCCGTCCGTGGTGGGCGTGCTGCCGACCACGACCCAGCCGCCCGGCAGGACGGTCAGCGCCGTCGAGAGCCCGACCCCGCCGGGGCACGGCCCGGGCAGGTGCGCCGGGTCGATCTGGGCGAACGTGCTGACAGCGCCGTCCGGACTCACCTGGACCAGGGTGGTCCCGGTGCCCTGCTGGTTCTGCGCGTTGTTGAAGTTGCTGATCAGGACGTTGCCGCGGTGCAGCCTGCCCGTGCTGTGCCGGATCACGAACGTGCCGTACGGGTTCACGTCCCCGTTCGCGGGCACGGTCGAGGCGACCGGGGACACGGTGTTCAGCGGCCCGAGGAACGGTGCTCGGCCGACGGCGCCCCCCGCCGCCGTGGCGCCGAGCACCACCACGGCGGCGGCGACCAGGCCGGCCTGCCCCCAGAACCTGATGCGCGAAGAGTGAAGTCTCATAACGCGAAGTTATGTCGTGGTCGAATCGCCTGGCGCGCGGAGTTCACCCAGCGGGGTCCCGCGGGGACGCCAGGGGTCCGGGCCCGCCTCGCCCGGGAGGGCGCCGCTAGGAGAGCGCCGCGAAGCCGGTGCAGAGCAGGCGGACGCTCCGGGTGAACTTCTCGTCCTGGCCCACGCGCGGGATCAACGGGCCCATGAGCAGGGGGAACCGCTCGCACAGCTCGGCGTACTGCTCCGCGGTGACGGGCGGTGGCGCCGCCGGCTGGTTCTGCTCCTGGAGCACGAAGCCGGTGACGTGGCTGAGCAGGGTGTCGGCGGCGATGCCGCAGTGGTCGGCGGGGAGGCCGGCGTCGAGGAGGGTGCGCAGCAGGCGTTCCATCAGGGAGAGGGCGCCGGGGCTGAGCACGCCGGGGCTCTCGGCGAGGAGCTGGGCGCCGCCGGGGTGCTGTTTGAGGCTCAGGCGCAGGGCGGCGGCCTGGGCCTCGACGCGGTCCTGCCAGGTGGTGGTGGGCGGGAGGGCGGCGAGGGCCTCGGTGCCGGCGTCGTACGCGCTGCGGCAGACCCGGTCGGCCATCAGGGCGAGCAACTCGTCCTTGCCGCGCACGTGGTAGTAGAGGCTGCCCGCGTGGGCGTCCAGGCGGTCGGCGACCTGGCGCATGGACAGGTTCTGGTAGCCGACCTCCGCGAAGACGGCCATGCCCGCATCGACGATGCGCTCCTTGGTGAGCTTCATGCGGTCCACCGTACAACGTTTTCCAACACTGTTCGAAAACTGTGCTAGCTTGGCGTCATCAGGTTTTCGAACGGCGTTGGAAAATGCCGGAACCGGGGGGAGGGCCAGACATGGGAGCGATCGTCTTCAACGTGACCACGGCCGCGCTGATGGTCATGATGGTCAACTGCGGGCTCGGCGTCGTCGGCCGCGACACCCTGCGCGGACGGCCGCTCCCATGGACGGCGGTCGCCCTGACCGCGCTCGCCGTCGGCGGCGTCCTGCTCCAGCTGCTCTGGTCCGGCGCCATGGACGCGCTCGACGCGGACCCCGCCAAGTCCGGCTGGTGGCGCGAGTTCACCTCGGTGTTCATGCAGAACGGCGGCCTCTTCGGCGGCCTGTGGAACCTCGTCACCCTCGCCGCCGTCGCCGCCCTCGCCCAGTGGTACTGGGGCGGCCCGCTCACCCTCGGCTTCTTCCTCGCCGGCATCCTGCTGCCCGGCCGCGTCGACAGCCTGCTCGGCCTCGGCGGCGGCCCCAGCACCGACCCCCGCAACTTCGCCGGCAGCTCCGGTGCCACCTACTTCCTCGGCGCCACCCTCGCCCTGGCCTTCCTCACCCGCACCCGCCTCCCCAAGGAGCTCGCCCTGGCGGCCGGCGTCCCCGCCCTCGGCCTCGCCATGTGGATCGCCCAGGAGAACGGCCACGGACTCGTCTCCGTCTACGGCTTCGCCCTCGCGGCAGCCGCCTGGGCCGTCCGCCGCCGGCTCCGCCCGGCCGGCGCGTCCCACCCGGCCCCCGGCCGGGCGGCCTGACCCGCGGCCCTCCGGCGTCTGTCCGGTGCCCACTCGCGGCACGACGGCAAGCGGCGCACGACTGCGACCCCGAGGAACGCCGAAGGCCCGGACCGCTCAGCGGTCCGGGCCTTCGGCCAGGCGGAGGAGATTCGAACTCGCGAGTGGTTGCTCCGATACGCTGTCCAGCTCTCCTCGGCAGTGCCCGTCCGGGACCGGGCGAGTCCTGACCGGCCTTGCGCGCTGTCGGCGCCCGCGCGTCGGGCCGCGCCTCGAGCGCTTGCAGATTCGCGTCAGACGGCGCCGCGCCGTCGTGGTGACCTACGTCGCCGGCGCCACGGAGTGGACAGCAGACCGACCACCACCAGCAGGACCGCGGCGACCGCCATCAGGTTCGCGGCCGTGTCGCCGGGCGCGCCCCTGCTCCAGTCCCACCACTGCGGATCGGCGCTGCTGCCGAAATAACTCAGCGGAAAGACCGTCGCGAGGGGCAGGACCCAGCCGAGGGCCCAGCCCATGCAGAGGCCGGAGAGCACGGCGATCCCGAGCCAGACCGCCAGGGCCCGTACCGCCACCACACCGACCGCCACGCCACCGTGCCTGCCCTCCAGCACACCGACCACCACCCCGGACAGCACTGCGGCGGTGATGAGGTGGAGTGCCCGCATCCGCTGCAGCGACCCGGCCGCCACGGCCTCGAGGCCCTCCATCGGACCGTGAAGGCTGCTGACTGCCAACGCCGCGTAAGCGAGTGGTAGTTCACGGCGGAACGGCACGTCCACATCGCCCGTTCGGGCCGTTGGAAGTACCAGTCCGATCGATCCCCACATGGCCTCCATCACCGCGAGCGCCAGCAGGCTCAGCGCCAGCACGTGCAGGCGGCGACTGCGCGCATAGCGCAGTGCGTGGGCGAACCGGAGGTACCTTCCACCCGAATGGCGGGGCTCATGCACAGGGCATCTCCCGCAGGACGCTCAGGCGTTCATTCACCCAGGAGATCTGCTCGGCCTGCGGCGCACCTGCCAGCTGGTCGATCGAGGCCGTGTCGAGGCCCGGCGGGCCACCGTGAACGTCGTCCGGCTGCGGCCCGCCCGTGATGGTCACGTTCAGCCACCTCCCGAGCTCCCACGAGGCCTTCACCATGCGTTCGGTGTTCGCCTCCGTCAGGTTCTTGCACCGTGGAGGGGCAGTCGCGCTGAGGATCTGAATCGAGATGCTCTCGGCCACGGTCCACACCGAGCCCTCACTGATGGGGAAGTCCGTGTACTGGTGGGCCGGTCCGCGCAGCCCTTGTTCGTAGAAGGCGTCGGGCACGACGAACAGTCCGGCGGGCAGCAGGGCGATCCGGTCCGATAGCGAGGCGAGCTTCGGAAGGTATTTGCGCTCCTCGGGCCAGATGCACAGCTTCGGCGTTGTGGTGGTGCACAGCGGCTGCGCGGGCGCGCTCCGTGACACCTGCACCCTGCCCGCCTGCGGTGCCGCTGCCACCAGTGCCACCAAGAGGGCGCCGAAGCCGACTGCGGCGAGGCCCGACCGTGCCCTGAACAGGACCGACCGTCGGGCCTGCCACCAGTCCGGCAGTGTCAATGCCAGTCCTGCCGCCGCCAGCGCGAGCCCCACACGAAGTGCGACCGCGGCCGGCGCAGCCTGCGCCTGAGGGCTCCCGGAGAGCACGAAGAGCCCGAAGGCGTGTGGGCTGCCGACCCACGCGAGGACAGCCAGGCTGCCGAGGCCGGCCACCGAGGGTGCAAGGAAGGTGGAACGAATCGTCTTGCCCACCAGTTGTCCTGCGGCAGCGCACCCGGTCATCACGGTCAGGCCGATGACCAGATATCCCGGCCACAGGAATCCGGGACCCGCCTCCGACCAGCTGACGGCGGCCGCGACCAGGGCTCCGCACGCGTACACAGCGGTGCCGTACACCAGGGTTGCGGTCAGCAGGAGCAGCTCGGGCAGGAAGCGGGGCCTGGTCGACGTGGGGGTGGCGGGCATCGCGCCGCCGCGGCCCTCGCGGCCGGCCGCCCAAGCCGCAGCCGCGGCCAGTGCGGGGCCGAAGTAGAAGGAGGGTACCTGGGCGGCGACGCTGGTTTCGGGCCAAACCCCGATCCAGGACCGACTCCGGCCGAAGAGGGCGGCGAGGTCGATCAGCAGGAGTGCCGGCAGCCACCAACGCAGCGGGGAGCGACGCAGTTCCATGAGCAGGACGCGGATCATGCGCCGACCTCACTCCGTAGCACGGCCATGTAACCGCGTTCGAACTCACTGTCCCCGGGCGCATCCGCGCTGGCCTGG
The DNA here is from genome assembly GCF_042268845.1 of Kitasatospora sp. NPDC056273. Lineage (NCBI taxonomy): Bacteria > Bacillati > Actinomycetota > Actinomycetes > Kitasatosporales > Streptomycetaceae > Kitasatospora > Kitasatospora sp. NPDC056273. Next base: position 6,217 of record NZ_JBHJSJ010000046.1, on the reverse strand, counting down.
CCCGCCAGATCTTCGGGGGTGCCGTCGTACACGAAACGGCCGTCCTGCATCACCACGACGCGGTCGCACACCGCGGCCACGTCCTCCACCAGGTGGGTGGAGAGCACGATCGCGGTGTCCGGCAGCGACCGCAGCAGGGTGCGGAACTCCAGACGCTGGGCGGGGTCGAGGCCGACCGTGGGTTCATCGAGGAGCAGCACCGCGGGCTCGCCCACGACGGCGGCGGCGATGCCCGCCCGGCGCAGCATGCCTCCGGAGAGCGACTTCATCTTGGCGCCGGCCCGGTCGGCCAGCCCGACGGCTTCGATGGCTCGTCTGGTGGCGTCGCGGGCCTCGCCGCGCGCGACGCCGCGCAGCCAGGCGCAGTACTCCACGAAGTCCTGCACCGTGAATGACGGGTAGAAGCCGAAGTCCTGTGGAAGGTAGCCGACCTGACGGCGAACCACGCGGGCTTCGCGTTCGCTGGTCACCGTCGTCCCGGATACGGTGACGCTGCCCGAGCGCGGCGGCGTCGCGGTGGCCAGGGTGCGGAGCAGGGTGCTCTTGCCCGCGCCATTCGGGCCGAGCAGTCCCAGCACCCCCTGGTGTACCGCGAGGTCGATTCCTGACAGTACGGTGCGGCTGCCGTATCCCTGAATCACTGATGACAAGCTGGCGATGGGCGCCATGTTCGCCTTCCACGTACGGGAAGGGCGCTCCCGGCACACCGGGAGCGCCCACGGTTCACTGACGGCGCGACCCGGACCGGGGCCCGCTCCGCGCCGGTTCGACTCAGCCGCCGGAGTACTCCACCCACGAGCTGTTGATCTTGAAGGTGCAGTCGTACTGACCGAAGCCGCCGATGTTGGCGTTCTTGTAGAAGTAGCTCCAGCCGCTGGAGCCATCGGGCTCGAGGTTGCAGTCGGCCGAGACTCGGAAGTTGCCGTCGGCCGTGACGGGGTAGCAGTGCCCGTTGGTCCCCGTGGTTCCCCAGGTGCTGTAGCATCCATTCGTCTTGCCACTGGTGCCGCTGGCGCTGGCCAGCGGGGCCACACCGAGGGCCACAACGGTGGCCAGGCCTGCGACCGCAGCCACCTTGGTCGCCAGGCTGTGAGCCCGTGCGGGCGCGCCGAAGAGCTTCGCCATCAGTTTCCTCCTGAGCTGGGATGCGATGGTGGCGAGGAGGGGCCCCGGTGTGACAGCACTGGGGCCCGATCGCCTTGAGCGGGAGAAGTGCTGACGCGGAACTCTTGATGCGCATGTGACGTCTTCCCCCGGCTCAGATTCTGACAGTGCCTCAAGAGCGGCCGCAAGAGCGGTCGATCGGCACCGTCGGGATGCCTGTGAGCGAGTCGCTCTGTGTGACGACATGAAGTTCGCATCGGAGCTATATGAAGCTCACTTGTCCAGGTTGATCACTCATCGGCATGCTCGTTGTGTCACGTAACAGTTGCGTAACGGTGGTGTCATGAACTCCGTTGAATGGGCCGTGAAGCCCTCTCGAATGGGTGTACGCCTCGTCTACTTGATGTGATGAAGCGTCATATACGTTGCTGTGTACCAATTGGGGACAAGGTCCCGAGCGTGAGTGCGCTGAGCAGTTCTGCCTCCCGGGTCGGGGTGGCGAACGGTGTGGCGTCCTGGGGGAGTTCGTCGACAAGAGGGCAGATCCACACGAGTAGCACTCCCGGGTCCGCGGAGTTTGCTGCGTCTTCCTTGCCTGGGGGCGGTTGAGATGGTCGGCAGCGAAGGCCAGGCACTCCGAGGTGTGGACTGAGAGGTCGGTCTCCTTGGGGAAGTGCCGCCGCAGCAGGCCGTTCGTGTTCTCGTCGGAGCCGGCGTTGCCAAGGGCCGGCCATGTCGCAGAAGTAGATCGGGTTGTCGGTGGCGAGGGTGAACTCCCGGTGGCGGTCCATCTCGCCGCCCTGATCTCAGGTCAGGGACAGCCTCAGCTGTGTCGGAAGAGTTCGGGCAGTGGTCATCTGGCGTCACGGACGGCCTCGGCGTCATGGTCGCCGGTCGGGAGCTGTGCCCGCTGACCGTGGCGTAGCCGCTCCGGGCTCCACTTCTCGTCCGGCATCGCCTGGACGGCATCCCGAAAACTCCGGCTTCGACAGGATCCTGCGGGCGCCGTCGGTGCGGTTGCGGCGGATCTCCTGGCTGATCGTAGAGGGGCTGTGGGCTGGGCTCGGCGGCGATGCCCGGGCTGTGCTGGTGCCTGGGCCATCCGGCGCTCGTGGATCCCGAAGTCCAATGCATCCCCTGAACTGGGGCGTTGTAACGACTCCTGGAGCCCAAGTCCGCACCGGCTGGTCCAGGCCCTTTGGCGGGGTGGCCGTGCTCAGTCCGTACCGCCACCCCTGAGCCACGTGTCACTGACGTCGAGCGTCTGCGGAACGACGTCCGGGTACCGGTCTGCGAGGTACTCCTGCTCGATCTCCTCGCCGGTTCGCCGATCCATGACGGTCTTCACGCCACCCATCTTCATCTTCTTCAGGGTGCCGATGGACTCGCCCGTGACGAGGGCATTGAAGGCCTTGATGGCCTGGGCCGACTGCTGCACGCTGTCCCGGCTGACAACCCCGCGGTTCACGTTGGTCATGGTGTTCGTGTAGAGGGCCCGGGGGTCCTTGCCGACGAACTCTTGACTGGCTTCACCGATGCCGTCGAAGAACGAGTTCGCCACGGGTTCCGGCCATTCCTCGGTGATGATCTTGTAGGCGACGACCAGCCCGGTCGCGCTGGCGTGACACTGCTTGCCCTTCCCCACCATGCGGATGATCAGGTCTTCCTCGATCGGCCATTTGACCACCAGCTCCTGCAGCTTTTCCGCCGTCAGTCGGCCGGTGGTCCAGCGGGTCCAGTGGAGCTGTGCGCTGCGGTTGGCGAGGACCTTCAAAGCGGCCGCGTATACGTTGGAGTTGGCCTGCTTCATCTCGGTGATCTGCGCGACGAAGTCCCCCGCGGTGCGGATGCGGCCGCCGTCGATCGCGGCGAACGTGTCCGGGTTGAGGTTGTACGTCACCTGGGCGGTCACGGTGGCACCGGTCTCGATGATCGCGGCGGCGCGGTGCTGCCCGTCGATCAGGCAGCCATGCCAGTCGAGCGCGAATCCCTGGTGCGTGGTGCGGTACTGGCCGTTGCGCAGAATGGTCTTGAATTTGTCCACATTGGATCGCTTCAGGGGGACACGGTTGCATGTCCTCTTGCTCATCCAGTTGCTGCACTTGTCGGGAGTCACTTCGGTGATCTCGGTGTAGACGGGCGGGCTGGTGCGGACTTCATCGGCCATCGTGCTATTTCCTTCTCGGAGCGTGGTGAAGAGATCTACGCGACTCGAAGGCGCTCGTCGGCCGTTCGTCTCGCTTCCCTCGGGGCGAGGCTAGAGGCAGATGTCGTCAGATAGTGAATTAAGTCAACTCTTGCAAAGAGACGATCGATCTCAATGGGCGCCCTGTCGTAAGTACTGCGAACTCTGATCGACTGTGATCGCAGGTGGGTGCTTATTTCGGAATGGGCGGGAATCACGGCAGTCTGACACCTGCGGGCGGCGTCATCTGGCGGGCGGCCCGCGCCGCCGGGGTCGAGGCTGAATCCATGGCAGCTGGTCCTGAAGGCCTTGGAACCGGCGTGATGGTCCGGGTCGCACCAAGCCAGACCAGGAATACTCCGGCCATTTCCCTTCGATTGTGCATCGCTCGGAATCGAGATCGCTTGTTGTTCCGGGTGGATCGCCGGTGCAGGCATCGAAAGGTTGGGGCAGGTGATGCCGCGACCCTGGGGGTGGATTCGTTCGGAGCCCCGCTCTTCCTCTACGCTAAAGTTATTGCAAGACCCCATTCCTGGCGGGCACATGAGTGTCTATCGGCTCTCTCGGTCGCAAACTGCGGGCGGAGTCACGGCGTCCGCTCTGGCGGACGCCGCGATCCCGGCCGCAATGCGCGGGCGGGTATAGCGGGAGAGGGGAGGAGCATGACCGCGCTCGATCAGCAGCGCCCGGCCGAAGATAGGGCTGGGGCGGAGCCGGAGAGTTGTTCGATGGGCGTTGGTCTGCGCTGTTCCACTCGAATTCGGGCAAGGTATCGGTGATGGGCCGCGTGGAGTCCAGGGGAATCACGGCTCTGGCGATGGCAGGCTCGGTGCTCTTTCCCGGCTGCTTGTAGTACCCCGGCTGGCGCTCGCGCATGTGCCCGCCTGTTCGAGCCGAATCGATCAGGGTGGGTCGAGCAACGGCTTGCTCCGGCCGGCCTGTCGGACGTTCGAGAGTTTGTGCAGCGACTCGGTGGCCCGCCCGGGGTCGACCGGATCAAGGGAGAGGTTCGGGTACTGCTGCCGGAGGAGCCCGGTGAAGGGGCCTGGGGAGGACAGCTGGGCCGGAGGCCGTGGAGGGACAACGACGAAGGCCCGGGCCGCTGAGCGGTCCGGGCCTTCTGCCGGCGGAGGATACGAGATTCGAACTCGTGAGGGGTTGCCCCCAACACGCTTTCCAAGCGTGCGCCCTAGGCCTCTAGGCGAATCCTCCGTGGGAGAGCTTAGTACATGTTTCGGGGTGCTCGCGACCACCTGTCCCGCAGGCGGGAGGGTGGGGGTGGCCTGTGGATCGTTGGGGCGGGGATCCGGTACTGTGGGGGTCAGCCCCTCGTGTGGCGTCATCTCTCTGAACCCCCCCAGGGCCGGAAGGCAGCAAGGGTAAGAGGGCTCTGGCGGGTGCGCGAGGGGTCTTTGCGTTCCCGGGGCCCGGTCGGGGCCGGTCGGGGACGGTCGGCGGGGTGAGGGGCGACGCGTTTGTCGGTCCGTCCCGATATCGTCGGGGGTGTGTCCCTAGCCCTGTACCGCCGCTACCGCCCCGAGACCTTCGCGGAGGTCATCGGGCAGGAGCACGTGACCGCTCCGCTCCAGCAGGCCCTGCGCAACAACAGGGTCAACCACGCGTACCTGTTCAGCGGGCCGCGCGGCTGTGGCAAGACGACGAGCGCGCGCATCCTGGCCCGTTGCCTCAACTGCGAACAGGGGCCGACGCCGACGCCCTGCGGGGAGTGCCAGTCCTGTCGGGACCTCGCGACCGGCGGGCCCGGGTCGATCGACGTGATCGAGATCGACGCCGCCTCGCACGGTGGTGTGGACGACGCGCGCGAGCTGCGCGAGCGGGCGTTCTTCGCGCCGGTGCACAGCCGGTACAAGATCTTCATCCTGGACGAGGCCCACATGGTGACCTCGGCCGGCTTCAACGCGCTGCTGAAGGTGGTCGAGGAGCCGCCGGAGCACCTCAAGTTCATCTTCGCGACCACCGAGCCGGAGAAGGTGATCGGGACGATCCGGTCCCGGACGCACCACTACCCGTTCCGGCTGGTCCCGCCCGGCACGCTGCGCGACTACCTGGCGGAGGTGTGCGGCCGGGAGGGGATCCAGGTCGAGGACACCGTGTTCCCGCTGGTGGTGCGGGCGGGGGCCGGGTCGGTGCGTGACTCGATGTCGGTCATGGACCAGCTGCTGGCCGGGGCCGGCGAGGGCGGCGTGACGTACCAGATGGCCACGGCGCTGCTCGGGTACACCGACTCCGCGCTGCTGGACGAGGTGGTGGACGCCTTCGCCGCGCACGACGGGGCGACGGTGTTCCAGGTGATCGACCGGGTGGTCGAGGGCGGGCACGACCCGCGCCGCTTCGTCACCGACCTGCTGGAGCGGCTGCGCGACCTGGTGATCCTGGCCACCGTGCCGGACGCGGGGGAGAAGGGGCTGATCGACGCCCCGGCCGACCGGGTCGCGGTGATGCAGGCGCAGGCGGACGCGTTCGGCGCGGCCGAGCTGAGCCGGGCCGCAGACCTGGTCAACACCGGGCTGACCGAGATGCGCGGCAACGCGGCGCCCCGGCTGCAGCTGGAGCTGATCTGCGCCCGGGTGATGCTGCCGGGCGCGTACAGCGACGAGCTGTCGTTGCAGGCGCGGATGGACAAGCTGGAGCGACGGGCGTCCGCGGGCGGGTTCGCCGCGCCGATGGCGGTGCCCGGGGGCATGCCGATGGCGGCTCCGACGGCGACGCCTCCGATGGCGGTGGCGCCGGTGGCCGAGGTGCCGGTGGCGCCCGCGCCGGTCCAGCCCGCCGCCGTACCGGCCGCGCAGGCCCCCCAGCCCGTACAGGCCGCGCCGCCCGCCGCCGCGCCCGCCGCGCCCGCCGGGCCGGCGCCGGGTGCCTGGCCGATCCCGCGCAGCTTCCCGCCCGCCGGCGGGGCCCCCCCCC
>NZ_JBHJSJ010000045.1:33733-69413 GCF_042268845.1 Kitasatospora sp. NPDC056273 | reverse complement strand
CTGACCCTGGCCCGCCGTATCGGTGAGCCGTCCGCCGTCGTCCTGGGCGCCGGTGCGGCCGCGGCCGGCATCGCGGCGAAGGCCGGCGAGTACGGTGCGGTGAAGGTGTACGTCGCCGACGGCGCGGAGTTCGCCGACCAGCTGGTCGTCCCGAAGGTGGACGCGCTGGCGCAGATCGCGAAGGCGAACGACGTGGCCGCGGTGCTGGTGACGTCCTCTGGTGAGGGCAAGGAGGTGGCCGCGCGCGTCGCGCTGCGGATCGGCTCCGGCATCATCACCGACGCCATCGACCTGGAGGCCGGCGACGGCGGTCCGGTCGCCACCCAGTCGGTGTTCGCCGCGTCCTTCCAGGTGAAGTCCAAGGTCACCAAGGGCGCGCCGGTCATCACCGTGAAGCCGAACGCCGTCGCCCCGGAGGCCGCCCCGGCGGCCGGCGCGGTGGAGGACGTCGCCGTGGCGTTCACCGGCAACGCCGCCAAGGTCGTCTCGCGCACCCCGCGGGTGTCCTCCGGCCGTCCCGAGCTGACCGAGGCCGCGATCGTGGTCTCCGGTGGCCGTGGCGTCGGTGCCGCCGAGGGCTTCGGCGTGGTCGAGGAGCTCGCGGACGCGTTGGGCGCGGCCGTCGGCGCCTCGCGCGCCGCGGTGGACGCCGGCTGGTACCCGCACAGCAGCCAGGTCGGCCAGACCGGCAAGCAGGTCTCCCCGCAGCTCTACATCGCGGCGGGCATCTCCGGCGCGATCCAGCACCGGGCCGGCATGCAGACCTCGAAGACCATCGTGGCCGTCAACAAGGACCCCGAGGCCCCGATCTTCGAGCTGGTCGACTACGGCGTGGTCGGCGACCTCTTCCAGGTGCTGCCGCAGCTCACCGCCGAGGTGAAGGCCCGCAAGGCCTGATCCGCGCGGAAGGTTCGGAGGGCGTGGTGCCGGGTGCCCGGTGCCGCGCCCTCCGTCGTACCCGGCCGTCCCCGGTCCTTCCCCGGCCTTCCCGGTCGTTCTCCGCCGTCGCCGGCCCCGCTCGCCGTCCCCGGCGCGCGGCGGGCCGGGCGGCGGCCCGTAGAGTCGGCGCCGGCGCGTGGCGCACGGGCGCGGCGCGGTGGTGATGGACGAGGCGAGGACGGTGGCATGGCACTGCTGACGGCACTTCAGGGCGGTTTCGGCGACGCGGCGGACGCGCTGCGGATCGACGGTCGGACGCTCTCCCGGGAGGACCTGCTGGGCGCGGCGACCGCCGTCGCCGACCGGGTGGCCGGCGCCCCGGCGCTCGCGGTGCTCGCCCGGCCCACCGTCGAGACCGTCACCGCCGTGGTCGGCGGCCTGCTGGCGGGCGTCCCGGTGGTGCCGCTGCCGCCCGACTCGGGGCCCAAGGAGCGCGAGCACATCCTGCGCGACTCGGGCGCGGCGCTGCTCGCGCACGCCGTCGGGGAGGTGCTGCCGCAGGACACCTCGGTGGCCGGGCTGCCGGTCGACCCCGCGCGGCGCTCCACCACCAGCTACGCCGAGCCGGCCGCCGGGTCGACCGGCTTCGTGCTCTACACCTCGGGCACCACCGGCGCCCCCAAGGGCGTGGTGATCCGGCGCGAGGCGATCGCCGCCGACCTGGACGCCCTCGCCGCCGCCTGGCAGTGGACCGCCGAGGACACCCTCGTCCACGGCCTGCCGCTGTTCCACGTGCACGGGCTGCTGCTCGGCGTGCTCGGCGCCCTGCGCACCGGCAGCGGACTGGTGCACACCGGGCGGCCCACCCCGGAGGGGTACGCGGCGGCGGGCGGCAGCCTGTACTTCGGGGTGCCCACCGTGTGGTCCCGGCTGGCGGCGGACCCGCAGGCCGCGGCCCGGCTCGCCCCGGCCCGGCTGCTGGTCTCCGGCAGCGCGCCGCTGCCCGTGCCGGTGTTCGAGAAGCTCGCGGCGCTCACCGGGCACGCCCCGATCGAGCGGTACGGGATGACCGAGTCGCTGATCACCGTCAGCACCCGGGCGGACGGCGAGCGGCGCCCCGGCAGCGTCGGGCTGCCGGTGGAGGGGGTCCGCACCCGGCTGGTCGGCGAGGACGGCGCGCCGGTGCCCAGCGACGGGGAGAGCGTCGGCGAACTCCAGGTCTCCGGGCCGACGCTGTTCAGCGGTTACCTCAACCGGCCGGACGCGGACGCCGAGGCGTGGACGGCGGACGGCTGGTTCCGGACCGGCGACGTCGCGGTGATCGGGGCGGACGGCTTCCACCGGATCGTCGGCCGCGCCTCGGTGGACCTGATCAAGAGCGGCGGCTACCGGATCGGCGCGGGCGAGGTGGAGGCCGCACTGCGCGACCACCCGGCGGTCGCCGACGCGGCGGTGGTCGGCGTGCCGGACGAGGACCTCGGACAGGCGATCGTCGCGTACGTCATCCCGGACGGCGCCGTGACGGGGGAGCAGCTGACGGCCTTCGTGGCGGAGCGGCTCTCGGTGCACAAGCGGCCGCGCCGGGTCGTCCTGGTGCCCGAACTGCCCAGGAACGCCTTGGGAAAGGTGCTGAAGAAGCAGCTGCTGACGGAGGCCGGCGGCCGCTGAGGAGAGGGTGGTCGGACGCCCCCTCGGATGACGGGTGTTCACCCTGATGCGCCGTCGGTGCTCACCACCCGTGACCCTTCCATTGGCGCACTCCACTGCGCGCAGTGAGCGGACGCGTGCCTAACGTGACACGCAGGCAGGGCCGACCCCCCGGGCGGCACGCCGACGGCTTCCGGTCGCAGGACCGGAAGCCGCGGTGTGCCGGGCGGGGGCCCTGCCGACAAGCACGGCCAGTCCTGGCCGGTCACAGCAACCCGCTGCAAATCCGCAGCGATCCGCAGCAGTGAAGGAAGTCAGCACGATGACCACCGTCAACACCGGCGCGCCGGAGGCCGCCGGCGAACCGACCGGGCAGCAGGACGCTGCCACCGTCCGTCCCTCCCGTCCGTCCCGCGGCGCGCGGCTCCGTCGGGGGATAGGCATGGTGGCCGTGATCGCGACCAGTGCGGGCCTGATCGGCCTCGGCACCGGTGTCAGCCCCGCGGCCGCCGAGCCCGCCCCGGCGCACGCCGGCTGGGACGGCTCCCGGTACTGGTTCAAGAACAGCCAGGGGCAGTGGCGCTGGACCTCGCACTACGACGTCTACGTGCAGCGCACCGGAGGCGGCTCCTCGTCCGCCGCCAGGACCACGACCACGTCCTCCGGCGGGATCACCCAGGGCTGGGACGGCTCGCGCTACTGGTTCCGCAACAGCAGGGGCGAGTGGCGCTGGACCTCGCACTACGACATCTACCTGGAGCGCACCGGAGGCGGCTCCTCCTCGGACTCCCCGGGCTACTTCGACGACTCGGTCGCCGAGGACCGGGACGTCGAGACCGCCGTGCAGTTCGCGCTCTCCCAGCTGGGCGTGCCGTTCCGCCGGGCCGGCAACGGGCCGGACGGCTACGACTGCTCGGGCCTGGTGCAGCAGTCCTTCCGGCGAGGCGGGATCAGCCTGCCGCGGGTGGCCAACGACCAGTACGCGGCGACCACGCCGATCGGGGCCGGCCAGCTGCGCCGCGGCGACCTGCTGTTCTGGTCGCCGGACGGGACCGCCCGGGGCATCCAGCACGTGGCCATCTACCTGGGCGACAACAGGTACGTCGAGGCCGCGCGGCCCGGGACCAACATCAGGATCTCGGGGATCAGCAGCGGCTACTACCCGTCGTACATGGGGCGCCCGTAGCGGGGCCGCCGTCCGCCCGTCGGGGGTGCCGGGTCCGCCCGGTGCCCCCGACGGGGGTGTCCTCGTCGGTCCGGGCCGAGCCCGGGGCGCGCGACGCCCGCTCGGCCCGACGCCCGGTCAGAGGTCCGTCGGGCGGGGCAGCGCGCCGCGGGCGCCGAGGCCGGTGACGGCGAAGGCCCCGGCGGCGACGGCGGTGGCGGCCGCGTCGGGCAGCGCGGCGCCGCGGGCGAGTGCGGCGGCGAGGGCGCCGCAGAAGGCGTCGCCGGCGCCGGTGGTGTCGACCACTCGGACGGTCGGGGCGGGCAGCCGGGTCGGCGTCCCGTCCACGACGACCAGCGCGCCCTCGCCGCCGAGGGTGACCACGGCGCCCTCGGCGTGTTCGGCCAGCGCCCGGGCGGCCCCGGTGACGTCGGCGGCGCCGGTGAGCTGGCGGGCCTCGACGGCGTTCGCGACGACCAGCGGGCGGCGTCCGGTGGGGCCGGCCTCCGGCAGGGTGCCGGCCGGGGCGGTGTTGTGCAGCCAGCGGGTGCCGCCCGAGGGGCCCGCGGCGGGCAGCGCGGCGGCGGTCGCGCGGACGCACTCCGCGGGGACCTCGTTGCTGGTCAGGACCACGTCGACGGGGAGCAGCCGGAGGCGGGCGAGCGCGGCGGTGACCTCCTCCGGGGTCAGGTGGGCGTTGGCGCCGGGGAGGACGACGATGCTGTTCTCGCCGGCCGGGTCGACCATGACGATCGCCTGACCGGTGGGCGCGTCCGGGTGGGTGAGGACGGCGCCCGTCTCGACCTGCGCGCCCCGCAGGTCGGCACGCGCCGCCTCGCCCTCGGCGTCCCGTCCGACCTTGGCGACCAGGTGCGTCGCCGCCCCCATCCGGGCCGCCGCCACCGCCTGGTTGGCCCCCTTGCCGCCGAAGCCCCGGGTGGCGGCGGTGGCGAGGACGGTCTCGCCGGGGGAGGGAAGCACGGGGCAGCGGAGGATGCGGTCGGTGTTGACCGAGCCGATGACGACGACCCGACCGGCGGGAAGCAGCTTCATCGTTCCTCTGTACGCGGTGGGGCGCGGGCGGCGCAAGGAGGCGGGCGGTGGCGGTCGAGCGCAGGGCGCGTACGGGCCGAGCCCGGGGCGCGCGCGGCGCACAGGGGCGTACGAGTGGGGGGCGTGCGGAGCGTGCGCGTGGGGCGTGCGTAGCGGGTCGACCCACCAGGCATCCTGTGCCCTAGCAGTGGCGAAGGGGTGCAATTTTGATGTAGACCGGTCTGCATATTTCCGCGTACGGGCGTCTGACCTGGGCACATGCCGCTGTCACGGGGCAGATCGGGGCGTGCGGGCGGGCGCGCCGGGGAGGCATGGGGAGCGGCGTGGCGCGGGTACCACCACGGGTGGCGCTGGTTCGACCAACGGGGGCGCTGCCCGGTGCGAACGGCATCGGGGGAAGTCGAGGGCAGGGGACGTTGTGATCGTCTGGGTCAATGGCACATTCGGGGCGGGCAAGACGAGCGCCTGCCGCGAGCTGGTGGAACTGCTGCCCGGGAGCGTGCTCTTCGATCCCGAGCTGGTGGGCTTCGGCCTGCGTCGGATGCTCCCGGCCGACCGGCTGGCGACGGTGTCCGACTTCCAGGACCTGGCGGCCTGGCGCCGGCTCGTCCCCGAGACGGCGGCGGCGCTGCTCGGTGAGGTCGGGGGTCCGCTGGTGGTCCCGATGACCCTGCTCAGGGAGGACTACCGGGACGAGATCTTCGGGGACCTGGCCTCGCACGGGATCACGGTGCACCACGTCGTGCTGGACCCTGAAGAAACGATCCTGCGCGACCGCATAGCCCACCGCGACGAGTGCCCGGGCGACCCGGAGGGCAGCGAGCGGGTCCGCGCCTGGTGCCTCGAGCACCTGCCCCGCTACCGCGCCGCCCGCCGCTGGCTGGTCGGCGACGCCCGCATGATCGACACCAGCGGGATCTCCCCCCGGGAGACCGCGCACCGGATCGCCGAGCTGGTCCGGGTCGGCGCCGCCCGCTGCCCGATCGTCCAGACCCCGGACCCGACCGGCGACACCGTCGCCTCCGCCGTCCTGTTCTTCGACGAGCAGGACCGCGTGCTGCTGGTGGACCCGGTCTACAAGCCCGACTGGGACTTCCCCGGCGGCGTGGTCGAGCGCGGCGAGGCCCCCACCGACGCCGCCCTGCGCGAGACCGCCGAGGAGCTGGGCCTGCGCCTGGACCCGTCCGCGCTGCGCCTGCTCGCCGTCGACTGGGAGCCGCGCACCGGCCCGCGCCGCGGCGGCCTGCGGCTGATGTACGACGGCGGGCTGCTGGACGAGGAGGGCCGGCAGCACCTGCTGCTCCAGCAGGAGGAGCTGCGCGGTTGTCGCTTCGTCACCCTGGACGAGGCCGGGGAGCTGCTGCCCCCGGGACGCTACCGGCGGCTGGCGGCGGCGCTGGACGCGCGGCGGAGCGGCGAGCTGCGGTACCTGGAGGCGGGGAGCCGGGTGGCCGTGGGGCTGGCGAGCACGGCGGACGCGGCGTAGCGGCCGGTCGGCGCGGGGCCGGGGGCTGGTGGAGGGACCGTGGTGCGCCTCCCGGCGCGCCGCGCCGCGGTCCCGGGCGGCAGGATGGGGGCATGCCCTTCACGTTGAGCCACCCCGCCGCCGTCCTGCCCCTGCTGCGCGCCGCCGGGGCGTGCGGGCCTCTGGTGGCGTCGGCGCTGGTCGCCGGGTCGATGGCGCCGGACGTGCCGTTCTTCGCCGAGTCCCTGCTGCCCGGGGTGTACGGCCAGGGCGGGCTCACGCACCGCTGGTGGGCGGTGCCGACGGTGGACGTGGCGATCGCCGGCGCGCTGGTGGCCGGCTGGCACGGGCTGCTGCGCGGGCCGCTGGTGGCGCTGCTGCCCGAGCGGTGGGCGGGCGGCGCCGAGGCGTTGACCGTCCGGCGGGCCGGGGACGCCGCAGACCCCGCGGAGGCCGGTGCGGTCGGTGGCGCGGCGTGGTTCGCGGCCTCGGCGGCGATCGGGGCGGCCACCCACGTCGGCTGGGACGCGTTCACCCACGGGGACCGGTTGGGGGTGCGGCTGCTGCCCGTCCTGGACCGCCCGGTGGCCGGGGTCCCGCTGTACGAGGCGCTGCAGTACGGCAGTTCGGCGCTCGCCCTGGCGGCGCTGGGCGGTTGGGCGGCGCGGGCGGTGCGGGCCGTCGAGCCGGTGCGGCCGACCGTGCGGCTGGCGCCCCGGGCCCGGCGGGCGGCCGTCGCGACGCTGGGCGCGGCGACGGCCGCCGGGGTGCTGCACCGGCTCGCTCCGCTGCGGCGGAACCTGGTGCCGGAGGTCTGCTTCGGCGCCGGGGCCGGGCTCGCGGTGGGCGCGGTCGGCTACGCGGCGGTGCTGGCGGCCGCCCGCCGGTTGCGCGGCGGGCGGCCGGACGTCCTCCGCGAAGAGCCTCGGGACGTCGCTGCGAAGGTCCGTCAGACGGAGCGCAGTTCGGCGTAGCGGCGGAGGAACAGCGCCTCGGTGAGGGCCATCCGCTCCAGCTCCCGCGGGTCGACGCTCTCGTTGACCGCGTGGATCTGGGTGGTCGGCTCCTCGACGCCGATCAGCACGATCTCGGCCTGCGGGTAGAGCGAGCGCAGCGTGTTGCAGAGCGGGATCGAGCCGCCCTCGCCGGAGGCGACCATGGGCGTCCCGAAGGCCTCGGCCATCGCCTCGCCCATCGCCTCGTACGCCGGGCCGCTGGTGTCGGCGCGGAACGGCGCGCCGTTGCCCTGGCGCTCGACGGTGAGCCGGGCGCCGAGCGGGACCTGCGCCTCCAGGTGGGCGACCAGGGCGTCCTGGGCGGCGCCCGCGTCCGTGCCCGGGGCGACGCGCAGGCTGATCAGGGCCTTGGCGGTGGCCTGGACGGAGGAGGTGGCGCCGATCACCGGCGGGGCGTCGATGCCGAGGACGGTGACGGCCGGGCGGGCCCAGAGGCGGTCCGCGAGGGTGCCGGTGCCGGTCAGGGCGACGCCGTCGAGCACCTTGGCGTCGGAGCGGAACTGCTCCTCCGGGTACTGGACGCCGGTCCAGGTCTGGTCGGCGGTCAGGCCGGCCACCGCGACGTCGCCGTTCTCGTCGTGCAGCGAGGCCAGCATCCGGACCAGGGACTGGAGCGCGTCGGGGGCGGCGCCGCCGAAGGCCCCGGAGTGCAGGTTGCCGGCCAGCGTGGTGACGGTTGCCTCGACGATCGTCATGCCGCGCAGTGAGGTGGTCACGGTGGGCAGGCCGGGGGCGAAGTTGCCGGTGTCGCCGATGATGATGGCGTCGGCGGCGAGCAGCTCGGGGTGGGCCTCGGCGTAGCGCTCCAGACCGCCGGTGCCCTGCTCCTCGGAGCCCTCGACGATGATCTTCAGGCCGACCGGGTAGGCGTCGCCGTGGACCTGACGCAGCGCCCGCAGCGCCGTCAGGTGCATCAGGATGTTGCCCTTGCAGTCGGCGGCGCCGCGCCCGTACCAGCGGCCGTCGCGCTCGGTCAGCTCGAAGGCGGGGCTGTGCCAGGCGTTCTCGTCCAGCGGGGGCTGGACGTCGTAGTGGGAGTAGAGCAGGACGGTCGGCGCGCCCTCGGGGCCGGGCAGCTCGCCGTAGACGGACTGGGTGCCGTCCGGGGTGTCCAGCAGCCGGATGCCGGTCAGGCCCTCGGCGGCGAAGGCGTCGGCGACCCAGCGCGCGGCCTTCTCGCACTCCTCGACCGGGAACTGGCGCGGGTCGGCGACCGACGGGAAGGCGACCAGCTCGGCGAGGTCGGTGCGGGCACGGTCCATCAGGGATCGGACGGCGTCGGCCAGGGGCTGTGACATCGGGGCTCCGGGGGGACGGTCCGCCCTTGGGGTGGTGTGGGCGGAGGAGGCGGTTTGCGGTAGTGCCGATCATAGGTGGAGCGGAACAGGGAGTTCCGAGGGTGGGCCGCGGACCGGGCCTCAGGGGGAGGGGCCGCCTTCGGGCGGGCCGTACGGCCGGGTGGCGCCGGTGCGGGGGCGGCGCGCTCGAACGGCGCGGCCGGACGCATAGGATTGCTCGACGTGACTGACTCCGGAAGCTCCGATTCCCGTAGCCCGCTCGACAGCCCGGCCGAGGGCGGTCCGACCGACGACGCGGCCGCGCCGCTGGACGGCGTCTGGGACGTCGTGGTGGTCGGCGCCGGACCGGCGGGCTCCTCGGCCGCGCACGCCGCCGCGGCCCAGGGCCGCCGGGTGCTGCTGCTCGACAAGGCCGAACACCCCCGGTACAAGACCTGCGGCGGCGGCATCATCGGCCCCTCCCGGGACAGCCTGCCGCCGGACTTCCGGTTGCCGCTGCAGGACCGGGTGCACGCCGTCACCTTCGCCTACAACGGGAGGTACACCCGTACGCGGCGGTCCAAGCGGATGCTGTTCGGCCTGGTCAACCGGGACGAGTTCGACCTGCGCCTGGTGCAGGCGGCCAAGCAGGCCGGGGCGGTGCTGGTCACCGGAGTGACCGTCACCGGCGTCGAGCAGCGCGGCGGGGAGCACCGGACGGCCCTGGTGACGGCCGCCGACGGGCGCACCTTCGAGGCCCGCGCGGTGGTCGGCGCGGACGGCAGCGCGAGCCGGATCGGCCGGCACGTCGGCGTCACCTTCGACCAGATCGACCTCGGCCTGGAGGCCGAGATCCCGGTGCCGGCCCAGGTCGCGGCCGACTGGGCGGGCCGGATCCACCTCGACTGGGGTCCGCTGCCCGGCAGTTACGGCTGGGTGTTCCCGAAGACCGAGACCAGCAGCCTGACCGTCGGCGTCATCTCGGCGCGCGGCGACGGCGAGCGGACCAAGCAGTACCTCGCCGACTACATCCGCCGGCTGGGCCTGTCCGGGTTCACCCCGCAGGTCGAGTCCGGGCACCTGACCCGCTGCCGGACCGAGGACTCGCCGCTCTCCCGCGGCCGGGTGCTGGTCGCCGGGGACGCGGCCGGACTGCTGGAGCCGTGGACCCGCGAGGGCATCTCGTACGCGCTGCGCTCGGGCCGGCTGGCCGGCGAGTGGGCGGTGCAGGTCGCCGAGGCGGGCAACGCGGCGGCGGTGCGGCGCGAGGCGCTGAACTACGCGTTCGCGGTCAAGGCCGGGCTGGGCGTGGAGATGCGCGCGGGCAAGCAGCTGCTGGGCGCCTTCGAGCGGCGGCCGTACCTGTTCCACGCGGCGGTCTGCCTGGTGCCGCCGGCCTGGCGGGCCTTCGCCCGGACCACCCAGGGGCACACCTCCTTCGCCCAGGTGCTGCGGCAGTACCGGGCCGCGCGGCGGCTGGCGTCGATGGCCTCGCGGTAGGGCGGCCGCCGTGGCGTCGTGAGCTCGTGACGCTGTGGAGCGGGGCCGGTGTCCCTCCGTGCGCGGGAGGGGCACCGGCCCCGCTTCCCTTGCGGGGAGCGCTACTTGAGCCCGGTGTCCAGTGCGGACATCAGGGTGCCGGACGGGGTGTCGCCGGACATCTCCCAGATCATGCCGCCGAGCAGGTTCTTCGACTTGAGGTAGGCGGTCTTCTGCGAGATCGACCAGGCGTCGTCGAAGGTCCACCACTGCCCGCCGGCTCCCGTGTAGCCGTACGTCGCAACGGACTTGGGGTCGTGGTAGACCTTGAGACCGGAGAGGCTGGTGATCAGGTTGTTGTACCCGCGGGTGCCGGCCTCGTCGCTGAACTGGCCGGGTGCGGCGCCGTTCGCGGACTGCCAGGCGCCGTTCGCGCCGCCGTCCGCGACGGTCTGCCAGCCGCGCCCGTAGAACGGGAAGCCGATGGTCAGCTTGCGCGGGTTGACCCCGGCGTTCAGGTACGTCTGGACGGCCGTGTCCACGCTGAAGTGGGTGGCGTAGGGGTCGTTCGGGTCCTGGTAGAGGTTGGAGGCGTGGCCGGTGCGGTTCGGCTCCCAGGAGTTGTCGCTGCCGGAGCCGTGGAAGTCGTAGCCCTGGACGTTGGCGATGTCCAGCGAGCCGAAGATCTTCGAGAGGTCCCAGCCGGCCGCGACCTTCGCCGGGTCGGCGGGGGTGAAGGCGGTGAGCAGCTTGTGCGAGCCGCCCAACGCGTCCAGCTGCTTGCGGAATTCGGCCAGCAGCAGGGTCAGGTTGCCCTTGTCGTTGGCGCTCCAGTGGTTGCCCGGGTGGCCGTCGGCGGAGCCGGGCCACTCCCAGTCGAGGTCGATGCCGTCGAAGATGCCCGCTGCCACGCCGTCGCCGCCGGCGCCGTTGTAGGCCGGCAGGTTGCCCTTGATCCAGGTGTCGACGCAGGACTTGACGAACTTCTGGCGGGACGCGTCGGTGGCGGCGGCGTCGGAGAAGTACTTGGAGTAGGTCCAGCCGCCGAGCGAGACGACCACCTTCAGGTTGGGGTACTTGGCCTTCAGCTTCTTCAACTGGTTGAGGTTGCCGCGGAGTTTGCCCCAGCCGTCGTCGGCCACGCCGTCCACCGACTGGTCGGCGCTCATCGCCCGGCCGTAGTCCGCGTCGGCGTCACCGGCGCCGGTGCCCTGGTCCGGGTCCTCCGGGTTGGCGGTGGTGCCCTTGGTGACGCCGGCCTGGCAGGTCAGGTTGACCGGATCGATGTTCTCGAAGGCGTAGTTGACGACGTCGAGCTTGGCGGCGGCGCCCGAGGTGTCCAGGTTCTTGACGAAGTACTGGCGGCCGTAGATGCCCCACTGGACGAAGTAGCCGACCCGGGCGTACTTCCCGGCGCCGACCAGGTCCGAGGTGGTCACGGTGAGCGGGGCGGAGGCGGGCGAGGCGTTGTCGGCGGCGTCCCGGGCCTTCACGGTGAACGTGTAGGCGGTGGACGGGGAGAGGCTGCCGACGGTCGCGCCGAGCGTGCTGCCGGTGACCGTGGCCACCAGGGTGCCGCCCTGGTAGACGTCGTACGCTGCCACCCGGACGTTGTCGGTGGAGGCGTTCCAGGCGAGCGTCACGTCCGTCGAACCGACCGTGGTGGCCCGGAGGTTGGCCGGTGCGGTGGGCGGCGAGGTGTCGGTGGACGGGTCGAAGGTGGACGCGGTGACACCCGCGCTGAGCGGGCCGGTGTTGCCGCGGCTGTCCTTGGCGCGGACGGTCAGGGTGTACGAGGTGGCCGGGGTGAGGCCGGTGACCAGCACGCCGGTGGACGGGCTGGAGGCGAGCACCGTGCTACCGCTCAGCACGTCGTAGGAGGCGACCGGGAAGTCCCCGCCGGTGGCGGCCGGCCAGCTCAGGGCGAGCGTGTGCGCGGTGGACTCGGTGACCGTCGGGGTGCCCGGCGCGGACGGCGGGACGTCCGCGCTGCCGTCGCACTTGTCGCCGTTGACACGGCAGTTGAGCGGGGCGGTGACCGGGCCGTTGCCGACGAACCAGAAGCTGTACGGCTCGGTGGTGCCGTGGGCGTTGACGGTGGAGTTGTAGAATGCCGCGGTGGCGGTGACGTGCCGGCCGCTCACGGTGGCGGTGCCGTTGTAGCTGTTGCCGATGGTGACGCCGGCCGGGAGGTCGAACTCCAGGGTCCAGCCGCTCACCGCGGTCGCGTTGTCGTTGTGGACGATGTAGGTGCCCTGCCACCAGGAGCCGTTGTCGGCCGTGGTGAAGGTGGCGGTGAGCTTTCCGGCGGCGTTCGCCGGGGCGGCCAGCGCGGTGAGCGCGGCGAGGGGCAGGAGCAGGACGGAGAGCAGTGCCAGCAGTCTGCTGCGCACGCGCGGGCGCCCGGCCCGGGATCGAGCGGACATGGTTCTCCCTGTGACTGTGGGGGTTGAACAGGGTGACGTAGAACCTTGGTTGATCCGTGCGGTTGATCCGTGTGCGATCCATGCCTGTGCCGTGGGGAGGCAAGGCATGGGAACTGTAGGAGGACTGGACCAATGCGTCAACAGGTCTGTACCACTTGGGAGTTGTCCCCGATGCTCCCGCCGTCTCGCCGCCCCCGTCGCTCCGCTATTCCCTGGTGCTCCCGCCGCTCCCGCTACTCGCGGACGATCGCCATCGCCTCGATCTCCATCAGCACGTCGGGCCGGAACAGCGCCGAGACCTGCACGGCGGAGGAAGCGGGCGGCGGAACGGAGCCCAGGTACTCGTCGCGGATCTCGCGGACCACGGCGAGGTGGGCGATGTCGGTCATGAAGTAGGTGAACTTCACGACGTCCTCGAACCCGGCCCCGGCGGCGGCCAGGCAGCGGCGGAGGTTCTCGAAGACCTGCCGCGCCTGCGCCTTCGGATCCCCCGGGCCGACCAGGTCCCGGTTCTCGTCGAACGGGACCTGTCCGGACACCTGGACCAGTCGGCCGCTTCCGGCGACGACCTGGGTGTAGCCGGTGCCGGGCGCGACTCCGGGCGGCTCCGTGATGCGGGTGAGGTGAGAGGTGGTCATGGGACGGATCCTGATCCATGCCCCCTCGGGCAGGCAAGCCCGACGGCCTGGGGGCTCCGGCTCGCTCTGGCCGAGGGGCGGGTGGGCGTGCCAGAGTCGTCCGGGCGTCGTCCGGGCACCTCCCGGACCGCGCCCGCAGTCCGACCCACCCTCAGCCGGAAGGCAGGCCCCGCCGATGACCAGCGCAGCGCCCCTCGTCCACGTCAGCACCGCCGACGCCGTCACCACCCTCACCCTCGACTCGCCGCACAACCGCAACGCGCTCTCCACCCGGCTGATGGCCGAGCTGCACGCCGGACTGGCCTCCGCCGCGGCCGACCCGGAGGTCCGCGCCGTGGTGCTCGGGCACACCGGCAAGGTGTTCTGCGCGGGTGCGGACCTCTCCGAGGCGACCGGCGCGGACCCGACGGTCGGCCCGCGCGGCCTGGTCGAGCTCCAGCGGGCGATCGTGGACTGCGCCAAGCCGGTGATCGCCGTCATCCACGGCCACGTCCGGGCCGGCGGCCTCGGCCTGGTCGGCGCGGCGGACCTCGCCGTCGCCGGACCGGCCTCGACCTTCGCCTTCACCGAGGTGCGGCTCGGCCTCGCGCCCGCCGTCATCTCGCTGCCGCTGCGCCCGAAGCTGGACCCGCGCGCCGCCTCCCGCTACTACCTCACCGGCGAGGTCTTCGACGCCGCCGAGGCCGCCCGGATCGGGCTGATCACCAGCGCCACCGACTCCGCCGAGGCCACCGACGTGGCGCTCAAGGGCCTGCTGGACGCGCTGCGCCTGGGCTCCCCGCAGGGCCTGGCGGAGTCGAAGCGGCTGGCCAACGCCGAGGTGGTGCGCTCCTTCGAGCGGGACGCGGAGGAGCTGGTGGAGCTGTCGGCGCGGCTCTTCGGCTCGGCGGAGGCGCAGGAGGGGATGCGCTCGTTCCTGGAGAAGCGGCCCGCGCGCTGGGTGCGCTGAGGGCCGGGTTTCCCGGGTGCCCGTTCGCCCGGGGGCGTCGCCGCCCCCGGGCGTGACGACCCGTGCGCAGGGGTCGCGGCCGGCACGGTCAGAGGACCGCCGCCGTCTCGCTCCAGAGGGCGAGCAGGCTCTGGTCGCCGATCGCCTTGACCTCCCCGGCCTGCTGGGCGGACAGCCGGTTCCACAGCAGCGGGTAGAGCTCGTGGGCCGGGCCGGCGAGGGTCAGATCGGCCAGCTCGGGGCCCTCGCCGGTGGTGACGACCGGCGCTTCCCGGGTGATCGTCAGGTGCCAGGAGCCGGGGCCGTCGGTGGCCCGGACCAGGAGGGTGCGCGGCCGGTCGCTGCGCAGCTTGGACCGGCCGAGGGTCGTGAAGCCGCTCACCAGTTCGTCGATGCCGTCGAGGGCGAGCGCGGTGTCCACGACCGGACCGGGCACCCCGGCGGCCGCGTCGGCGTCGCGGCGGTGCACGGCGGTCTCGTGCGCCTGGCGCCGGGCCCAGAACGCCAGCGGGCTGGGCGAGGACAGGAAGGTCCAGCACTCGAGGTCGGCGGGCGCCGCGGTGAGGGTGTCCACCAGCGCGGCGTGGCCCTCGCGGTACCAGTCGAGCAGCTCGGTGTTCGAGGGCAGCGGCCCGACGGCGGCCTGCGCGTCCGCCTCGTCCGGCGGGGTCGGCGCGCCTCCGGACACGATCGCGGCGGCCCAGCGGTGGACGGAGCCGATGTGCTGCAGCAGCTTCGTCAGCTGCCAGTCCGGACAGGTCGGTACGGGGGCGGACAACTCGGTACGGGCCGCGGCCTCGGCGAGCCTGGTGCCCTCGCGGCGCAGCGCGTCGATGTGCTCGGTGATCTCCATGGGACGGAGTCTTCCATCGCGGCCGGTCCGCCGGTCGCGGATTTCGGACATTCCTCCGGTTGCCTCCCGGCGGACGGGCGGATGCTACGGGCCGGTAACGTGAGCGCATGCCGATAACCCGTTCGCTCGTCTCAGCCGTCCGGACCGGTGGCCGCCGCGCCGCCGGACGCCTCGTCCACCGGGGCTGGCGCTGGGTGCAGCGGACCGGAGCGGTCACCAGCCGCAACCCCGGCCCGTACCGGTTCGGCGAGCTGGGCGACGGCACGACGCTCAGCTTCCCGCTCGGGGCGGTGTTCAACGAGCAGTGGATCACCATCGGGCCGTTCTCGATCATCGGCGAGCGGGTCACCATCAGCGCGGGCTTCCTGCCCGGGCTCGACCTCGGGCCGGAGCCGATCGTGCGGATCGGCGGCGGCTGCGTGATCGGCCGGGACAGCCACATCGTCGGCCACCAGTCGATCGTCATCGGCGACGACGTGTGGACCGGCCCCGGCGTGTACATCAGCGACCAGTCGCACGAGTACCGGGACACCGAGCTGCCGATCGGCAAGCAGTGGCCGCGCAACGAACCGGTGGAGATCGGCACGGGCAGCTGGATCGGCACCGGCGCGGTGATCCTGCCGGGGGCGCGGATCGGCCGCAACGTGGTGGTCGCGGCGGGCGCCGTGGTGCGCGGCGACGTTCCCGACCACAGCGTGGTCGCCGGGGCGCCGGCCAAGGTGGTGCGCCGCTGGACGGAGGAGGAGGGCTGGCAGCCGCCGCTGCGCCACGACGCTCCGCAGCCGGTGCCGGACGGCGTGACCGCGGAGCAGCTGCGTGCCCTGGTCGGCTGGGACCTGCGGCTGCCGGGGGAGCAGGGCTGAGGTCGTCCGCAGGGCACCGGCCCGGTGCTGGCAGTCGTCCCGAACTACCCGGCGAGGGAGGCCTGTTCGGCGGTGCGGGCGGCGATGGCGGCGGCGATCCGCGGGAGGTCGGCGGGGCGGGCCGGATCCAGGCCGGTCAGTGCGGCGATCCGGCGCAGCCGGTAGTCGACGGTGTTCGGGTGCAGGTGCAGGGCGCTCGCGGTGTGGCGGCGGTTCAGGCCGCCGGCCAGGTGGGTGTGCAGGGTGATGAGCAACTCCCCGGCGTCGGCGAGCGGTTCGAGCAGGGCGGCGAGCCGGGAGCGGGCCTGGCTGGGGCGGGTGAGCTGGTACTCCAGCAGGACGTCGTCCAGCCGGTGCAGCCCCGGCGGTCGGCCGAACGCCCTTGCCACGTCGAGGACTTCGTAGGCGAGAGCGGCCGCGCCGGGCACCTCGGCGGGGGTGGCGGGCGCGGCCCCGGCCAGGACGGGAACGCCGGCCGCCCGGGCCGCCGCGGCGAGGGCGGCGGCGAGCAGCGGCCACGGCGCCTCGCCGGCCCCGTCCTCGTCCGGACCGGGTGACGGTCCGAACGGGACGAGCACCAGGCCGCCCGTGGGGGTGAGCGCGGTGAGCGCCGACTGCCGGGTGCGGTGGTCGAGTTCGGCCTCGAACCGGCGGAGCTTGCGGAGGGCGGCGATGCCCGGATCGACACCGGGGGAGTGCTCGTCGGGGTGGTCGGTGAGGGACAGGCAGAGTACGGCGTACCCGGTGGGCAGACGGAGCCCGGCGCGCTCGGCGGCCGCGTCGGCGGGGGTGCCCGCGAGCAGCGCGCCGAGCAGGGAGTGCCGGGCCGAGTCCCGTCGGCCGGTGGCCGGGCGGCGGCCGTCCAGATAGCCCGCCCCGGCGGCGGTGACGGCCTGGCGGAGCTGGTCGAGCAGCAGCCGGTTGAGGGCGAGCAGGTCGGCGGCGTCGTCGTCCCGGGCGTGCCGGGTGGCGAACTCCCAGCAGACCTCCAGTCCGAGGTGGTGGGCGAGCAGGACGGCGTCCAGCGGCAGGCCCTCCTCGGCCCGCCGGGCGGCGGCCTCCCGGACGGCGGTGAACTCCTCGGCGGGGGCAGGGAGTCCGGTCCGTACGGTGTGGGCGAGGGCGCGGATGCGGCGCTCGGTGTCCCGGGTCAGCTCGCCGGTGAGCTGTTCGCGCGGCAGCCGGCGGTAGACCGGCACCCGCTCCAGCAGGGCGGCGACCACGGTCTCGGCCAGCTCCCGTACGCCGCCGAGCAGTCGCTGGTCGGTCGGGAGCCCGCCGATCACCGGGACGTGCCAGTCCGGCGTCCGATCGGAGGTGTTCGGGGGTGCGGGGTGGGGTGCGTTGTGACCGGTCACAGAGAACACCGTCCAGGTCTGGGGGACGCCCAAGGGCCGGGCCGGAGGGGCGACCGCATGATGGTGCCCTCGGGTTACCTGTTGGTAACAAACTTCCGCTGTGGAGGCAACAGTTGAGAACCCCACTTCTCCGCTTCTCCGCAACTCCGGTGCGCCGCAGGGGCGCAGGCGCGCTGGGTGCGCTGCTGCTGGCGGGGGCGGTGCTGGCCGGTGCGACGGTGTCGCCGGCGAGCGCCGCCGTGCCCGTCGCGAGCGCCTCGGCCGTCGCGGCCGCAGCGTCCGCCTCGTCTGCCGAACTGCCGCCGGACGGTGACACGGTGGCCTCGCCGCCCGGCGCCAACGACTGGACCTGCCGGCCGACCACCGCGCACCCCGACCCGGTCGTCCTGGTGCACGGCACCTTCGCCAACCGCTACGAGAACTGGCTGGCGCTCTCCCCGCTGCTGAAGAGCCTCGGGTACTGCGTCTTCGCCCTCGACTACGGGATGATCCCCGGCGTCACCTCCAGCGGCAGCGGCCTGCTGCTGCCGATCGGCGGCCTCGGGCCGGTGCCGGAGTCGGCGGCCCAACTCGGCCGGTTCGTGGACCTGGTGCGGACCGCGACCGGCGCGGCCAAGGTCGACATCGTCGGGCACTCGCAGGGCGGCATGCTGCCGAACTACTACCTCAAGTTCCTCGGTGGCGGGTCCAAGGTCGGCAGGCTGGTCGGGCTGGCGCCGTCCAACCACGGCACGACGCTCGACGGGATCACCAACCTGGTGCCGTACTTCCCGGGCGTCGCGGACCTGATCTACACGGTCTGCAAGGCCTGCCGGGACCAGGCGGTGGGCTCCGACTTCAACACGGTGATGGCCTCCCGGCCCGACACCGTACCGGGTGTGCGCTACACGGTGATCTCGACGGTCCTCGATGAAGTCGTCACCCCGTGGCGGACCCAGTTCCTGAGCGGCCCGGACGTCGACAACCAGGTGGTGCAGGAACACTGCCCGGTCTCGCTGGTGGAGCACGTCGGGATCGCGTTCTCGCCGACGGCGCTGCACCTGGTCACCAACGCGCTGGATCCGGGGCACGCCACGCCGGTGTTCTGCGGGTGAAGCGGCGGCGGCGCTCCTGCCCCCGGGGCGGTCCCGGGAGGTGGGAGCGCCGCTGTTCGGTGGTGCGGCCCTTGACCGGCTCTCAGGGCGCGGTGTGGAAGGCGATGACGGCGGTGGTGCCGTCCGGGTGCAGCTCATACGTGCCCGGGGTGTCGAGCAACGCGGCGTCGTAGCGGGCGAGTTCGACGCCGTCGACGGTGCCGCCGTCGACGGAGGCGCCGTGGATGGAGGTGTCGTGGATGGTGGCGGTGCCGACGAGGCAGACCAGGAGGGCGGTGCTCCCGTCCGGGACGTCGACCGTGGTGGCCGCGGTGGCCAGGTCGACCGCGGCCTCGACCCGCCCGCGGCGCGTCATCACGTTGAAGTCCACCACCGGGCCGGCCAGCAGCCGACACTCGGTGGTGGCGTCGCCGGAGAAGGCGAACGGCCGGAACGGCGCGTCGACCAGCTGCTCGGTACCGTCGACGGTGAGCGCCATGCCGGCGCCCTCGACCAGGGTGATCACCCGGTCGATCCCGGGGAACGGGGAGAACGGCCCCGCCGAGGCGACGTCCGCGAGGCTGACCCGCCAGTCGAAGGCGTCCAGTCCGGCGCCGACCGGGAACCCGGCGACCTCCCTGGTCACCCCGCCCCCGTTGAGCCACGCCGTCGCCGGGCGCTCGCCCGCCCGCAGTACCTGGAAGCGTTCGCTGGTCGTCATGGCCTCGCATCCTGTCACACGGCGGATGACAGATGACAGGTGACAGATAACAGATTTCAGTGTCTGTCAGCTGTTATCTGTCAGCTGTCATCTGTTCGCTGTTCTCTGTCATCCGTTGCCTGTCGACCGTCACCGGTCGTCCGTCACCCGCCGTCCGACCGACAGCGGCAGGAGCGCCGCCACCGTGGCCGCGAGGGTGACCGTGGTGAGGGCCAGCGGCAGTCCGGCCGCGTCGGCGAGGAAGCCGATCACCACCGGGCCGATCAGCATCCCCCCGTAGCCGAGCGAGGAGGCGAACGCGACGCCCTGCGGCCCGCCCGCCGCACCGGCCCGGGCGATGGCGAGCGGGAAGAGGTTGGCCAGGCCGAGGCCGACCAGCACGAACCCGCAGATCGCCACCGGCACCACCGGCGCCAGGGCGGCGACCAGCATGCCGACCGCCGCCGTCAGCCCGCCGAACAGCATCAGCCGGGTCTGGCCGAGCCTGATGGACAGCCAGGTGCCGCCGACCCGCCCGCCGGCCATCGCGAACGCGTACGCGCCGTAGCCGGTGGCGGCCACCACGGAACTCGCCCGGACGTCGTCGGTGAGGTGGAGCGTGGCCCAGTCGGCGATCGCGCCCTCGCCGTACGCGGTGCAGAGCGCGGTGAGGCCGAGCAGCAGGACGAGCAGGCGGGTACGGGGGCGGGTCGAGCCCGCGTCCGGCCGCGCGGTCCCGGACGGTTCCGCCGTGCGGTCCGTGTGGCTCGTACGGTCCGTATGGCCCGGTGCGACCGCTGCCGCCGCCGGGCTGCGCAGCAGGACGACGCCCGCGCCGACGGTGACGGCCATGCCCAGCGCCGCGCTGAGCGCGAGCGCCCATGCGGTGCTCAGCGGGCCGGCGAGCAGTCCGCTGACGCCGGTGCCGACCAGCCCGCCGAAGCTGTACCCGGCGTGGAAGCTGGGCATCACGGGCCGCCGCAGCTGCGCGACAGGTCGACGGCGGCGCTGTTCATCGCGACGTTGGCCCCGCCGTACCCCGCGCCGAACAGCAGCAGCACCCCGCCGAGCGCGGTGACCGAGTGGGCGTGCGCGGGCAGTAGCACGGCGAGGCTGAGCAGGGCGAGCGAGCCGACGGTCACCGGCCGGGAGCCGTATCGCAGGCAGAGCCGGCCGATCACGGGCATGGTGAGGACGGCGCCGATGGACAGGCAGAGCAGGGCGAGCCCGAGGGCGCTGTGCGAGGCGCTGACCTGACTGCGGATGTCCGGGATGCGGACGACCCAGGAGGCGAAGAGGAAGCCGTCGACGGCGAAGAACGCGGTGAGGGCGATACGTGCAGGACCCCAGGGGCTGTCCGTCACCGGGGGTGTGCTGCGAGACTGGAAGGAGGGGCGATCGGGCCGGGTGCGTGAACCGATTTTGTTTCGAAGCGACACAAAGTCACAATAGGGGCGTGCAGCTCTCACCATCAAGCCCGAGGCCCGGTACCGGGAACGACTCCGACGCGCAGCGCGACAACCACCGCCGCGCGGCTCCCGACCGGGGCCGGACGCTGCTCGGCCCAGCGCTCTCCCTGATCCACACCGGCCAGACGCCGACCCGCTCGGCGCTCACCCGCGCGCTGGACGTCACCCGGGCCACCGCCGGCGCGGTCACCGCCGAACTCGAGGCGCTCGGCCTGATCACCGTCGACTCGCGCCCGGCCGGCGGCGGCCGCGGCCGCCCGTCGCACCGGCTCGCGATCGACCCGAACGGCCCGGTCGTGGTCGCCGGGCAGATCCACGCCGACGGACTGAGCGTCACCCTGGCCGGCCTCGGCGGACTGCTCGACCCGCCCGTCCACCTGCCGCTGCCCGCCGCCACCGACCCGGTCCGGATGCTGCGCGCCGTCGCCGTGGCCGGTGCCGAACTCGCCCGCGCGACCGACCGCCGCTGTCTGGGCGCCGCGCTCGCGCTGCCCAACCCGGTCACCGAGCCGGACGGCACCGCCCTCGCCGCGCTGCACTTCGCCTGGCCCAGCGGCACCCCGGTCGCCGACCTGTACGACGTCGAGGTCGGACGCGCCGACCACGGCCCGAAGGCGCTGCGCCCGCTGCCCACCGCGATCGCCAACGACGCCAACCTGGCCGCGCTCGCCGAGTACCGGCACGGCGCCGGTCGCGGCGCCCGCCACCTGCTCTTCGTCACCTCCGGCCACCGCGGCGTCGGTGGCGCGCTGGTCATCGACGGACACCTGCACACCGGCAGCGCCGGCCTCGCCCTGGAGGTCGGCCACCTCACCGTCGACCCGCAGGGACGGCCCTGCATGTGCGGCAACCGGGGCTGCCTGAACTCCGAGACCGACCCCGACGCGCTGTTCACCGCCGCCGGGCTCACCCCGGAACCGGGACGCCCGCTGCTCGACCAGGCGCGCGAGCTGTGCCGGGCCGCCGCGACGGACGACCGGGCGCGGGCGGCGGTGGAGCACGTCATCGACCGGCTCGGACTCGGCCTGGCGGGCGTCGCCAACATCCTCAACCCCGACCGGGTGGTCCTCAGCGGGCTGCACCTCCACCTGCTGGAGGCCGCGCCCGACCGGCTGCGGTCGGTGGTCGCCGAGCGCAGCCTGTGGGGGCGCAGCGGCCGGGTGCCGATCGTCGGCGCGGAGCTGGCGCACGGCGCGCTCGCGGGCGCGGCCGAGCTGGGCTGGGGGCCGTACCTGGCGGACCCGCAGTCGGTGCCGGTGCTGCCCTGACAGCGATCGGGTCTGCCCTGGTCGATGGGTTCCGCCCCCGACGGTGACCAGATCTGTCCTGACGGCGATAAGCGGAAGCTGGCTCTTCGAAAACGGTCACTTATCGTCACTCTCATACACTCGTAGTGAGCATCGGGGGGCCACCACGAGGGAGACAGCGACCATGAGCACCCAGTCCGGCATCGAGCCGACCGCCGACGTCGACCGCTCCGACCCGGAGTACCGCGCCTGGCTCAAGGAGGCGGTGCGCAAGGTCCAGGCCGACGCCAACCGCTCCGCCGACACCCATCTGCTGCGCTTCCCGCTGCCCGCGGAGTGGGGGATCGACCTCTACCTCAAGGACGAGTCCACCCACCCGACCGGCTCGCTCAAGCACCGCCTGGCCCGCTCGCTCTTCCTCTACGGGCTCTGCAACGGCTGGATCCGGCCCGGCAAGCCGGTGATCGAGGCCTCCAGCGGCTCCACCGCCGTCTCCGAGGCGTACTTCGCCCAGCTCGTCGGCGTGCCGTTCATCGCCGTGATGGCCAAGAGCACCAGCCAGTCCAAGATCGACCTGATCCAGTTCCACGGCGGCGAGTGTCACCTGGTCGAGCGTTCGGACGAGGTGTACGAGGCCTCCGCCCGGCTCGCCGAGGAGACCGGCGGGCACTACATGGACCAGTTCACCTACGCCGAGCGGGCCACCGACTGGCGCGGCAACAACAACATCGCCGAGTCGGTCTTCGCCCAGCTGCGCCTGGAGCCGCACCCTGAGCCGGCCTGGATCGTGGCCACCGCCGGGACCGGCGGCACCTCGGCGACCATCGCCCGGTTCGTGCACTACATGCAGTACGACACCCGGATCTGCGTCGCGGACCCGGAGAACTCCTGCTTCTTCGACGGCTGGGTGCGCCACGATCCGGAGGCCGTCTGCGAGAGTGGCTCGCGGATCGAGGGCATCGGACGGCCGCGGATGGAGCCGAGCTTCGTCCCCGGGGCGATCGACCGGATGATGAAGGTGCCGGACGCCGCGTCGATCGCCGCCGTCCGGGTGCTGGAGCAGGTGCTCGGCAAGAAGGCGGGGGCCTCCACCGGGACGGGCCTGTGGAGCGCGCTGCGGATCGTCGCCGAGATGCGGGCGGCCGGGCGGACGGGCAGCGTGGTCGGCCTGATCTGCGACCCGGGGGACCGCTACCTGGACAAGTACTACTCGGACGACTGGCTGGCGGGCGAGCGGATCGACATCGCGCCCTACCGGGCGGCCCTGGAGTCCTTCCTGGCCGGCGGCGCCTGGACGGGCTGACGCGCCGGGCGGCGGACGGGTGACAGCTGACAGATTTCAAACTCTGTCAGCTGTTATCTGTTATCTGTTCGCTGTCGCCTGTTCGTCGTCAGCCGTCAGCCGGTGCCCGCCACCCGCCGGATCACCACCCGACCGCCCGCAAGGTCGATCCCCGTCCGCTTCGGCGCGCCGTCGTGCTCGTCGTCCCGCAGCACCAGCTCGACCCGTCGCTGCTCCAGCTGCACCCGCTTGCTCGGGTAGAGCAGCGCGTGCAGCTCCTCCGTCGCGGTCGCCCCCGCGCCGCGCCCGCCGCTGTGCCCGCCGTCGCGCCCACCGTCGGGTCCCACCGCCGGCCGGGCGCGCAGCCGCCGTACCACCGCACCGAGGAAGAACACCACGACCAGTCCGGCCGGCAGCAGCAACCCGCCCGCCGCGCCCGTCAACAGCACACCCATGCCCGGCTCAACGGCCCGGCGCGGCCGACGAGTTCCCCGGCGACGAGTTCCCCGGCGACGAGTTCCCCGGCCGCCGGCCCTACCGCAGTGGGCCCTACGGCAGCGGCGCCGTGGGCAGGTCGGCCGGGACGAGCAGCTGGAGCTCCTCCGTGGACGGGTCCGCGAGATGGGCGATCCGTACCGCGTGCCGCTCGACCATGGTCTCAAAGACCTGTCGCGCGGTGCGCCCGTTGCCGAAGTTGGGGCCGCGCTCCATCCCGCCGAAGTGTTCCAGCAGCGCCTCCTCCGTCTCCTCGGAGAGCGCGTACTCGTGCTCGGCGCACTGCGACCGGGCGATCTCCAGCAGCTCGTCCGCCGTGTAGTCGGGGAAGCCGATGGTGCGTGAGAAACGGGAGGAGACACCGGGGTTGGCGGAGAGGAAGCGCTCCATCTCGGCGGTGTAGCCGGCCACGATGACGACCACCTCGTCGCGGTGGTCCTCCATCAGCTTGACCAGGGTGTCGATCGCCTCGCGCCCGAAGTCCCGCGCCCCGTCCTCGGGTGCGAGCGCGTACGCCTCGTCGATGAAGAGCACCCCGCCGCGCGCCCGGTCGAAGGCGGCCGCGGTGCGGATCGCGGTGGAGCCGATGTGTTCGCCGACCAGGTCCACCCGTGCCACCTCGACCAGGTGTCCGCGCTGGAGCACCCCGAGCGAGGCGAGGATCTCGCCGTACAGCCGGGCGACGGTGGTCTTGCCGGTGCCGGGTGCGCCGGTGAAGACCAGGTGGCGGCGCAGCGAGGGGGCCTTGAGCCCGGCCTGGCGGCGGCGCCGGCCGACCGAGATCAGGTCGATCAGTGTGCGCACCTCCTGCTTCACCGTGGCCAGCCCGACCAGCGAGTCCAGTTCGGCGAGCGCCTCCTCGGCAGGCCGGCAGTCCGGGATCGGCGAGATCGCGGCCGAACCGGCCGCGGCCGACGCCAACAGCGGTGCCACCGTGGTCAGTTGGGCGGTCCGCGGCGCGGGCACGTCGGTGGATCCGTACGACGACCCCAGCCCCGGACCGCGCCCGCCCGCGGATCCCGGCCCCGCCCCGCCGCCGGGCGGGGCGGGAGCGGACGGCACCGGAGCCGCCCCGACGTCGTCCGAGATGCACCCCTCGGTGACCGGCCCCGGCTCGGAGAACTCGAACCCGGCCCGCTGGTTGTGCTCCGCCCGGCAGCGGGTGAGCTGGGTCCGGCAGCCGTCGATGATGTGGAAGCCGAAGCCCTTGCCCTGCGAGACCCGGCAGTCCTCGAAGGTGCCCCGCCCCTGGGCCGAGACGTACACCCCGGCGTCCGTGCTGGCCCGTACGGTGCAGGCGCGCAGCACCGGGTCGGCGCCCTTGGTGACGATCACGCCGGTGGCCACGTCGGAGATCTCGCAGTCGGTGAGCAGTCCGCCGCTGCCGTGGTCGCGGAACCAGAGCCCGGTGCCCGCCTCCTGCACCCGGCAGGAGGCCAGGGAGACGGTGGCCCCGCCGCTGACGGAGACCGCCGAGCTGCGGATCCGGCTGAACGAGCAGCCCTCGGCGGTGGCGGCGGAGTCCCGGTCGAGGACGAACAGGGCGTCCGGCAGGTCGTGCAGCGAGCAGTCGGTGAGGGTCAGCCGGGCGCCGTCGCTGACCCAGAGCGCCGGGTACTCGCCGGTCGAGCCGTGGATCTCGCAGGACTCGGCGACCGCCTCGGTGCCCTGGTCCCAGACCGACAGCGCCCCGCGCCCGAAGTCCCGGACGGTGCTGTTGGCGAGGCTCAGCCGGGCGCGTCCGCGCAGGTCGGCGCCGTTCTCGGGCAGGTCGTGCACCCGGCAGCCGGTGAGCACCAGTTCGGCCTCGCCGTCCAGGGTGAGACCGTTGCCGGTGACCCGGTGGATCTCGCAGTCGACCAGCCGCCCGCCCGCCTGCGCCTCGGCCTGCACGCCGCTGCCGCGGATCTCGTAGATCTCGCAGCCGGTCAGTTCGGCGGCGCTGCCGGGGTCGGAGAGCAGGACGCCGGCGCCGGAGGCGTGGTGGACGCGGCAGCGGTCCAGGGCCGCGGTGGCGCCGCCGAGGACGGCCAGTCCGGCCTGGCCGGCGGCGGCGACCTCGCAGTCCTCGAAGGCGGCGGCGGTGTCCGGGCCGCGCAGCCGCAGCCCGAGCCCGCCCGGGTTGGTGACCACGCAGCCGCGCAGGGTCGGCCGGGCACCGCCGGTGACCTCGATGCCGGTGGCCGAGCGGGTCTCCACCCGGCAGCCGCTGAAGGAGGGGGTCGCCTCCGGCCCGGTGACCAGCACGGCCGGGGTGGTGCTGTCGCCGCCCTCGACCACCAGGTCGCGCACGGTGGCGGCGGCGGTCACGGTGAGCGCCACCCCGGAGGGCGGGTCGATCCGGACCGTCCCCGGGCCCTGGGCCGGGACGATCGTCACCGGCTTGTCCAGCAGCACGTTCTCCCGGAAGGTGCCCGGGCGGACGGTCACCGTGTCGCCCGGTTCGGCGGCGGCCAGGGCCTCCGCGAGCGTGTCGTACTCGCCCGCGCGGCGACGCCAGCGGGATGCGCTGTCCTGGGTGACCCGGACCCTGTGCTCAGCCATGACGGTCTGTCGTCCCCACCTTCGTCGAGCCGGCGATCAACGGGCCGAACGCGCGGGGGTGCGCGGGCCGTCCGCCCACCGTAGCGCGCCCACGTGGGTGGTCCGGCCGCCCGCGGTCGCGCGGACACCGGTAGCGCTCAGCGCCGCCACAGGTTCCGACCACTTGTTTCAACGAGCGCGCACAGCGGTGGTTCCGTCCGGGCGCGCCGGTTTCGGAGTGCGGCGCGTGCCCGGCGCCGGTCCACAGGCCGATGCGCCCCGCCCTCCGGCACGGGCGGTCGGCGGTCGGCATCCGACGGTCGGTGGTCAGTACTCGACCGTCGGCAGCCGGCGCGGAGGGTCGGCGGGAGCGGCCCACCCTCCCGGAGAACCGGCCCGAGCGCTCAGCGCCCGTCGGCGGGCCAGTGCGCCCCGTCCTCGAGCACCTCGAGCTCGTCGCCCAGCCGCAGCGTGCCGAGCTCGTCCCCCTCGACGCCGGCCGGCCGCTCGGGGATCAGGTTCTGCCCGAACGCGGCCTTGCGCAGCAGCCGGTGGTGCCGGGCCAGGGTGCGCAGCGGCTCCTTGCCGCGCCGCTCGCCGGTCTCCTGGTCGGTGGTGGTGATCATGCAGCGGCCGCACGGCTTGACCACCTTGAAGGTGACCGAGCCGATCCGGATCCGGCGCCAGGTGTCCTCGGCCCACGGCTCAGTGCCGCCGATCACCACGCTCGGACGGAAGCGCTCCATCGGCAGGGTCTCGTGGCCGTCCGGGTTCTCGGCGGCGATCAGCTCGTTGAGGCGGTCCAGCGAGGCGGTGGTGGTGAGCAGCAGCGGATAGCCGTCGGCCATCGAGACGCTGTCGCCGGGCGCGCTGTACTCGGGGTCGACCGGCCGGGCGCGCGGGTCGTCCAGGTGCACCAGGCGGTAGTCGCCGAGGTGTTCGGCGATCCACCGGTGCGTCTCCTTGTCGGCCTCCGCGGCACGGAAGCGCGTTCCCCAGACCTCGACGTCGGCGAGCGGGTCACCGGCCGCGACGGCGGGGGCGGGGACCTCGATCCGGGAGCCGTCGGGGGTGGTCAGGGTGAGGACGCCGTCGGGCAGCAGTCCGGTCCGCACCCGTGCGAGGGCCGCGTCCTCACGCTGGCTGACGAAGCGTCCGTTCGCGTCGGCGAGCATCCAGCGACGGTCTCCGGCCAGACCCCAGGGTTGAACCACGGCGGTGTCCGGGCTCAGGCGGTACATCGACTTGACGGGGTAGACGTGGAGTCCGGTGAGGTGCATTCCTCCATCCTGCCAGCCTGCGGGGGTTCGCCGGGAATGCCCCCTAATGCGCACGGACCGCCCGGACGCCGTGGGGGGCGTTCCGGGCGGTCCGTGGATGACCCGTTTCTCCGTTCGCCCGGCGTACGGGGGGCGCCGGGTGCTGCTCAGGTGGTGCGGGTGCGGGCCGCGTGGGGGGACGGCCTCGGGGTGTCAGCGGCTCAGTAGCCCTGGCCCTGCTGGTGGTAGCCGCCCTGGAACTGGCCGGACTCGCCGTACGGGCCCGGGCGCTGCGGCTGCGTCGGGCGGACCGGCGCGACCGGCGCCATGGCCGGGCGCAGCTGGGCACCGCCGAAGGACTGGTCGCCGCCCTGGCCCTGGAAGCCGGGGCCGCCGGCGGCCGGACCGCCGAACGACTGCTGGCCGCCGAAGCCCTGCGGAGCGGCGGGCTGGCCCTGGCCGAAACCGCCCGGTCCGCCGGCCGGCTGCGCGCCGAAGGTCTGCTGGCCGCCCTGGGCGCCGATGAAGGTGTTCTGGCCGCCGAAGCTCTGGCCGCCGGTCGGCTGGTAGCCGCCTCCGGGGGTCTGGCTGAAGGCGGGGGTGCCGGGCTGCGGTCGCTGGTACGGCTGGGGGGCGCCGTAGCCGGGGACCGGAGGCTGGGGGGCGGCGTACGCCGGCGCGGGCTGCGCGGGGATGTACGCCGTGGCGGGGCCGGCGGAGGGGCCGCTGCTCGGGCCGGGGCCCAGGGCGAGGCGGGCGGGCGGCAGCGCGGGGAGGTTGCTGCCGGCGCTTTCGTACCCGTTGGCGTACCGGTTCTCGTAGGACGGGCCGAGGCCGGATCCGTAACCGGACGACAGTGCCGGCGGCAGGGCGGCCGGCACGTTGATGGGCGCGATCTGGGGGACGCCGCGCTCAGCCACGAGGCTGTCGTAGATCGGCGTGCCGGAGGAGTAGGACGGAGAGGGGTAGCCGACTCCGTCGTAGGAGCGGGGCGAGGTCATGGGGCATACGGTAAGCCCACAACGCGCCTGCTGAGGAGAGCGGGAGGGGGAGCAGTTCGAGTGTTTACACAGTCTTCGCTCGCACAAAGGTTTCGAAAGTAGGAAAGACGGACATTCCGGCGACCGGTTCCGGACAAGCTTGGCACCCCGTCAGTGGTCGAACGGCGGCCGGACGGAGGCCCCGGAAGGCCTTGTGGTGACCGGCCGGTGGACGGTCGGGGGCCCTGCGGAGAAACTTTTCCCGGACAGGGCGTGCGCGGGCGCATTCGAGCCCCCGCCGAGCAGGCGACGGGGGCTCGTGAATGTTTCGGGAATAAAATTCCCGTCAGCTCTCCGGGGCCCGGTTCAGGCCCGCGACCTGGGCCGTCGGCCCGATGGCCGGCTGCCGATCAGGCGGCGGCCCGTCGCTGGTCCGGGTGTCGGCGCTCAGTGCGACTGCAGGGCCTGGGCCTGTGCGGGCAGGGCCGGCTTGCCGATCTCGGAGGTGCAGAAGGAGCACCGGGTCGCGGCGGCCGGGATGCTGCTCAGGCACTCCGGGCAGTCCACCTTCGCGGCCGGCGCGGGCTTGGCCGATTCGAAGCGGGACTGGAGCTTGCCGACCGGCAGCACCACGGCGAAGTAGATGACGGCGGCGGTCAGGACGAAGCCGATGACCGCGTTGACGAAGAGGCCGTACGGGAACCGGGTGCCGGCCACGTCGAAGGTCTTCTGGGTGAAGTCGCCGACGGCGCCGGACGCGACGCCGACCAGCGGGGTGAGGAAGGCGCTGACGAACCCGGTGACGACGGCGGTGAAGGCAGCGCCGATCACGATGCCGACCGCGAGGTCCACCACGTTTCCGCGCAGCAGGAAGCTGCGGAATCCCTTGAACACCGGGTGACTCCAAATCCGTACGGGGGAGGGGGAGATGGGGCGGCACGGCGGGTGCCGCCCCAGGCCGGACATCCTGCCGAGCGGGCCGGGCCGAGGTCCAACCGCGTTCACCCGAATCGGGTAACCGCCGCGGCGCCCCGCGTCCGTGGGCCCTGCGGGGCGGGGACGCTCCGCGTACCGGCCTTTCCCCGGTCGAACAGCCGAGCCAGTCGGTTGGTCGACCGCTCCAACTCGCCCCTGTGGCGCCGCGTGTGGCGCCGCATGTGACACCGGCACGCGCCGGTCCGGGGCGGCGCCGACCCGGCGCGACAGGGTGGACCGGAGCGCGGCAGGGGGCGAGACGGGGCGCACGGCGGTCGCGTACGGCGCACGACGGCGGCCTCGTGGCGCACATCCGGTGTACAAGCGCGGGCGGATGGGCCACCATCAGGTTGCGCGAAGGGGATGTACCGGGCGGAGCACTGTGCCAAGGTCGGTCCATGCCCGACCATTTGTCGGCCGATCCGGCCGGAAACCGTCCGCGTGTCCTGCACCTGATCAGCGACTCACGCCGGGGCGGCGCGCAGAACTTCGCCCGTGACCTCCACCGGGAACTGGGCCGTCGGGGGCAGGCCTCCGCGCTGTGCGCCCTCGCCCCGCACCCGGCCGTCCCCTCCGGCCCCGGCGGGGCGGGCCGGGACTCCACCGGCCCCGGTTCCGCAGGCCGGAGCCCCGATTCCGCAGGTCCGGGCTCCGGGTCCGCGAGCCCGGACCCCGAGGCCGCCGGCCGGTCCGCCGTCGACTGCTCCGCCGCCGCCGGGCTACGCTCCGCCGCCGTGCTGGGCCCCGGCCGGCTGCACCCGAGCACCCTGCGGGCGCTGCGCTCCGCCTCCCGCGCCGCCGACGTGGTGCTCGCCCACGGCTCGGACACCCTGGCCGCCTGCGCCCTCGCCCTGGCCGGGACCCGTACGCCCTTCGTCTACGTCTCGGTCGGCCACCCGCGCTACTGGACCGCCAACCGGTTGCGCCGGGTGCGCGGCGGCGCGCTGATGCACCGCGCGGCCGCCGTCACCACGCTCACCGACGAGGCGCGCGTCGTCCTGGAGGAACAGTTCCGGCTGCCCGACGGGAAGGTGCACGTGATCCCCAACTCCCGTGCCGCCGAGAGCTACCCGCCTGCCGACGGCCGGGACGACCGGCGTGCCGCGCGGCACGCGCTGGGCCTTCCGGCCGACGTGCTGCTGGTCGCCTGGATCGGGGCGATAGCCCCGGAGAAGCGGCTCGACCTGGCCCTCGACGTGCTCGACCGGCTGCCCGACGTCCGGCTCGCCGTCGCCGGAGACGGACCGCTGCGCGAGTCGCTGGCCCGCCACCCGGCCGCCGCCCGCGCCCACTTCCTCGGCCCGCTGCCCGACCCGGCCCCGCTCTACCGCGCCGCCGACGCGCTGCTGCTGACCAGCGACAGCGAGGGCGTGCCCGGCGCGCTGATCGAGGCGGCGCTGGCCGGGGTGCCCGCCGTGGCCACCGACGTCGGCTGGGTGCGCGAGGTGGTCCGGGACGGTGCCACCGGCGCGCTGGTCGCCCCCGGGGACCCGCTCGCCCTCGCCGAGGCGCTGGGCAAGGTGCTCGCGGTCAACCGGGCGGGCCTCGGCGCGGCGGCCCGGGCGCACGCGCTGGAGCACTTCGAGCTGGGCGCCGTCGTGGACGCCTGGCAGCAACTGGTCGCCGAGGTATGGACGGCGGGCCCGGAGGCCGCCCGCTGACCGGGGTGGCCAGGCGGGCCAGGGGTGCCATGCCGACCGGGGTGGCCGGGCCGACCCCGTCGGGTGGCCGGCCCGTCCGCGTGCCCGGCCCGGCTACGCCGTCCGGGCGAATCCGGCGCGGCCCGTGCGCAGCAACCGGCCGGTAGCGAACCGCCGCCAGCACACTGCCCGGTGTGAAATCGAAGTCGCTGCTGCGGTCCACCGTCCTGCTCGCCGTCGCCGTCGGGATTGCCGCGTCCCCCGTCCAGGCCGGCGCGATCACCCACCAAATCCCGTTCGGGGGCGCCCAGTTCGTCAAGCTCGACCATCCGCAGCCGGTCCGTGAGAGCGTCCGGACCGAGGCGGTCGAGTTCTTCTGGTACGACTGCAGCCACTCCCAGGCGCTCGAACAGCCCCTGCAGGCCTGGGCGGAGAAGCACCGCGCCGATGTCGCGCTGCGCCGCATCCCGGCCGTCTGGCCCGGCAGTCCGGACGAGGCCGCGCAACGGAGCCACGCCCGGATCTTCTACACGCTGGAGCGCCTCGGCCAGGTCGACCGCCTCCAGGTCAGCGTTTTCCGCGCCGTGCACACCGAGCGGGGCGACCTCACCACCGAGGCCGCCGCCACCGACTGGGCCGCGCGGCAGGGCGTCGACGCCAAGGCGTTCGGCGAGACGTACCGCTCCGCCGAGGTGACGCGGTCGGTCGAGGAGGCCGCCGCCGACTTCACCCGCTACGGCGTCAACGAGCTGCCGACGGTCGTCGTCCAGGGTGAGTACCGCACCTCGCCGACCCAGGCCGGCGGGGTCGAGGCGATGCCCGAGGTGCTCGACCACCTGGTGCAGCAGGAGCAGGCGCGGGGTCACTGAGCCGGTGCTCCGGCCCTCGCGGTGACAGCGGATCAGCTCGCTCATGTGCCCTGCCCGGCAGGCGTCTTGTCCGAACAGCACCTTGCCTAACCATTCACATGCTGTTTAATGGTTAGCATGAGCGAGCTGATGATCCCTCACGTCCACCACCGCCACGTCGACGTCGACGGCCTGCGCGTCTTCTACCGCGAAACCGGCCCGCTCGACGCCCCCGTGCTCCTGCTGCTGCACGGCTTCCCGTCCTCCTCCCACCAGTACGCCCGGCTGCTCGACGCGCTCGGCACCCGCTACCGCCTGATAGCCCCCGACTACCCGGGCTTCGGCCACAGCGACAGCCCCGCACCCGACGCCTTCACGTACCGCTTCGACGCCCTCGCCGACGTGATCGAGGGCTTCTGCCTCGCCCTCGGCCTGGACCGCTTCGCGCTGTACGTCTTCGACTTCGGCGCCCCCGTCGGCCTGCGCCTGGCCACCCGGCACCCGGAGTGGATCACCGGCCTGGTGGTCCAGAACGGCAACGCCTACGAGGAGGGACTCTCCGACCAGGCAAGGGAGTTCATCGCGAACAGGCGCGGCGTGCCGGGCGCGGAGCGGGCCGCCCGCTCGATCCTCACCCCGGACGTCACCCGCGGCCAGTACGAGGGCGGCACCGGCGACCCGAGCCTGGTCGCCCCCGACGGCTGGACGCTCGACCAGCACCTCCTCGACCTGCCCGGCCGCAAGGACATCCAGGTCGAACTCGCCCTCGACTACTTCTCCAACGTCGAGCTCTACCCCGCCTGGCAGGCCTGGCTGCGCGCCGACCAGCCGCCCACGCTGGTGCTCTGGGGAGTGGGAGACCCGTTCTTCACCGAGGCCGGTGCGCGCGCCTATCTGCGCGACCTGCCCGGGGCCGAGCTGCACCTGTTCGACACCGGGCACTTCGCGCTGGAGGAGAAGCTGCCCGAAATCGCCCCGCTGATCGACGACTTCCTCGCGCGGATCGGGAAGTAGCCGACCGGTGCGGGGTGTTCGGGGGCGGGAGGCTCAGGCGGTTCGGGCGTGTTCAGAGCCCTTCGGCGTGCTTCAGTCGCGGCGCAGCAGGTAGGTGACGAAGCCGAGCGTCCCCCGGTAACCGTGCAGCCACCCGGTGCGGTGCCGGTCCGCCGCCTCCCGGGCGGCCGCCGCGTCAGGGTGCTCCGGGTGGTCCAGCGCCCACTCGGCCAGCGAGCCCGTCCAGGCGAACTCGTACTCGTCCCACTCCTGTTCGGTGCTGACAAGCCCGAACACCGGCGTCCAGCCCTCCGCGAGGACCCGCCCGGTGGTCGTCGCGAGATCCGCGAAGTCCTCCCGTGCCGCGCCCAGTCCGTCCAGCGCCGCCCGGGACGGCTCGCGCTGCCAGAACCCCTCGCCGACCAGCAACCGGCCGCCCGGGGCCAGGAGTTCGCGGGCCGCGGCGAGCGTCGGCAGCAGGCCGCCGAACGCGTGGGTGGCGCCGACGCACAACACCAGGTCGAAGGGCTCCTCCGCGGTGAACTCCCGTGCGTCCAGGTGGTGCAGGCCGATCCGGCGGGCCACGCCCAGCGCGGCCGCGGACTCCCGGGCCCGGGTCAGCGCCGCCGCGTCCAGGTCCACGCCCGTCGCCCGCCAGCCCGGGCCGGCGGCCAGCGCCCGGAGCAGCCAGGCGCCCTCGCCGCAGCCCAGGTCCAGGGCCCGGCCCTGCTCCGTCCCGGCCATGGCACGGTCCAGCAACCGGGCCACCGAGCCGTCCGCCAGCGGGGCCGCGATCGGGTGGTGGGCATGGGCGAGGCGGGAGATCTGCTGACGGTCCATCCGAGCAGTATGGATCGGGGCGGTGCGGCGCGCAGCGGGTTTCTCAGGCCCGGGAGTACGTCCGTCCCTTCCACGCCGAGCCCCGGCCGCGCCAGTGCTGTACGGCTGAGTCCACCGTCATCAGCAGGTACAGCCCCGCGGTGAACGGCAGCAGCAGCACGGCCGCGGCCGGCTGCCCGTAGTACCGGACCATCGGCAGGTACGTGCCCGCCATCAGCGCCCACGCCGCCCCACCCGTCGCGGCCACCGCCGGCGCGCCCGCCACCAGCCCGGCCACCGTCGCCACCGGCGGCACCAGGTACACCAGCGCCAGCCCCAGCACCGTCCCGAGCAGCAGCGCCGGCGAATGCCTGAGCTGGGCGTACGCGCTGCGCGACACCATCCGCCACAGCTGCTCCAGCCGCGGGTACGGACGCACGCTGTCCACGTCGTCGGCCAGACCCAGCCAGGTCCGGCCGCCGGTCGACTTCACCGCCCGGGCCAGCGACACGTCGTCGATCACCGCGCCGCGGATCGCCGCCACCCCGCCCGCCCGCTCCAGCGCCTCCCGCCGCACCAGCGAACAGCCGCCGGCCGCGGCCGCGGTCCGGGCACCCGGACGGTTGCTCCGGCGGAACGGGTACAGCTGGGCGAAGAAGTACACGAAGGCCGGCACGATCAGCCGCTCCCAGCCGGTCTCCACCCGCAGCCGGGCCATCTGGGACACCAGGTCCAGGCCGTTGCTCTCGGCGGCGGCCACCAGCTCGGCCAGCGAATCCGGGCCGTGCGCGATGTCGGCGTCCGTCAGCAGCAGGTACTCGGCGTCCGGACCGGCCAGCTCCACGCCGTGCCGCAGCGCCCACAGCTTGCCGGTCCAGCCCGGCGGCAGCGGGGGAGGGGTGGTGACGGTGAGCTCCAGCCCGTCGATCGTCCGCAGCTCCGCCGCCAGCGCGCCGGTGTCGTCCGAACTGTGGTCGTCCACCAGGATCACCCGGGCCCGCCCCGGGTACTTCTGCGCCAGCAGCGTCGGCAGGCTCACCGGGACCACCGAGGCCTCGTCCCGGGCCGGCACCACGACTGCCACCTGCGGCCAGCGGACCGGCGGGCGACGCGGCGGCAACCGAACGTCGGTGCGCCAGAACGAGCCGTGGCAGCACGCCAGCCAGAGCCAGACCAGCAGGGAGAACGCGGCGATCCACAGCAGGACGGTCACCCCGGCAGTCTGCCGCAGAACCGGGCCCGACGGGCGGATCGACTAAAGTCTTGAGCCGTGAAGATCGCACTGATGGACTCCGGAATCGGCCTGCTGGCCGCCGCCGCCGCCCTTCGGAAGCAGCGCCCGGACGTGGATCTGGTGCTCTCTTCCAACCCGGCCTCGATGCCGTGGGGGCCCCGTACGCCGGAAGAGGTCACTGAACTGGCCCTCGGCTGCTGCCGGGCCGCCGCCGCGCTCGAACCCGACGCGCTGGTGATCGCCTGCAACACCGCCTCCGTCCACGCGCTCGCCACCCTGCGGGCCGAGCTGGAGCCCGGGCTGCCGGTGGTCGGCACCGTCCCGGCGATCAAGCCCGCCGCCGTGCGGGGCGGCCGGGTCGCCATCTGGGCCACCCCGGCCACCACCGGCAGCGCGTACCAGCGTGGGCTGATCCGCGACTTCGGCGGTTCGGCGGACATCACCGAGGTCGCCTGCCCGGGCCTCGCGGACGCGGTCGAGCACGGCGACGACGAAGCCGTCACGGCCGCCATCGCCGACGCCGCCGCCCGGACGCCGGCCGGCACCGACGCCATCGTGCTCGGCTGCACCCACTACGAACTCGTCGACGACCGCATCCGCGCCGCCGTCGCCCCGACCGCCGCCCCGGGGCTCACCCTGCACGGCTCGGCCGACGCCGTCGCCGCCCAGGCCATCCGCCGCGTCGCCGACCCCACCCGCACCGGCACCGGCACCCTCACCGTCCTCCACGCCGGCACCCCCGCCCACCTCCCCCCGGCCGCCGCCCTCTACCCCCAGGGCAACGCCCTCGCCACCCTCATCGGCTGACCGCGCGAGAAGTCGACCCGGCCGACTTCTGGTGCAACGACTGCCCCGAACCGCCCCGCCTCCCCAGGGTGAGCGTCTGGTCGCCACGGCCTCTATGCGCATAGAGCCGCTGGGCAGGGGATCCGGCCCGCCGACAGTCGGCGCGCGGGAAATAGCAATTGCCGAAATAACGCGCAACCACCCCGTGGAGCGGCACCACCCCCCGCGCAACCGGCCAATCGCCCCGGGCTCGTCGCGCCGAGAGGGCACGGGCGCGGGGCCGGGCGCA
>NZ_JBHJSJ010000045.1:0-33723 GCF_042268845.1 Kitasatospora sp. NPDC056273 | reverse complement strand
AATCCCGTCGGCCGCTTATTTTTTTAACAACCTCCCGGGCCCCCCCGCCCTCCCGGCCAAACGCGCGGGGGGGCGGGCGCCCCGCCCCCCCCCCTGGCGGCGCGCGACATGTCGTTCGGCCCCACTTCCCCCCCCACGACCGCTTCGAGCGGCACCACCCCCGGCTCAAGCGGCCAATCGCCCTGGCCTCTACGCGCATAGAGTCCACGGACGCGGGCCCGTGCTCTGCTTGCTTGCATGGGAAGTCGGCCCAGTCGACTTCCTGCGCCATACCCGGATGCAACGGCTGGGCAGCCCGGCTCCTGGAGTCTGTTGGTCGCCAGCCCTGGGCTTGCTGGTGCACAGGAAGTCGGCCCAGCCGACTTCTCGTGGAGTCGCCGCTTCGAATCGCGCAGAAAGTCGGCCGGCCCGACTTTTCGTGCAGCGAGCGTTCCGGGCTTCCCGGCGGCATGCGGGAGGTTGGTCCGATCAAGCTTCGGTGCCGCGCTGGGATGCTGCGGCTATACGGCCCGCGCCCCGAGCCGGTTGATCGCCAGTCCGGGGCCCGCCTGCGCGCGCGAGAAGTCGGCCAGGCCGACTTCTCGCGCAGTGGACGCGCCTGGTCCGGCCACGCCTTCTTCGCGTGGCGAGCGGTCGGCCGTTTGCGGCTTCTGTGTGAACGTGGCGGAGCGCGCCAGAAGTCGGGCGGGCCGACTTCCTGTGTGGCGGCCGGGCTCGCCCAGCCCGTTGAGCGTGCGCTTGCTGCGGCCTCTTGGGGCGAGCCAGAAGTCGGGCGGGCCGACTTCTGGGGTGGGTTTGTGTCGGAAGTCGAGTGGGTGGAGGGACTTTTTGCGGAGACGGGGGTGGCATTCCGGGCGCCCGAAATGACTTGGCTGGGCGCGCGAGAAGTCGGCCCGGCCGACTTTTGGTGCGGGATTGGCTCGAGTGATTGGTTGCTTTGGGGATGGGCTGCCGGGGTGCGCGCCGCACAGGAAGTCGACCCGGCCGACTTCCTGTGCGGCGTGATGGCGCCCGTTGCTAGGCGACGGCCTGGCGGCGCCAGCGGCGGTAGGCGGGTTCGAGGCCGGAGAGGATGGTGTCGAAGCGGCGGGTGCTGGTGGTGGAGTC
The DNA here is from genome assembly GCF_042268845.1 of Kitasatospora sp. NPDC056273. NCBI lineage: Bacteria > Bacillati > Actinomycetota > Actinomycetes > Kitasatosporales > Streptomycetaceae > Kitasatospora > Kitasatospora sp. NPDC056273. The sequence goes on along the minus strand of NZ_JBHJSJ010000045.1, from coordinate 32,616 downwards.
GACCTGGAGGCGGCTGATCTGGAGGGGATGGGAGGGGAGCCGGGGGCCCAGGCGGTGGTCGGAGAGGAAGCCGAGTCGGTAGCCGAGCTCCTGTAGGACGGTTTCGGCGCGGACGTCGTGGCCGCCGTCCGGGTAGGCGAAGGCGATCGGCGGTTCGCCCAGCCAGCGGGTGAGGGCCTCGTGGGCGCCGGTGATCTCGGCGCGCACGGTGTCGTCGTCGCAGCGCCCGAGGCACGGGTGCCCCTGGGTGTGGTTGCCGATCGCGACGCCCCCGTCCCGCAGGGCGAGCAGGTCGGCCGGGGTCAGCTGCTCCTGGCGGGGCGGCCGGCGGTCGGCGCTGACCCGCAGTTCGTGCAGACTGCGCCGCCGGTCCGGGTCCGGCATGGCCTTGAGCCGCCGGAGCAGCTGGGACGGGTGTCCGCAGTCGAGCGAGCGGGCCCGGCCCCCGTGCCGGGCGAGGAAGTCGGCCTCGTGCCACCAGAACGGCCGTTCGGTGCCGATGAGCTCCGAGATGACGAACGCGGTGGCCGGAATGCCCCGGGCGTCGAGGGCCGGTAGGGCGTGGGTGAGGACGCTCCGGTCGGCGTCGTCGAAGGTGACCAGGACGCTCCGGGGCGGCAGTGGCCGCCGTTCGGTCACGGCCTGGAGGACCGCGCCGAGCGAGACCGGCGTGGCGAGCCGCTGGAGCCGGTCGAGCTGGGCGCCGAACGAGCGGTGGTCGGTCACCCCGTGGTACGCGAGCACCGCTAGCCGTTGGGCGGCCAGGGCCCGGAACAGCGGTTGGACGGGGGCGAACCGCAGCCATTCGCCCCGAGCGTCCTGCTGTTCCGTGTCGACGGCCGCCCGGTGACGGCCCCCGCCGTCCAGGTGCGTGCCGTGGCGGTGCTCCTCGCGCCGACGGTCGCCGTGCAGGAGATCGCCGCCGAGCTGATCGCCGTGCAGGTGGTCGCCGTGCGGACGGTCGGTGGGCCGGCCGGTGCCGTGCCGGTCCGCCGACCACCCGACGGTCAGGGGCAGCGCGCGCATACGGGGTGCCGGCCGGGCGCGGGCCATGGAGATCGATGTACTGGACTGGGACTGCGGCACGGTTCCCCCTCGTTCGCCGAGCGGCGTGGCGGTACCGCCGGAGGACGGAGCCCGGCCTCCGACTCCAGGGGCGGCGGCTCCGCTCCTGGATATTCCTGTTCTCGGTGGGGGGTTCACACCCGTCCCTCGAACGGCTCCTGGATCACTCAATGCCATTGAGACCGCTGCACGGGACGGATGGTTGTACCGGGGGGACGAGGATTTTTCGTGGACTGATTGTGGAGCCGGAATGCACGCCCGGACGCCTCGGACACACTTCGGGGCGGGCCCGGCGTGCCGCTGACCAGCCCGGATCCACCGGTTGCGCAGCGTGTCCGGACCTTCACTCCCTGCGGGCTGCCACCCGCGCCGCCCCGGGGTACCTTGGGCTCATGGCAGATGCGGACCGTGACCCCTTCCACCTCCACGGGGCCTCCCGGATGGCTCGCGCGTGCAGCGGCGGAGCCCTGGTCACCCACCAGGTCCCGCTGACGGTGGTGGGCCTGGCCTGCCTGGCGCTCGGCATCGTCGTGGCCGTGTTCGTGCCGGACAGTGACGGGCCGGCCTGGGCGATGGCGGTGGCCGGCTGTCTGGCCGCGGGCGTCCTGCTGCTCGGCCGGATCGCCTTCGGTGTGTTCCGCGACCGGCGCCGCGCCGCGCTCTGACGGCGCCCCGGCCGGCGTACCGGCCGTACGGTCGGCGGGTTCCGTCCGGGCGTTGCCCCCACCCGTAACGTCGATCGCTCTCGGAATTCCGAAACGGCCGATCGAGCGAAATTGGTCAGACCGACTGAATATCGTCCAGTCGGACAATCTCAGGCCCTCTTCTTTCACCATTCCCGGACGACAGCTTCATCCCGCCTCTACTGTGAAGGCGTTCTTCCGGCTCGAAGCGCCGTGGAGGTGGAGCGATGAGCGGTAGACCGGATCGCGCCGCGGCCGTCTCATGAGACGCGCCGGCGACCTCGCCGTCGCCGCCCTGGCCGCGGTCGTCGCACTGCCGCTGGCCCTGCTGATCGCCGTCCTGCTCCGCTGCGGCACCGGCGGCCCGGTCCTCCAGCGGCAGATCCGGACCGGCCGGCACGGCCGCGAGTTCCAGCTCCTGCGCTTCCGGACCGGAGGGGACGGCCGGCTCACCGCCCTGCTGCGGCAGTCCGGTCTGGACGAGCTGCCGCGGCTGTGGAACGTGGCGCGCGGCGACATGGGGGTGATCGGGCCCCTGCCGGTCGGCCCGGACCAGGCGGCGCACTACTCCCGCCGGGAGCGCGGCCGGCTCGCCGTCCGGCCCGGCCTCACCGGCTGGGCCCAGCTGCAGGCCCTGAGCCGCGGCCGGACGCCCCGCCCGCTCAGCCGCCCCGAGTGGGCGGAGCTCGACCTCTGGTACGTCGAGCACCGTTCGTTCGGGCTCGACCTGCGCATCCTCGGCCTCACCGTGCTCGCCCTGCTGCGGCCCGTCACCGGCCGGGCGCACCGGGTCGGCCCGGAGCCGCCCCGATAGGCTGCGGCCCATGGCCATTCCCCCCTTCCTCGCCGAGCTCCGCGCCATCGTGGGAACCCGCCCGCTCTGGCTGAGCGCCGTCGTCGCCGTCGTGCTGGACGACCGCGACCGGGTGCTGCTCGCCCGCCGGGCCGACGACGGCCGGTGGGCGCCGGTCGGCGGCATCCTCGACCCCGGCGAGCAGCCCGCCGACGGCGTGGTGCGCGAGTGCGAGGAGGAGACGGGGGTGGTGGTCGTGCCCGAGCTGCTCGCCTCCGTCACGGTCTCGCCGCAGGTCACGTACCCGAACGGCGATGTGACGCAGTACCTGGTGCTGACCTTCCGCTGCCGCGCGGTCGGCGGCGAGGCGCGGGTGAACGACGACGAGTCGCTGGACGTCGGCTGGTTCGGGCTGGACGAGCTGCCGCCGATGATCGAGAGCGAGCACGAGCGGCTGCGCCACGCGCTGGAGTGCGAGGGCCCGGCGGTCTTCACCTGGGAGGGCAAGGAGCGCCCCTGAGCCCGGGGGCGGGCCGATCACGGCCCGCCGCAGGTCCTCAACCACCCGCCGGCGCCGGGTCAGCCCTTGTACTGCCGGTAGGCCTCCTCCGCCGCGTCCAGCACCGCGGCCAGGTCCCCGCCCGCCGTGGCGGTGGCGGTCGCGGCCACCGCGCCCTCGACGAACGGGGCGTTGGCGAACCGGACCGGGAAGGGCAGCCCGTGCTCGTCCGCGTCGGCCAGCAGCGCGCGGACGGTGGTGACCGCCCCGCCGAGGTCGGCGAGCACCACCACGCCGTGGCCCTGGTCCACCCGCCGGGTCGCGGCGGCCACCAGGACGGCGCTGATGCCCGGTCCGTCCGACGGGTCGCCGCCGGTCGCCGCGACCGGCGCGGGGGAGTCGGATCCGGTCAACGCGAGCGCGAGGGAGCGTACGGCGGTGGCCAGTTCCTGGCTGTGCGAGACCAGGACGATCCCGACCCGCCCGTGGGTGGCGGTCCGGGCGGGGGTCGGCCGGGGCAGCTGGGTGGGTGAGGGGGGCGTCCGGGGTGCCGGGGGATGGGCCGAGGGGGCGTCGGAGATGGGGATGACGTCGGCGCGGGTGCCGTCCCGGCGGCTCATCGGCTGCTCCCTCGAACGGGTCGGTCGGTGGATCGTTCTGGCAAGGCGCGCTCGGTCGAACCGGTCATCCCGGTCGGTCAGGGCGGAGCGGCGGAGCGGCCCGGGCCCCGGCACCTCCCGGGCCGGGCCGGGGAAGCGGTCGTACGGCGCCCTGGCAGCACTCTGGCAGCTGCCCGCCGCCCCCGCCGGTCGGGACACGCCTCGACCCGTCCTCCGGTCGCGCCCGTCCCCGCCCGGAGGAGTCCTCGTCAACCCGCTGACCGGGGCCGGGCGGTGTGGCTAGGCTGGCCCAGGAACGCCGTCGGGAGGAGATCGGTCAGTGGGATCCAACAGCGGGACGGACACGGAGGTCAGCGTGGTGCAGCCGGATCTGGCGCCGAACGGGAAGCCCAGGGTGGACTTCACCGGGGCGGAGTGGCTGTGCAGCAGCCAGGGCGTCGGCGACGTGCAGATCGCCTTCGTGGACGGATACATCGGGATGCGGGACGGCCGCCAGGAGGACGGGCCGGTCCTGGTCTTCACGCCGGGCGAGTGGCGGGCCTTCGTGCTCGGCGCCCGGGACGGCGAGTTCGACCTCACCTGAGCCGAGGCGCGCGGAGCCGGTCGGCGCCGAGCCGGCGCCCGGCAGCACGGGAGCGGACCCCCGGTCGACGGGGGTCCGCTCCGTAGACGATCTTTCGGGTCCGAAACATCACAACTGATGATCCATTGAGCGTGCCCCGTCAGAATTTCTGTTGACTGTTAGACAAACGCAGCTCAGAGTAAGAGCACGGGCAGACGCCGTGCCCACCGCCCCCACGCGGCCAGACACGGCGCCTGCTGTGCGGCCCGGCAGTACTGCCAGGCCATCCTCCCAGTCATCCCCTGCGCACCGGGGTGCGTCGGCCGGTCCCGGCCCCGAGATGGGGCCGGCAGTCGCCGGGAGGTTGGCGCCGAAGCCGAGAGCGACTCGGATGACGGCACCGGTGCTCGGGACCCGCACGCCCCCACGCGGCGGCGTCCCGAGCAGATCCACGGGAGCGACGGGCCGGGGCCCCGCGGATCTGGCTTGTGAAACTTGGAACTGTTGGCTTGTGTGTTCGTGCTGTGTGCGACGACGAAGCTGGGTGCTCGGCGGTTCGGCACGACAAGTGCACAGTGAGGGAAACGCGTGTAGGGCCGCGTTGCGACATGCCGTCCCCCCGGAGGGTGAAACCCAGAACGGCTGTCGTGCTGAACCGAACGTAGCCCGGACGGTTGCTCAGAGTCAACATTGGTCTCTGAGCGTCGATCTCCCGGCCACCCCCCGGCGGTGCCCCACCCACCTCGCGAACGCGGTGTGCCGGACACGTACGATGTTCCCATGTCTTTTCTCCGCCGTCGCTCCGGACAGCCCGCCGGCCCGGACTTCGACGTGCTCGCGATGGACCCGGGCGACTGGCCCGGTGACTTCGGTGCGGCCATGATGACCGGCCCGGACGGCTCCTGCCAGGGGATTTTCCTGCGCTACGACCTGTTCGGCGGCAGAGGTCCGGCGATGTTCATCGGCAACCTCCCCGAGGGTTCGCCCGCCCGGGAGACCGGCGACGAGGTGCCCTTCGAGGTGCGGCAGCTGCTCGCGGCGCTGGAGAACGACGAGCCGGTCGAGTTCGTCTCGGCCGAGGACTTCCCGGTGATGCTCGGGGACGACCTGCTGATCGTGAAGAAGGTCAAGGTCAGCGAGGAGCGCGTGTTCTGCGCCCAGTTCGGCCGCAGCGACGGCGTCCTGGTCACCGTCGCGTCCTGGGACCGACCGATTTCGGACGACCTGTATCAGCTGCTGAAGCCGCTCCCCGCGGACATGTTCCAGCAGGGCTGATCCCGCCGGGGCCGGCCGGCTCCGCCCGGGGGTCGGACGCTGCTTGACGGTATCGATCAACGGTTCGTACAGTCGCGAACATGCCGTGCCGCCTTCCGCTGCTGACCCGTCGCAGGCATCTGGACCTGCGGCGCACCGCCAGCGCGGCGTGTCCGGGCCGCTGAGGGGGGATTCGTCCCCCGGCGGCGGGCGATCGGCCGGGTGTCCGGTCGGCGCCGGGACCAGGGGCGGGCCGTGAGCCGGCCTCCGGGGCCGCCGATCGCCACCGCGCGCCCGTACGGCGTGCCGCCCGCACCTGCCGAGCCCACGCTGCCGCCCGGAGGCACAGCATCATGACCACTCGCGCCGCCAACCGTTCGACCGCCGAGCGTTCGTCCGAGGACCACGCGTCCGACGACCGCCCCGCCGACAACCGTTCGCCCAGGAGCGCGTCCGCCGGACGCCGTTCGCGGACCGCCGCTCCGTCGGCGGGTTCCGAACCGACGGGTTCCGGCCATCTCGAATCCACCGGTTCCACACCCACGGGTTCCGCCCCCGGCGGCCCCGTCGGCGCGGCACCCGACCGGAGCGCGGTCGAGACCGCCCTCGCCGGACTGCCCCGGGTGGTCGACCTGCTGGCCGCCCGCGCCGAGGAGCACGACCGCGACGCGACCTTCCCGTACCAGGGGATCGAGGCCGTCCACGAGGCCGGACTGCTCACCCTCACCGTCTCCGAGCGGTACGGCGGTCCGGGCGGAACGCTCGCCGACACCGTCCGGGTGCTGTCCCGACTCGGCCGCGGGGACGCCTCGGTGGCCGTGGTCACCGCCTTCACCCTGCTCCAGCACGCCGAGCAGGCCCGCCGGGCCGACTGGCCGACGGCGGGCTACCGGCGGCTGCTCACCGAGTCCCGGCGCGGCCCGGCGCTGGTCAACACGCTGCGGGCGGAGCCCGGCGCCGGGGCGGGCGAGCTGCCCGGCACGGTCGCCCGACGGGACGGCGACGGCTGGCTGCTGACGGGCCGGAAGACGTACTGCACCGGAGCCGAGGCGCTCGCCTGGATGGCGGTGACCGCGCGGACCGACGAGGAGGAGCCGCGGATCGGCACCTTCCTGGTCCGCGGCGAGAGCGAGGGCCTGGAGATCGACCCGACCTGGGACCAGCTCGGGCTCCGGGCCAGCGCCAGCCACGACGTGGTGCTGGACGGGGTCCGGGTGCCGGGCGACCTCGCACTCGGCCTGACGAACGGTCGCCGGACGGCCCGTCAGAGTGCCGACGCCGACGCCGAGCTCTCGTCGGCCTGGCACGACCTGGCCCTCTCCGCCGTGGCGATCGGGGTCGCCCGGGCCGCCGAGGCCTGGCTGATCCGCTTCCTCAACCAGCGCACCCCGGCCAATCTGACCGAGCCGCTCGGCACCCTGCCCCGCTACCGGACCGCCCTCGGCGAGATCGAGGCCCAGCTGATCGGGGCCGAGGAACTGGTCGAGGGCCTGGCCTCCCGGGTGGACCGGGGCGACCAGGAGGCCGTCGCCCGGACCGGTCCGGCCCACCTGCTGGCCACCCGGGCCGCGACGGCGGTGGTCCAGCAGGCCGTCGCCCTCACCGGCAACCCCGGCCTGAGCCGGCGTCACCCGCTGGAGCGCTACCTGCGGGACGTGCTCAGCAGCCGGGTGCACCTGGCCCCCGACGAGACCGTCCTGGAGGCCGCCGGCCGGGCCGCCCTGGAGCGGGGCGCCCGGCCGTAGGGCCCGTGGTCGAACTCCCGGGCCCGGCGGGTCCTGACGGTGGTCCGACGGGCCCAGGCGGTGGCTCAGCGGGTCCCGACCGCGGCGCGGACGGCCCGGCGGGCGAGCGCCGCGTCGTCGTAGAGCCGGCGGATCATGATCCGCTGCTCCTCGCCGGCGCCCGGCACGTCGTACAGCCGGATCTCCCGCATCAGCACCAGCACCAGGTTCACCAGGAACGCGTCCCGGGCCAGCGTGCCGCCGCTCTGGGCGAGTTGGCTGATCTGGCGGCGTGCCGCGGTGTCCCCGGACAGGACGCTCCAGAGCACCGCCAGGTCGTAGCCGGGCAGGTACCAGCCGGCCTGCTCCCAGTCGACCAGCACCGGTCCGGACGGCGCCAGCAGCATGTTGCTGAGCAGGGCGTCGCCGTGGCAGAGCTGGAGCGGGGTGCTGCCGAGGCCGTGCAGCAGGCCGCGGAGGTCGCCGGCGTCCCGGTCGGTGAGCTGGCCAACCGAGTGGTAGCGGGAGATCTCCAACTGGTAGTCCAGGCGCGGCTGGAAGACGTCGGTCGGCGGCCGCCACAGGTTCAGCGTGCGGACCGCGGTGAGCAGCGCCCGCACCTCGCCCGGGGTCGGCGCGTTGACCGGGTGGCGCTCGCGGGCCGCCGGGCGCCCCGGGACGCGCTCCATGACCAGCACGCACCGGTCGTGGTCGGCCGCCACCAGCCGGGGCAGCCGCACCGGCGGACGGTGCCGGACGAACGCCCGGTAGACCGCCACCTCGTGGTGGAAGTCGGCCACCAGCTGCTCGAAGTACTCACTCCGCACCGCCTGCGGCGCCAGGCACTTGGCGACCACCGGAGCCCGCCCGATGGTGCCCGCCACCAGGATGTGGCGGCTGCCCTCGCGCAGGACCTGGCGCGGGGTGAACGCGGGACATATCCGCGAGACGCCCGCGAGCGCCGCCCGGACCGCCGGGGTCTGGAGCGCCGACGGGTCGATCCGCTCCGGGCCGCCGCCGACGGGCAGGCCGGGCCGCCGGGCCCGCAGCACCTGGCCGTCGGCCTGCCGGGCCAGCGGCATCCGGCCGCCGCCCGGCAGGGCGGTCTCGGGGGCCCGCAGGCCCAGTGCGGTACGGGTGGCGGGGCCCAGCGCCGTACGGCCGGTCGGGACGACCCGGGTGTCCGTGGCCCGGCCCTCGGCGCCGCGCGGGACCGCGGGACGGCTCGCCGGGGGCACGGCCCTGGGGCCGGTGCGGCCGGCGGCTGCGGTGGGGGGGCGCAGCGCTGGGCGGGTCGCGGTGGGCGTGGGGGTCGTCGCTGAGGAGTACATGGGCTGAGGGAGGTCCCTTCCGGTCCGTCGGCGGGTGCTTGCCCCGCGGGGGCGGGGGAGGGCCGGTGCCGTGTGCTTCCTGGCGTGACGGCGGCCCTGCGGGTGGTGCGGTACGTCGTGCGGTGCGCTGCTCCGCGCGGTACCCCGTAGCGGTGCGGTCGGTGGTGCGCGGGCGCCGGGCACGGACGCGGGGTCGGGAACCCCTGGTCGGCGGTGCTCCGGCCGTCCGCACCCTGGGGAATGCGGTCGGCCGGACTGCCGTGGCCGTGCCCGGCGCTCCCGCGCCACCCGGCCGCGCCACCCCCTCGGGTGAGGACCGGGAGCGCCCCGTGCCACCGTCGGGGGACAGCCCCGACGCTGGTGGGACACCGCCCGACCCGGGGGGCGAGGTGGCGCACCCCTACAACACACCCGTCGGGCACTGGCTTAGTAGTCTGGCGGGCCCTGGCGAACGGTGGCGAATGCTCGCCCGGCACTTGCCCGAGCCTCTAGCCTCGGATCAGCCGAGGAACCTGGGGGCTTCGTTGAGCAGGGAACCCAACACCCGACTGGCCGACCTGTTCGTCCTGACCGGATGGTCGAAGGGCGAGCTGGCGCGGCTGGTCAACCGTCGGGGTGCCGCGATGGGGCAGCTGCAGCTGTCCACCGACACGTCGAGGGTACGGCGTTGGATCGAGCAGGGGGAGATCCCGCGCGATCCGGTGCCGAGGGTGCTGGCGGCCGTGTTCACGGAGCGGCTCGGCCGTGTCGTCACCACTGAGGACCTCGGTCTGGAACGACACCGGCCCACCAGGTCCGGAGCGGACGCGTCCGCAGCAGTGCCATGGTCGCCGGATCGAACAGCCGCGGTCCTCACCGAGTTCACGGGAATGGACCTCATGCTGAACCGACGTGGATTGGTGGGCGCCGGAGCCGCGCTCACGGCCGGGGCGGTCATCGCCGACTCGCTGAAGGGCTGGCTGGGCGGGGACGCGGTCGCGTACGCGGCCTCCGTCCCCGGGCCGCGACAGGCGGTCGCCGGGGGCGGAGCGCACCCGGCGGCGGACGTGTACGACGCGGGCCCGGTCGGGCTCGACGAGGTGGAGTCGCTGGAGCACTCGGTACAGGTGTTCCGGGCCTGGGACGCGGCCCGCGGCGGCGGGTTGCAGCGCAAGGCGGTGGTCGGTCAACTGAACGAGGTCGGCGGCCTGTTGACGCACCGGCACGCACCGGCGGTGGAGCAGCGGCTGTGGCTGGTCGCGGCCAACCTGGCGGTGCTGGCGGGCTGGATGTCGCACGACGTGGGGCTGGAGCCCACCGCCCAGAAGTACTTCATGATCGCGGCCGACGCGGCCAAGGAGGCCGGCGACCGGCCACGGGCCGGCGAGGCGATCTCCCGGGCCGCGCGGCAGATGGTGCACCTGGGCCGGGCCGACGAGGCGCTGGACCTGATGTCGGCGGCCAAGGCGGCCGGCGGACGGCTGCTGCCCAGAACGCGCGCCATGCTCAACACCGTCGAGGCGTGGGCGCACGCCTCGATCGGGCACTCCCAGGACACCTACCGGCTGCTCGGGGAGGCCGAGGACCTGTTCACCGAGGAGGCGCCGGAGCCACCGCCCTCGTGGATGCAGGTGTTCGACGAGGCCGAACTGCGCGGCATGCAGGCCCTGGTGCTGCGCACGCTCTCCGAGCACGACCCGGGGGCGGCCCCCGAGGCCCGCCGGCACGCGGAGCGGGTGATCACCCTGCGGGAGGGGACCGGGCAGCTGCGGTCGGCGCTGTTCGACCGGATCACCCTGGCCTCGGTGCACCTGCTCACCGGCGAGCCGGACGCGGCGCGGTTCCAGGCCAAGATGGTGATGAACCTGATCGGCCAGAACTCCTCGCACCGGACCTGGGACCGGCTGCGCGAGATGTACCGGCTGACCGCGCAGTACCGGGGGCTACCCGTGGTGGACGAGCTGCGGGAGGAGCTGGGCCGGGCGCTGCGGGCGGCGGACGCCAAGAACCGGCGCCGGCTGACCTGACGGGCCCGCGGACGTACGGGCCCGGGCCGGGCCGTCGGGCGCGGTACGGCGGGGCGGGGGTTGTGGGCTCGGGGTGAGAGGGGCCGTGCGCTCAGTGCGGCGGGGCCGGGCGGAGCAGCATGCGCAGCGCGACGACCGTGCCGTCGGTGCCGAGGACGGGCTCGCCCGCGCACTCGACGCCGTCGTAGCGCCCGTCGGACCGGCGGACCCGCAGGGTGCCGGCGGCGCAGCGGCCGTGCACCAGGGCGTCGGTCATCATCCGCCGCAGCAGCGGCCGGTCCGCCTCGGGGAGGCGGTCGGGCAGCCGGTCGAGGCTGAGCGGGCCGTGGCCCGGCTCGCAGCCGAGGAGGAGGTAGGCCTCCGGGCTCCACTGGATCCCGTCGGTCAGCAGATCCCATTCCGCGGAGCCGATCGGGCCGTCGTCGGTGATCGCGTCGTGGTCGCCGTCGGCGCCGAGGTACGGGCCGGTCGGCTCCTGGGCCGTGCCGTCCACTCTGCCGTCCGTTCCGCTGTCGGCGTCGCCCGTACCGTCGCCCGTGCCGTGTCCGCCCGGGCCGCCGGCGCCGACCGTGACGCCGCTCGCCGCGCCGCTCCCGGCGCTCGCCGTGCCGCCCCCGCCCGCCGGGGCGCCGTCCACGTGGGCGGCTCCCGGCGGGCGGGTGGCGCCTAATGGCATGTTCATGGCGGACCTATCGCTCGGTACACGGCCCGCGGTGTGCGGGCCGTTCGGACAGTGAGAAGACTGTCGCACAGCGTTGTCACCCCTGTGGGTGATTTCGACAGAACGCGGGCAAAATTTCCGCTGGCATATGCCACTGTGGCCGGAGCCGTCGTCGCCCTGTGTGCGGACGGGGGCCCGAGGCGGTAACCTTCGGTGATTCCGGCGCCCGGGCGCCCACCGCAGTACCGACCAGAGACCCCGGCGACGGAAATCCCGTTGCCACTCCGACCGCCGCAACGGATGCTGACCTCATGTTCGAGCCAGTGATAGCACCCAGTGCCAGCCTCCTAGGCCTCCTTCAGCGAGGCCGTGGTGACGGGCAGCTCCACGCGCTGGCCGCCGACCGTGCCGAGGCCATCGCCGCGCTGGAGGAGTGCGTCACCAGGGACCCGCGAGCCGACTGGCAGGTCGAGAGCCGCTCCCTCTACTACGCGCGCATCTACATGGACCTGGAAGCCCCCCTCGAGGGCATCGAGGACCACCTCCACTCCGCCGAGGACCTGGTCACCGACGACGAGAGCCGCACCGGCCTCGCCCTTTCCGTCCTGGGCCACCTCGCCGCGTACGGCCGGCGCGACGCGCTGCTGATGCTGCGCGAGTACGCCGCTACCGGCGCCAACTGGGCGTGGGCCCTCGACGAGCTGGCCCTGCGCGACGACGACCGCGGCCTGCTGCTGCTCGGCACCGCCGTACTGGACCACTTCGAGCCGGGCCCCGAGGGCGACGCCGAGCTGCGCGAGTTCATCCGCAACGCGTACGAGCCCCGGCCCTGGCGGCTCTGGGCGGCCTACCACCCCAGAGTGGCGGCGGCCAGCGAGCAGTCACCCTTCGACCTGTGGCAGCGCCAGATCAACCGCAGCGGGGTCACCCCCGGCTGGTCCACCGCCGACGTGCTGGCCTGGGCCGACCAGGGCGAGCTCGGCGGCCTCGGCGCCGGCGCCTTCCTCGGCCGGCCCGACGCCCGCCCGGAGCCCGCGCGCGGCCCCGACTCGCCGTCCGGCCCCGACGCGGTGGACCGCCGCGCCGCCGCGGCCGCCCGCTGCCTGACCGCCGTGGTCCGGCCGGAGGACCGTCCGCTGCTGCTGGAAGCGGCCCGCGACGGCCTGCCCGGCGCCCGCCGGGCCGCCCTGCGCCACCTGGTGGAACAGCGCGACCCGGCCGCCGTCGAACTGATCGAGGCCGCCGCCGCGGACGTGGACGACCGGATCGTCCGGGCCGCCCTGGAGCTGCTCGGCCGGATGCGCGGCCCCGAGGTGCTGACGCACGCGCGCCGCTGGGCCGACCCGGCCAGCGGCGGCGCCGACAGCGCGCTCGGCGAGGCCGCCGTCCAGCTGCTCGCCGACGCCGGGGAGCCGGCCGACGCGCCGCTGGTGGTGGCCGGGCTGCGCCGCTGGATCTCCGTGCGCGGGGTCAGCGGTACCGGGCTCGGGTCGCTGGTCGACGGTGCGGGGCGGCTGGCCGCCGCCGACGCCGTCCCGGTCCTGCGCCACGTCTACGGGGAGGCCGCCTCCTCCGAGCTGCGCGGACGCGCTGCCCAGGCGCTGGCCGCGACCGACGTGCACTTTCCCGAGGGGCCCGCCGTCGAGTGCCTCTGGGACTGCGAGGAGTCCACGCGTGAGCTCGCCGCGCGCCATGTCGCCACCACGGGCGACGCGCGTGTGCTGGAGCGGTTGCGCAGGCTCGCCGCCGACCCGGCCGAGGAGGCCGAGGTCCATGCCGCCGTACGCGGCCGGCTGACCGCCGCCCGGGAGTTCGGGCGTTAGGGTCCACAACGTTCGGTGGGCCGGGACACCGTGTCGGTGTCCCGGCCCACTCGTTTCCGCGGGTCCTGGTTTGTGGAACCCGGTTCTACTTCACCGCGCCCGCGTCCGGAGTCAGGACGCCGCCGACGACCAGTCCGATGATCAGAACGCCGAGCAGCACCCGGTAGACGACGAACGGCAGGAAGCTGTGCGTCGAGATGTACTTCAGGAACCAGGCGATCGCCGCGTAGCCGACCAGGAAGGCGATCGCGGTGGCCAGGATGGTCGGCCCCCAGGCCGGGGCCGGGCCCTCGCCGATCTTGAACAGCTCCAGCGCCCCGGAGGCGAGCACCGCCGGGATGGCGAGCAGGAAGGAGTAGCGGGCCGCCGCCTCCCGGCTGTAGCCGAGCAGCAGACCCGCGCTGATCGTGCCGCCGGAACGGGAGACGCCCGGGATCAGCGCCAGTGCCTGGGCGAAGCCGTAGACACCCGCGTGCGGCAGCGTGAGGTCGGTGATCGGACGGGCGTGGCGGACGGCCCGGGTGCGGTCGGCGAAGGCCAGGATCAGGCCGAAGACGATCAGCGTGGTGCCGATGATCCGCAGGTCGCGCAGGTGGGTCTCGATGGTGTCCTGGAACAGCTTGCCCAGGATGCCGATCGGCAGGGTGCCGATGATCACGAACCAGCCCATCCGCGCGTCCGGGTCCGAGCGCAGCGCCGGCCGGAACAGGGACAGTGCCCAGGTCTTGATGATCGAGGCGATGTCCCGGCGGAAGTAGATCAGCACCGCCGTCTCGGTGCCGAGCTGGGTGACGGCCGTGAAGGCCGCACCCGGGTCGTCCCAGCCGAGCAGGGCCGAGAAGACCCGCAGGTGGGCGCTGGAGGAGACCGGCAGGAACTCGGTGAGCCCCTGGATCAGGCCGAGGACGGCCCCGTGGAACCAATCGATCACCGGGCACCCGCCGGGGGTATCCGTCGGGCGAGGGGCAGGGGCGGCATGGGCGGGTCCTTGCGGGTCGGATGGGCGTGCGGGACCACCGTGACCCGCCCGGCCCGCGGGCCGCGCGCGAGCCCGGCGCGCGGCTGATGGTACGGGGTGAAGGTGACAGTTCTTTGTTCACCCTTTGTTCCGGCTTTGCGCACAGGGCCCCTGCCGCTCCGGCGGTGGCCGGGAGCTACAGCACCGGCCGCGCCCGGACCCAGGTGCGGTCCGCCGTCAGGTAGCGCTCGACCACCAGACCGGCCTCCGCGAGCGCCCGCTCGAACGCCTCGGTGCTGAGCGGTCGGGACAGGAAGGTCTGGGTCCAGGTGCCGTCCGGGAAGACGTACTCGAACCGCACGGAGTTGACTCCGTCGCCGACCGGCGTGGCGGAGACCAGCCGGGCCCGCCCGTCCGGGCCGATCGGGCTCTCCCGCGGCACGTTCCGGTGCCAGTCCTCGCCCTCGCGCTGCACCAGCACGCAGCCGTCCTCGGCGACGTGCCGGCGGCAGGTCTCCAGCAGGCCCCGGCGGACCGTCACGTCACCGGCGTGCACCAGGAAGGAGGCGAGCATGACGACGTCGAAGCGCTCGCCGAGGTCCAGTCCCTCGATCGGGCTGCGCACCGTGCGGACGTCCGGGCGGACCCGGGCCAGCATGTCGGCGGACTCGTCCACGGCCGTCACGGTGAAGCCCCGGTCGGTCAGCGGGTGCGTCATCCGGCCCACGCCGCAGCCGAGTTCGAGGATGTGCGCGCCGGGCGGCACCGCCGCCTCGATCACGTCCGGGGCGTCGCCCGCGGGGAGGCGGGTCCACACTTCGACGGCGCAGCCGTCCGGGGTGATCGCACCCTCGCCCGTCCCGTCGTAGCCATCGCGTCGTTCGTCTGCCATGCCGTTCATCGGAACACGGACGGGTGGGCGGGGGAAGAGGGCGTCGGCAGGTCCGCGCGGGCCGCGGCGCGTTCGGGGCCCGGTCTACCGGGGGCCGTCCTCCAGATCGGCCAGGGTCGCGTGCAGCCAGGCGAGTTCGGCCTCGGTGGTGGCGCGGGCGACGAGCAGCAGGCCGCGCCGGAAGGGGTCGTCGAACTCCTCGGCGCCGAGCGGGCGGTCGCCCTCGTAGAAGAAGCTGGCCGGCTCGGCGAGGAAGGCCAGTCGGCGGCGGAGCACGGCGGCCTGGGCGGCGGGGTCGGCGAGGTGCCGCAGGAAGGCGAGCAGGGTGAACCAGCGGTTCTCGTCGCTGACGTCGAGCGGTTCGGGCTCGCGCAGCCGGTCGAGCAGCGCGGCGCGGCCGGCCCCGGTGAGGTGCAGGGTGTGCCGGGGCGCGGCGGCGCTGCCCGGCTCGGTCTCGCGGACCAGCAGGCCGTCGGCCTCCAGACGCTTGATCGCGGGGTAGAGCGTGCCGTCGCTGATCGGTCGGACGTGCCCGGTGAGCGCGGCGAGGTGGCGGCGCAGCTCGTAGCCGTGCAGGGGGCGGTCGTACAGGAATCCGAGGATGGCGAGCTTCAGCATGGGGCCACTCTCTCAGATCCGTCCCTCGGGGCGTGGGTATCTCGCTATTGCGATACCTCGTGTTCGAGGTATGGTCCTGCTCGTCCGCCGGAAACCCCCGGGCCGGCACCCCGAGCCGGCCCCCAGGAACGAGGAGCGAGTGAGCATGCGCGAGGCCCCCGTCACCCCGAACGGCGACCGGATCCGCTGGGTCGAGCTGCCCGGCGCCGAGCCGGTCCGGCTCTACCTGCACGGGCTCGGCTCCAGCTCGCCGGCCTACTTCGCGGCCGCCGCCGCCCACCCGCTGCTGGCCGGGCGGCGCTCGCTGCTGCTGGACCTGCTCGGCTTCGGCCTCAGCGACCGGCCGACGGACTTCGGCTACACGCTGGAGGAGCACGCGGACGCGGTCGCGGCGGCGGTCGCGGCCGCCGGGCCGGACCGGGTCGAGGTGGTCGGCCACAGCATGGGCGGGGCGGTCGCGATCGTCCTCGCCCGGCGGCACCCGCACCTGGTCGAGCGGCTGCTCCTGGTGGACGCCAACCTGGACCGGATCGACCCCGACCGGCGCCGCCCCGGAAGCAGCGGCATCGCGGCCTACGGCGAGGAGGAGTTCCTGGCCGGCGGCCTGGGCGAATTCGCCGAGCGGGTCGGCCCGTTCTGGTGGTCCACCATGCGGCTGGCCGGCCCGGAGGCGCTCCACCGCAGCGCCCGCCACCTCGCCCGGGCGACCGAACCGACCATGCGCGAGCTGCTGCTCGGCCTCGACCTCCCGCGCACCTTCCTCCACCCGGCGGCGGACGGCGAGCCCACCGGCGCCGACGCCCTCCGTGCGGCCGGCGTCCGGGTGGTCGCGGTGCCGGACTGCGGGCGCAACATCATGATCGACAACCCGGACGGCTTCGCGGCCGCCGCGGCGGAGGCGCTCGAACAGGGGTGAGCGGGTTCGTGGGTCGCCCGGTGCTCCCGCTCAGCGCTCCCGCAGGGGGACGAAGCGCACCGGCGTCCCCGGCCGGGCCTGGGCGGCGGCCGCGAGGTCGGCGGCCGGCACGACGCCGATCACCGGGTAGCCGCCGGTGGTCGGATGGTCGGCCAGGAACACCACCGGGCGGCCGTCCGGCGGAATCTGCACCGCGCCCAACACCATGCCCTCGCTGGGCAGTTCGCCGTCCCGGGCGCGCGCGACCGGCGGGCCCTCGGTGCGCAGCCCGACCCGGTTGCCGGTCGGGGAGACCAGGTACCGGTCGCGGCCGAGGCGGGCCACCGCCTCCGGCGTGAACCAGTCCGCGCGCGGTCCGAGCCGCAGCCGCAGCACCAGTTCGGCCGGGGGAGCGGGCAGCGGCACCAGCTCGGGCCGGGCCCGGTACGGCGGCGGGGTGCCGACCGGCAGGCGGTCCCCGGCGGCCAGCGGGGCCGGCCCGAGCCCGGCGAGCAGGTCCGTCGAGCGGCTGCCGAGCACCGGCGGGACGTCGATCCCGCCCGCCACCGCCAGGTAGCCGCGCACCCCGGCCGTTGCCGCCCCCACCTCCAGCAGCGCTCCGGCCGGCACCAGGACCGGTGCGCCCCAGGCGGCCGGCCGGCCGTCCACCCGGACGGGCGAGGGCGCACCGGTGACGGCGACCAGGGCCGCCGCGACGGCCCGCAGCGCGACCCCGCCGAGCGTGGTCTCCAGCCCGGCGGCCCCGGGTTCGTTGCCCACCAGCCGGTTGGCCGCCCGCAGGGCCGGCTCGTCCAGCGCCCCGGCCCTCGGCACCCCGAGGTGGGCGACCCCGCGCCGCCCGAGGTCCTGGACCGTGGTCAGCGGTCCCGGCCGCTCCACCACCAGTTCGTTCAACTCGTCTCCCCCTCAGGCCCGTTCCGCGGTGAAGCGGACCCGGGTGCCCGGGGCCAGCAGGGCCGGGGGCTCGCGGTCGGCGTCCCAGAGGGCGAGCGCCGTCCGGCCGATCAGCTGCCAGCCGCCGGGGGAGGGGTGCGGGTAGACGCCGGTGTACGGGCCGGCCAGGGCGACCGAGCCGGCCGGGACGGAACTGCGCGGGGTGGCCCGGCGCGGCACCTCGTACGGCGCCGGGAGGCCGGTGAGGTAGCCGAAGCCGGGGGCGAAGCCGCAGAACGCGACGACGTACTCGGGCCCGGTGTGGATCCGGACGGCGGCCTCCACGGAGACCCCCCACAGCGCGGCGACCTCGGCCAGGTCGGCGCCGTCGTACACGGTCGGGACCTCCAGCAGCGGTCCGCGCGCCACGTCGGCCGCCGCCGTCGGACGGGCGGTGCGCAGCAGGGCCGCGACGGCGTCGACGTCCGCGACGCCGTCCAGCAGCAGGGTGCGCGCGGCCGGGACCAGCTCCTCCACCGCACCGAGCGCCCCTGACTCCCGGCGCTCGCTCAGCCAGCCGTACAGCGCGGCCACCTCGGCCGTCCCGGGCAGCTCGACCAGCAGCGCCCGCTCGCCGACCCGGCGCACCGTCCCCGGTGTCACGTGAAGGCCTCCACCCGGACCCCGGCGGAGGCCAGGGCGCCGCGGATCCGCCAGGCGAGCTGGGCGGCGCCGGGGGTGTCGCCGTGGACGCAGAGCGAGCGGGCCTCGACGGCGATCCGCTCGCCGCCGGCGGCCTCCACCGTGCCGTCCCGGGCGATGGCGACGGCGCGGGTGATCACCGACTCGGGGTCGTGCACCACGGCGTCCGGCTCGCGGCGCGGCACGAGGGTGCCGGTGCGGGTGTACGCGCGGTCGGCGAAGGCCTCGGCGACCACCGGGAGCCCGACGCCCTCGGCCACCTCCAGCAGCAGCGAGCCCGGCAGGCCGAGCACGGGCAGCGGCCCGTCGCAGACCGCGCCCGCCCGCAGCACGCCGGCCACCACGGCCTCGGCCTGCTCGGAGTCGCCGACCACCCGGTTGTAGAGGGCGCCGTGCGGCTTGACGTAGGAGACCTTGGACCCGGCCGCGCGGGCGAACACCTGGAGGGCGCCGATCTGGTACGCGATCTCGTCGGCGAGCTCCTCCGGGGGCACGTCCATCGCGCGGCGGCCGAAGCCGGCCAGGTCGCGGTAGGAGACCTGGGCGCCGATCCGGACGCCGCGCTCGGCCGCCAGCGCGCAGACCCGGCGCATCGTCGACGGATCCCCGGCGTGGAACCCGCAGGCGACGTTGGCGCTGGTCACCACCGACAGCAGGGCCTCGTCGTCGGTCAGGGTCCAGCGTCCGAACCCCTCTCCGAGGTCCGCATTGAGATCGATCACCGCATCGGCCACGCCCGTCCGCCTCCCAGCAGCTGTTGAGCCAGATGGTAGGGCCTGCGGATGAAGGCCGTTGCCCGTGACCCGGAGCCCCGCGGGCGCCGCGGCGTGTGCCCGGGGCCACACGCCCCGGGGCGGCGCCGCGCGGGGTCGCGCCGGGGTGCGAGCCGGGCGCGCGGGCCGCCCGGGCTCAACCGGCGGTCGCCGGCCCCCGGAACGCGCGCTCCAGCGGGCGCAGCGCCCGCAGTACGAGCAGGAGCGGGATGACGCCGAAGACGCCGAACGACATGTCGATGAATCGCCATGCCAGCGGGATCCCGCGCAGCGGCCCGCAGATCAGCGCCAGCGGGATGACGGCCCCGCAGGCCAGCACGGCCCAGCGGATCACCCAGATGTTGCGGACCGGGTCCTTGAGCGGCCCCCAGAAGGCGGCGGCGATCACCAGGTGGGCGAAGGCCAGCCAGTCGGTGCCGTAGGCGAGGAAGGGGTACCGCGCGTTGGTCTCGGCGACGCCCGTGTGGACCCGGTCGATCCAGGCCGTCGCGCCGGGGAGGTGATCGCTCAGCGGCGCGGCCGGGCCGGCAGCGAAGTCCGCCAGCCAGCGGGTCTCGGTCTCCAGCGGGAACGCGGTGAGACCGCTGAGCACCAGGCAGACCAGGAAGAACCAGAGCCACCGTCGGACCTTGCGAAGGATGACCGCCGAGTCGCCGTCCATCTCGCACACCTCCATGCCGAGCATGCCGAAGTGCAGGCGGAGCCTTGTCCCGCCTGCGCGGAACCGACTCTAGACCTATCTTTTGAACGTGTTCAACTTGCCTTTGGGGTGGGTGGGGCGAGGAGGGGAACGGGCAGGGTGGTCGGGGCACGCGGGGGTGGGGCGGGGCCGGATCGGGGGCTGGAGGGGAACCGGTCGCGTCGGCGGGAAGGGTGGCCGGGGCCGCACCGGCCCGGGCGGAGTCGTGGAGGGGACGCGGCGGCACTGCCCCGCCCCGAACGCAGCGGTGCCCGGGCTCCGCGGAACCCGGGCACCGACGGCGGCCAGTGCGCCGCGTACGGCCGCTACGCCGTGTAGGTGTACGTCACCGGCGCGCTGGTCCCGCCCGCCGTGGTGACCGTGACGTCCACCGGCCCGGGCTGGGCGCCCGCCGGGGCCGTGGCGGTGCAGGCGGCCGGGCCGCAGGAGACGTGGGTGGCCGGCACCCCGCCGAAGGCCACCGACCCGTACGTCAGGTTGCTGCCGAACAGGTACACCCGGGTACCGCCGGCGGCCGGGCCGGAGGTGGGAGAGACGCTGCTGAGCACCGGTGCGGCCGGGGCCGGCGGCGGGGCGCCGGTGTAGTCGAAGGTGACCGGAGCCGCGGCCGTGCCGCCGGGCGTCACCACGCTGACCGGGGCGCTGCCCGTGCCGCCCGGGGTGGTCACCGCGCAGGCGGTGTCGGTGCAGCGGCCGGGGGCCGGGACGCCGCCGACCAGCACCATGCCGTTGGCCAGGTTGCTGCCGCTGACGGTCACCGCGGTGCCGCCGGTGCCCGGGCCGGTGGCCGTGTCGAGGCCGGTGACGGCGGGGGCGGCCTGGACGGTCGCCGGCAGGTAGCTCTTGCTGCCGAGGTCGTAGCCGGAGACGTGCCCGGTCGGGTCGGTGTCGTTCGGGTTGGCGACCGTCGCGGTGATCGCGCCGACGATCGGCACGCCGGGCGTGGTGGCCAGGTTGAGCTTCATGAAGTTGTAGCTCCCGACCGGCCGGGTGCCGGTGAACACGGCCTCCAGGTGGCGGTGGTCGGGGGAGAGGACGGTGGTGAAGGTGTAGTCCGCCGGTGCGGGGAAGAACATCGCACCGTCGGTGGTGACGCCGGGCGGCAGGTCGAGGGTGATGTGGGTCGGCCCGGTCAGATCCGCGGTGCCGGCGACGGTCCAGGACACCGACATGTTTCCGGTGGTGAAGAACCCGCCGGGGTAGTTCCCGCTCTGCGAGACGGTCACGTGCTGGGCGGAGGTCGGGACCGCCGGGGTCGCGGCCTCGGCGGTGGCACCGGTGGCGAGGACGGCGCCGGTGGTGAGGGTGGTCACGGACAGCGCGGCGGCGAGGCCCGCTTTGGCCAGTCGGGTGATCATGGGTCGATCATCACCGAACCGGTGCGCGACCCTCACGGTTTTCTCGAATACCGGTTCGGGAATGGCGGAATCCCGTCGAAACCACGTTCCGAATCCGTCACCCGAACCGCCGCCCACCTGCCGCTCCGCCCGCCCGCAAGGTCCGTTTCGGTCGAACTCGGTGCGAACCTCTAATCTTGTCCACCGTGACCGCCATCGCAGACCCGCCCATCGAGCCCGGCCTCCGACCCCCGGCCGGCCCGGCCGCCGTGCGCCCCGCGCCCGGCCCCGCCGCCGACGAGGGCCTGGCCCGCCGGCTCAAGGCGCTGGCCTGCACCGCCCCGCTGCACGACCTGGACAACCGCAAGGTCAACCTGGCCGGCGAGTACGGCGGCTACGCGATGGCCGAGGTCGGCCTCGCCGCGATCGACCTGGTCACCCTGCACATGGACTTCGACACCGGGGCCGACCGCGAGATAGTGCTCGCCCGGCTGCTGCCCCGGGTCGCCGCCCAGGCCGTCGGCCGTCCCGCCGTCGAGCACGAGCGGGTCGCCCGCTGGGTGCTGGAGTCGCTGATCAACGTCGGCAGCGTGGACCGCGGCTTCCGCGCCGTCTACGGCACCTTCGGCGCGGACGGCGAGTACGTCCGCCGCGACTACGACTTCAAGCTGATCGAGGAGGTCCCCGGCCCCGACGGCGGCGTCTACCTGCGCACCACCGACGAGGCGGTCAACGTCCTGGTCGGCGCGCTCGACACCGACGTCACCTCGGCCCAGATCGCCGCCGAGGTCAAGCTGGAGGTGCTGATCCGCCGCGGCCGCCTGGCCGACGCCCAGCTCGCCGCCGAGCAGGCCCGCTACCGCACCGTCCAGTACGCCGAGACGCTGCGCCGCGCCCTGGACGCCACCCGCCGCAACGTCCGGGCGGTGGACTGGATGCGCGCCATCCCCGATCTCATCGAGGAGGCGCTGGACCACATCGCGGACCGCTACCGGCACGAGAACGCGATTCTCACCAACATCCGCAAGGCCCGCGACGAGGCCGAGGACCCGGAGCACAAGCGCCGCGCCGCCGAGCTGGTCGACATCGTCAAGGACTGCATCCGCCGGCACACCCAGCTCCAGACCCGCCTGCTGGAGGCCGGCCCGCTGTTCCGCGCCGAGCAGGACCGCCAGGCCTTCGCCGCCCCCGGCGCCCGCAGCGGCATCGACCTCTACGGGCAGCTGCTCGCCCCCGTGCTGCGGCTGCCGATAGAGCAGGCCGTCCGCCCCACCGGCGCGTTCTTCGCCCGCGGCGCCGGTCTGCGCACCCCGGTCTCGGTGCGGGTCGCCGACCTGGTCGACCTGCTGCTCACCCCGCCGGTCGAGCGCGAGCACCTCGGCGCCGAGCTGCCCGACCCGGACCTCGTCGCCACCCCGGACGACAGCCGGTTCTCCGAGGCCCAGCTGGAGTCCGCGATGCTCCTGCTCGACCTGCCCCCGGACGCCCCCCGCCGGCTCTCCGGCCTGCTCGCCGACGCCCGCAAGCAGGACCCGGACCTGCCGTACCTGGTCGCCCTGCTCGCCGTGCACGCGGCCAGCCCGCCGGTCGGCACCGCCTACCGCCAGGGCGAGGAGCGGCTGCTGTTCGCCGTGGACGACGGGACCCCGCTGCGCGACCGGGAGTTCGGCGGCGCCGACCTGATCGTCGGCAGCGCCCTGCTCGACGCGGTCGGCATGGCCGCCGACCGCAAGGACGCCGGCTGACCGGCCGGGAGCACACGTTGCCGGGACCAACCCCGCCGGGACCAACCATGACGAACCGTAACCACCGCGCCACCCCCGAGGAGCACCGCCCGTGACGACCCACCACGACACGTCCTGGGCGGCCGAGACCGAACCCGCGGCCCCCGCGCCGATCACCCCGGCCGACGTCGCGGACGCCGCCCGACTGGTCTCCTTCGGCCTCCAGGCCAAGCTGCTGCCCGCCCGCGACGCCGAGTACGCCGACCTGGTGCGCCGCCACCGCGAGGACCCGCCGTTCGCCCGGCTCGCCGACGCCATCGCGACCGGCATGGGCCTGGTCGTCCTGGAGGTCTCCCCGCGGGCCGGCATGGCCGTGGCCGCCGCCGAGGACTCGCTGTTCGCCGTCCGGATGGGCGACTACTCGCGCCGCGCCGCCTCCGAGTCCACCGACCGCTTCCTGCACGGCCTCGCCCACCTGGCCGTCGCCGCGATGGCCTTCCCGCGCCCCGAGGACCTCGCCGACGACGGCTACCTCGGCCGGATCACCGTCAACGGCGTCGACTCCTTCGTCCGCCAGGCCTGCCGCCGCCTGGAGGAGCAGGCCGACGCGGACGGCGCCAACACCGACCCGGCCTCCGACGCCCCCGGCCTGGAGGCCGCCTGGCGGGTCTGGGCCCGGCGCACCGCCACCGGCGCCACCAAGGACGCCCGCCGGCTCTCCGGCTCCACCATCGGCATCGTCGCCAAGGCCGTGCTGTTCCTGGTCGACTCCGGCTTCCTCCAGAAGGTCTCGGACGACTCCGGCGGCACCTACCGCACCACCGCCCGCTACCAGCTCCAGGTGCGCGACCTGGCGGGCAGCGCGGCCATGGCCGAACTGCTCGACCTCGGCATCGTCCCGGTCTCCGACGGCACCGCCAGCCTGCTGCCGCCGGACACCGGCGACGAACTGGTCGCCGACGCGGGGCTGCCGTTCCACTCCCTCTGAGCCCCGGCGCCCGGAGCCCACCCGCTCCGGGCCCACCGCGCCGGCCCCGGCCCACCCGCCCCGATCCGGCCCGCCGCCCATCCCTCACGCCACGCAAGCCACGGAGAACAGCCGCACATGTACGAGCTCAACCGGGTCCGCCTCTACTCGATCGGACCGGCCGGCGCCCGCTACGCCGACACGGTGCTCGACCTGCGCGGCGTCGGCGAGCCGGTCGCCGACCCGGCCCCGCAGCAGATCGGCCTGTTCGGCGAGGAACCCGACGGCCCGGTCCGCCGCCCCGCCCCGGCCGGCGTGCTCTTCCTGGAGAACGGCGGCGGCAAGTCCGTCCTGCTCAAGCTGATCTTCTCGGTCATGCTCCCCGGCCACCGCAACACCCTCGGCGGCGCCAGCTCCGGCGTGCTGCGCAAGTTCCTGCTCGCCGACGACTGCGGCCACGTCGCCCTGGAGTGGCAGCACACCGTCACCGGCGAGCCGATCGTGGTCGGCAAGGTCAGCGAGTGGCGCGGCCGCCAGGTCTCCTCCGACCCGCGCAAGTTCGCCGAGACCTGGTACTCCTTCCGCCCCGGCCCCGGCCTGACCCTCGACTCGCTGCCGGTCGCCGAACGGGTCAGCCTGGCCGGCGACCAGAAGGCCCGCGGCCGCCGCCGCACCATGAAGGGCTTCCGCGACGCCCTCACCGAGGCCGGCAAGGCCCACCCGCACCTCGACCTGGTCTTCGAGGACGGCCACGACCGCTGGACCGAGCACCTCGGAGAGCTCGGCCTCGACCCCGAACTCTTCCGCTACCAGCGCGAGATGAACGCCGACGAGGGCGAGGCGGCCGGCCTCTTCGCGGTCAAGCACGACAGCGACTTCACCGACCTCCTGCTGCGCGCCGTCACCGACACCCGGGACACCGACGGCCTCGCCGACCTCGTGCACGGCTTCGCCGCCAAGCTCGGCCGCCGCGCCGAACTCACCGCCGAACGCGACTTCACCGCCGGCTCGCTGGACCTCCTGGAGCGCATCGCCGAGGCCACCACCGCCCGCGAGACCGTCCGCGAGGCCCACCGCACCGCCGAGCGCCGCACCCGCCGCCTCGCCCACGCCCTCGCCTCCCGCGCCACCGCCGAACGCGACCGCGCCCAGGACCTCGCCATCGAGGTCGCCGCCGCCGCGAGCGCCGTCACCGCCGCCGAGGCCGACCGCACCCGGCACAGCCTGATCACCGACGAACTCACCCACCGGCACGCCACCCTGAGCCTCACCGCGGCCACCGCCGAGGCCGCCGCGCTGCGCCGCGAACTCATCGACGCCCGCACCCTGCACTCCGCCTGGCAGGCCGCCGAGGCGGTGCTGCGCCAGCGCGCCGCCGCCGACCGGGTCGCCCGGGTCGCCGCCGCCATCCGCGAGGCCGAGCTGGACGCCGCCCCCGCGCTCGCCGCCCGCGCCCGCGCCGCGACCGCCCTGGCCCGCGCCCTGGAGGCCGCCGCCGCGGCCGCCGAGTCCCGCGCCGACACCGAAGAGGAGCGCGCCGGCGAACTCCAGCAGGACGGCGGCAAGGCCCAGACCGACGCCACCGAGGCCGCCACCGCCGCCCAGAAGGCCCGCAGCGAGGCCGACCACCTGCGCCAGCGCCTCGCCGAGGTCGAGCAGGAGACCGAGGCCGCCGTCGCGGCCGGCTTCATCGACGCCGACGGCGATGTGGACCCGGCCCGCGCCGCCCTGTACGCCGCCGACGTCGAGAAGGCCGCCTCCGCCGCGCTCGCCCAGGCCCGGACCGCCGCCGAGTCCGCCGCCGCCCGGCTGCGCGAGTCCGCCGCCGCCACCTCGCGCGCCGAACTCGCCGCCGAGCGGGCCGGCGACGCGCGCAAGGACGCCGCCCGGTCCCTCGCCGCCGAGCAGCGCACCGCCGCCCTGCTCGCCACCGAGCAGCGCCTCGCCGACCTGCTCTCCCTGACCCCGTACCAGGAGGGTGCCGAGGAGGACGCAGGCTTCCTCACCCCCGCCCTGCTCGACCGCAACGCCGAGTACCTGCGCGAACTCCTCGACGAGTCCATCGCCGCCGCCGAACGCACCCTGTTCGACCTCCGCACGGCGGCCGCCGACGACTCCCGCATCCTCGCCGCCCTCGGCGACGGCGGCCTGCTGCCGCCCGGCCCGGACGTGCTCGCCACCGTCGAGTACCTCGCCGAGCACGGCATCCCGGCCCTGCCCGGCTGGCGCTACCTCGCCCAGTCCGTCGACCCGGCCGACCACGAGGCGATCCTCGCCGCCCGCCCCGAACTGGTCGACGGCGTCGTCGTCACCGACCCGTCCTCGCTGGAGCGCGCCCGCGAGGCCCTGCAGGCCGCCGCCCTGCTGCCGCGCTCCACCGTCGCCGTCGGCGCCGCCGCCTCGCTGATCGCCCCGATCACCGACGAGCCCGCCTTCTTCCTCGTGCCGCCGAACCCGGCCATGCACGACGAGTCCGCCGCCGACGGCGAGCGCCGCGAACTGCGCGCCCGGGCGAGCGCCCGCGAGGAGCACATCCGCGAACTGGCCGGCCGCCTCGGCGCCGACCGCGCCCTCGCCGCCCGCCTCGCTTCCTGGCACGCCAGCTGCCCGCCCGGCACCCTCGCCGAACTCGCCGCCGCCGCCGAGGCCGCCCGCGAGCACGCCGAGCAGGCCGCCGCCGCCCTGGCCACCCTGCGCGCCGACCACGACGAGGCCGAGACCGACCACACCGCGGCCGCCTCCGCCCACGAGGAGCACCGCGAGGCCGCCCAGCGCGCCCGCCGCCGCGCCGACGCCCTCTCCGGCCTCGCCTTCCGGCTGCGCGAGCGCGCCAACTGGGCCCGCCGCCAGCGCGAACTCGCCGAGGACGCCGCCGAGTGCGACCGCCGCCAGGCGCTCTGCGCCGAACGCGCCCGCACCTGCGACGAGGACCGCCGCGCCGCCCAGCGCGCCGCCGACGACGCCCGCCGGACGGCCCGCGCGCTGCGCGCCGAACGCGCCGAGATCCCCGCCGCCGAGCAGGCCGACGAGCCCGCCGAGGCTGCCCCCGCCGCGCTGCCCGCCCTGCGCGAGGCCTACCGCGCCGCCTCCCAGCTGTACGAGAAGGTCGGCGTCGGCGCCGACCTGCGCGCCGAACAGGCCCGCGCCGAGGGCGACGAGGCCGCCGCCGCGACCGAACTCGACCGCCTCACCAACAAGGTGCGCACCCGCGCCGAGGAACTCCTCGGCAGCCCCGACGGCGCCGACGGCCCGGCCCGCCAGGCCGCCGCCGCCCGCGCCGAGGAACTGGTCGCCACCATCGAGGCCCGCTCCGCCACCGCCAGCGAGCAGCTCGGCCGGCTGCGCGGCGAGGCCGAGCGCTCCGCCCCCGCCGACGGCGAGGCGCACACCGAACTGCCCGAGGACCTCGTCCCCACCGATCCGGAGCACGCCCAGGCCCTGCTGCGCACCGCCACCAGCCGCCTGGCCGAGCGCCGCGAGGCCCTGGACGCCGCCCGCACCGCCCACGCCGACCTCCAGCGGACCTTCGACACCGCCCAGGCCTCCGCCGCCGACTTCGACGAGCTGGCCGGCCAGCTCCGCGACGGCCTGCGCGACCACCAGGAGGACCCGGACGACCCGGTCGAGCCGTACCTGGGCTCGCTGACCGAGGCCCGCACCGGCGCCACCGAGGCCCGCCGCGCCCTGCGCACCGCCGCCGGCGAACTGTCCTCCTCCGAACTCGCCGTCCGCGACACCGCCGACGCCCTGGTCCGGCACGCCAACGCGGCCCGCTACGAGGCCGTCCGCACCCCCGCCCGCCAGCAGATCCGCGAACTGCCCGCCTCCGCGCTGCCCGAGCACGCCGCCGCCTGGGCCACCGCCTTCGCGCCCCGGCTGCGGGTGCTCACCGACGAGCTCGCCCAGCTGGAGAAGAACCGCGGCTCGATCGTGGACCGGCTGCGCGGCCTGGTCGAGTCCTCGCTCACCACCCTGCGCGCCGCCCAGCGGCTCTCCCGGCTGCCCGAGGGCCTGGGGGAGTGGTCCGGCCAGGAGTTCCTCCGGATCCGCTTCGAGGACCCGGACCACGCCACCCTGGTCGAGCGCCTGGGCGAGGTCATCGACGAGGCCACCCGCGCCGCCGTCAGGAAGAACAGCGACCTGCGCCGCGACGGCATGTCCCTGCTGCTGCGCGGGGTCGCCGCCGCGATCGGCCCCAAGGGCGTCAGCGTCGAGATCCTCAAGCCCGACGCGGTGCTGCGCGCCGAGCGGGTCAGCGTCGGCCAGATGTCCGACGTCTTCTCCGGCGGCCAGCTGCTCACCGCCGCCATCGCGCTGTACTGCACGATGGCCGCGCTGCGCGCCAACGACCGCGGCCAGTCCCAACTGCGGCACGCCGGCACGCTGTTCCTGGACAACCCGATCGGCCGCGCCAACGCCACCTACCTGCTGGAGCTCCAGCGGGCCGTGGCCGACGCGCTCGGCGTCCAGCTGATCTACACCACCGGCCTGTTCGACACCACCGCGCTCGCCGAGTTCCCGCTGGTGATCCGCCTGCGCAACGACGCCGACCTGCGGGCCGGCCTCAAGTACATCTCGGTCGAGGAGCACCTGCGCCCGGGCCTGCCCGCCGCGCCGGACCCGGACGGCCCGACCATCCACGGCGAGATCACCGCGACCCGGATGTTCAAGCGCCCCGCGGAGGTTCCCGCCCAGCCGTGAACTCACTAGCGTGATCGCCATGCTGACGATCGCGCACCTCAGTGACATCCACCTCGGCCAGGACCACGGCCGGGACGACGGCAAGCGTGCCCGCCGGCGGGCCGAGCAGGTGATGGCGTACCTCGACGCCCTGCCCGGCCCGCTGGACGCGGTGCTGGTCACCGGCGACCTCGCCGACCAGGGCCTGCCGGAGGAGTACCGGCAGGTCGCCGAGGTCCTGGTCTCCCGGCACCCGGTGTTCACCTGTCCGGGCAACCACGACTCCAGGTCGCCGTACCGGGAGGTGCTGCTCGGCGAGGCGCCGGGGGAGGGGCCGGTCAACCGGGTGCACCGACTGCCGGGCGCCGACGTGCTGATGCTCGACTCCTCGATACCCGGGCAGCACGACGGCCTGCTGGACGAGCCGACGCTGGACTGGCTGGACGCCGAACTCGCCTCCGGCCGCACCGAGTTGCCCGCCCTGGTGGCCTTCCACCACCCGCCCGTGGAACTGCACCTGCCGTACGTCGACCCGATCCGCCAGTTCGGCGAGGAGCGGCTGGAGCGGGTGCTGCGCCGCCACCCCCGGGTGGCCGCCCTGTTCTGCGGCCACGCGCACACCTCCGCGGCCACCGCCTTCGCCGGCCTGCCGCTGCTGATCGCGCCCGGCGTGGTCTCCACCGTCACGCTGCCCTTCGAGGGCGGGCCCGGCATCTCCTTCGACCACCCGCCGATGCTGGCCTTCCACGTCCTGGACGAGGACCGCCGGCTCACCACCCACTACCGGGCGCTGCCGCTCCGGGACTGACCGATCGGCCTGGTGCTACGGGTGGTTGGGCTGCACCCGGGCCTGGCGCGGCGGCTGCTGCGGTGGCTGTCGCGGCGGTTGGTAGGGCTGCTGGTACGGCGGTCGGGGCGGCTGCTGGTTCCCGTACGGCGGCTGCCCCGACCCGTACGGCTGGGGCTGCTGCCGCCCCGGCCCGTACGGCTGCGGCTGCGGCGACTCGTACGGCTGCCGGTACACCGAGGACGAGCCGGGCCGGGGGAACGGCCGCGCGGCCAGCGGTTCGGAGGGCGCCCGGCTGCCCGCCATCGGGTGCGCGGAGCCCGGCGACTGCATCCGCTGGGCCGCGACCTGGCGGGAGATCAGGATCTCCACCAGGCACCACATGGTGCCGAACACCCCCAGCCCCATCGCCAGCAGCGCGGGCGTCAGCAGCCAACTGTCCGCGTACGAGGCCAGCGTCGCCACCACGACGCCGACCAGGGTGAAGGACAGGCAGAGCACCGCCCGGACTGCGGCGGCGCGTACCTCGTCGGGTAGGCGGCGACGGCGGCGGCGTGGCACGGACATCGAGCGACCCCCAGGCGCGTGGCGCGTGTTCGGTGAAGCATACGGAACGGGCGCACACGAAACGCGCCCCCTCGGCTCACTCTGCCCCGCCGAACCAGGACTATGCCTCCATAACCGCCGAACTGCCGCCAAACCGTGCCATCCGGGCCGTCATTGCCGTCCCGGCAGGCCTGGCAGGCGCCCCCGGCGCCCCGGTTCAGTCCAGCTGGGCGTTGAGCTCCTCCAGCGCGCCGCTCACGATCGTCCGCATCGCCCGCTCGGCGTGGCCGGCGTCCTTGGCGCAGATCGCCTCCGCGACCTCGCGGTGCAGCCGGATCGCGTACGACTCCGGCTGATCGGGCATCAGATGGTACTCGGTCCGGCCGGTGAGCACCGCCGCGACGGTGTCCCCGAGGTGGGCGAACATCTCGTTGCCGGAGGCGCGCAGCACCAGGGAGTGGAAGGCGATGTCGTGTTCGAGGAAGGTGGCCAGGTCGGCGGCCCGCGCGGTGACCGTCAGATCCACGGCCAGTGAACTGAGTTCGCGCCGGTCGTCGTCGCTCGCGTGGGTGGCGGCGAGCGCGGCCGCGGCCGGTTCGACGGCCACCCGCAGGGAGCCGAGCGAGCGTAGCTGGGCGGGCCGGTCCGAGCCGGCCAGGCGCCAGCGGATCACCATCGGGTCGAAGACGTCCCAGACCGACTTCGGCTGCACGGTGATCCCGACCCGTCGCCGGGACGCCACCATGCGCATCCCCTCCAGGATCCGCACCGCCTCCCGGACCACCGTCCGGGAGACCCCGAACCGGTGCTCCAGCTCCTCGCCGCGCAGCACGGCCCCCTCGGGGACCTCCCCCGACGCGATCGCCGGTCCGAGCTCGTCAAGCAGCCGCCCGGGCAGCCCCTGGATCTCCATCCGCCCAGGGTAGACGCCCGCCCCGCGCGCGTTCACGTCGCCCTGTGGCGGTGGTCGTGCCGCCCCGCGGTCCGGGTCGTGTCGTCCCGCGGCCCGGGTTGTGGCGTCCTGCGACCCAGACCACACCGCAAAAGTATGACGATTTGGTTTCCTCCACTTGAATACGTCATATCTTTGAGGCGATAGTGGCGGCCAGGCAACGAAGGAGCACCACCCCATGGCTCTCAGCGTCGAGAACCACGACTTCCCGCAGTCCCCCTTCACCATCGTGGTGATGGGCGTCTCGGGCGTCGGCAAGACCACCCTGGCCCGCCTGCTGGCAGACCGCCTCGCTCTCCCCTTCGCCGAGGCGGACGACTTCCACCCGCCGGCCAACATCGCCAAGATGTCGGCCGGCATCCCGCTGGACGACGAGGACCGCGCGCCCTGGCTGCGCGCCATCGGCGCCTGGCTCAAGGAGCGGGCCGAGGCCGGTACCGGCGGCGTGGTGACCTGCTCGGCGCTGAAGCACCGCTACCGCGACATCCTGCGCGCGGACGCCCCGGGAGCCTTCTTCCTGCACCTCAGCGGTGGTCACGAGCTGGTCGAGGACCGGCTCTCCCACCGCACCGGCCACTTCATGCCGACGTCGCTGCTCGACTCCCAGTACGCCACCTTGGAGCCCCTGGGTGCGGACGAGCGCGGCGCCGCCCTGGACGTGGGCCCGTCCCCCGAAGAACTCGTCGAGATGGCCGTGGCGCTGCTGCGGCCCGTCAATGGAGACCTCGCGTGAGCATTGCCCCCACTCTGCTGGCGGCCGCCCCACCGGCCCTGCCGCACACCAGCAGCGACTCCCAGCTGCTGATCGCGGTGCTGCTCAGCATCGGTGCGATCGTCGTACTGATCACCAAGCTGAAGCTGCACCCGTTCCTCGCCCTCACGCTCGGCTCCGGTCTGCTGGCCGCCGTCGCGGGCGCCCCCTTCGACAAGCTGCTCAGCAGCTTCTCGACGGGCTTCGGCTCCACCGTCGCCAGCGTCGGCCTGCTGATCGGCCTCGGCGCGATGCTCGGCAAGCTGCTCGCCGACTCCGGCGGCGCCAACATCATCGCCGACACCGTGCTCTCCCGCACCGGCAACAAGGCGCTGCCCTGGGCGATGGCGCTGATCGCGGCCGTGCTCGGCCTGCCGCTGTTCTTCGAGGTCGGCGTCGTACTGCTGATCCCGATCGTGCTGCTGGTCGCCCGCCGCGGCAACGTGCCGCTGATGCGGGTCGGCATCCCGGCCCTGGCCGGCCTGTCGGTGCTGCACGGCCTGGTGCCCCCGCACCCGGGCCCGCTGGTCGCCGTCGACGCGCTGAAGGCCGACCTCGGCATCACCCTGGCGCTCGGCCTGCTGATCGCCGTCCCGACCCTGATCATCGCCGGTCCGCTGTTCGCCCGGGTGGCCGAGCGCTGGGTCGGCCCGCTGGAGATCCCGGCGGCCACCGCCCCCGAGGAGACGGCCAAGCACGACCGCACCCCCTCCTTCGCCGCGGTGCTGGCCACCATCCTGCTGCCGGTCGTGCTGATGCTCGGCAAGGCGCTGGCCGACGTGGTGATCGACAACCCGAAGGCGCTGGGCCAGCGGGTGTTCGACTTCATCGGCTCCCCGCTGATCGCGCTGCTCGCCGCGACCCTGCTCGGCATGGTGACGCTCGGCAAGGCGGCCGGCTTCGACAAGGCCCGGGTCTCCGACACCGTCGGCAAGTCGCTCGGCCCGATCGCCGGCATCGTGTTCATCGTCGGCGCGGGCGGCGGCTTCAAGCAGACCCTGATCGACGTGGGCGTCGGCAACGCGGTCAGCGAGTGGTCCGGCAAGTGGCACATCTCCGCGCTGCTGCTCGGCTGGCTGATCGCCGTGCTGATCCGCCTGGCCACCGGCTCGGCGACGGTCGCCACGATCACCGCGGCCGGCATCGTCTCCCCGCTCGCCGCGAACATGTCCTCGACCCACGCGGCCCTGCTGGTGCTCGCGATCGGCGCCGGTTCGCTGTTCCTCTCGCACGTCAACGACGCCGGCTTCTGGCTGGTGAAGGAGTACTTCGGGATGAGCGTCGGGCAGACGCTGAAGTCCTGGTCGGTGATGGAGACGGTGATCTCGGTGGTCGCCATCGCCCTGATCATGCCGCTCAGCCTGATCATCTAGCGCGCGAAGCAGCACCGCCGAGGGGCGGCACCCGTGACCGTACGGG
>NZ_JBHJSJ010000044.1:0-72133 GCF_042268845.1 Kitasatospora sp. NPDC056273 | reverse complement strand
ATGGTACTGCAGGGGGGACCCTGTGGGAGAGTAGGACGCCGCCGAACAATTCTTCAGAAGAACCCCCATCCGGGTCCCGGATGGGGGTTCTTCGCATTTCCGGTGACGTATCGTCAGGGCATGGACGATCAGACAGCGGTCATTGCGAACGATGTGCTCCGGCCCGCGCAGCGCGACGGCGCTCTGCGTGTTCTGGCGGAGGCCCAGGCGGTGGACGGCCGGGCCGCCGTGTCCGAGCAGGGCCGGCTCCGGCTGCGGAACGCGGAGACTCCGCGCCCGGGCGTCATCCATCTCGTAGAGACCGAATCCGGGGCCGAACCCGAGTCCGAAACCGGAGCCGTCCTCGGCTACGGCCAGCTGGAGGTGCCGGAGGACCCGGCCGCCAACCCCGCCGCCGAGCTGGTGGTCGATCCCGCCGTCCGCGGTCGCGGTCTGGCCCGTCCGCTGGTGGACGCCGTCCTGGCACAGGCCCACCGCGCGGGGCGCGAGGCGGTGGACTTCTGGGTGCACGGCGGCCACCCGGCGGCCCGGCACCTGGCCGAGGCGTACGGCGCGGAGCTGGTCCGCGAACTGCGCCAGATGCGCCGGCCCGGCCCGCAGACCGAGGACGTGGTCGTCCCCGCGGGCATCGAGCTCCGTACCTTCCGCCCGGGGGAGGACGACGCCGAGTGGCTGCGGCTGAACGCCCTGGCCTTCGCCCACCACCCCGAGCAGGGCACCTGGACCGAGCAGGACCTGGCCGAGCGGATCGCCGAGCCCTGGTTCGACCCGGCCGGCTTCTTCCTCGCCACCCGGGACGGCAGGGTGGTCGGCTTCCACTGGACCAAGGTGCACCCGGCCACCGCCACCGAGCCCGAGCTGGGCGAGGTGTACGTGGTCGGCGTGGACCCGGCGGAGCAGGGCAGCGGCCTCGGCCGGGCACTGACCGCGGCGGGCCTTCGCCACCTGACCGGCAGCGGCCCCGGCGAGCGCGGACTGGGTGCCGTCCTCCTCTACGTCGACGCCGACAACCCGGTGGCCGTGCGGGTGTACGAACGCCTGGGGTTCACCGTCCACGAGGTGGACCTCATGTACCGGGCCCCGTACCGGGCGCCCCGCCCCGCCTAGCCGTCGGTAGCCGCCGGCGGCCGGAACGCCCCCGGAACACCCCCGGACCGGGGCACGGACCAGGGAACGGACGGGGTACGGGACGGCCGAACCCCTTGCCCCGACCGACTCAGCTTTCCTCCCGGCCATGCGGTGTTTACCGTGGATTCAATTGCTGCCGCGAAGATCACAGGATGAAGTCCGTAGTGTCTCGCTCGTGCAGAGTCGACCGCCACGCACCGGCCGGTCCTGTACGGACCGCGCCCGGAGGGTGGGTGCTGTCCCCGGGTCCGGCCCGGGGCGAGGGCGACGGCCCGCAGAGCCCATCGCGTCCGGACGCCGTCCTGCTGCTGGAGGAGCTGGAGCCCATGAGCATCCCCCGCCCCGTCTCTGCCCCGCTGTCGCCCCCGGCCCGGATGTCCAGCGCGCTGGGGATCCCGCCGGAGCTGCCGGCCACGGACGACGAGGAGTTCGAAGCGCTGCCGCAGGGCCGCTTCCTGGACCGCGAGCGCAGTTGGCTCGCGTTCAACGAGCGGGTCCTGGAGCTGGCCGAGGACCCGGGCATCCCGCTGCTGGAGCGGGCGAAGTTCCTGGCGATCTTCGCGAGCAACCTGGACGAGTTCTTCATGGTCCGGGTGGCCGGCCTCAAGCGCCGGATCGCCACCGGCGTCGCCACGCGCAGTGCCTCCGGCCTCCAGCCGCGCGAGGTGCTGGACCTGATCTGGACCCGCTCGCGCGAGCTGATGGCCCGCCACGCCGCCGCCTTCCAGCAGGAGGTGCTGCCGGACCTCGCCACCGAGGGCATCGAGCTGGTCCGCTGGTCTGAGCTGGCCGAGAAGGAGCAGGCCCGGCTGCACACGCTGTTCCGGCAGAAGATCTTCCCCGTGCTGACCCCGCTGGCCGTCGACCCGGCGCACCCCTTCCCGTACATATCGGGACTCTCGCTGAACCTGGCCGTCGTGGTGCGCAACCCGGTCTCCGGGCACAAGCACTTCGCGCGGGTCAAGGTGCCGCAGTCGCTGGCCCGCTTCCTGGAGGCCTCGCCCCAGCGGTACGTCCCGCTGGAGGACGTCATGGGCGCCCACCTGGAGGAGCTCTTCCCGGGGATGGAGGTGCTGGCCCACCACGCCTTCCGCGTCACCCGCAACGAGGACCTGGAGGTGGAGGAGGACGACACCGAGAACATCCTCAAGGCCCTGGAGAAGGAGCTGATGCGGCGGCGCTTCGGCCCGCCGGTCCGGCTGGAGGTCGAGGAGTCGATCGACCCGTACATCCTGGACCTGCTGGTGCGGGAGCTGAACATCACCGAGGCGGAGGTCTTCCCGCTGCCCGGGCCGCTGGACCTGACCGGGCTGTTCGGGATCGCCGAGCTGGACCGCCCGGAGCTCAGGTACCCGAAGTTCGTGGCCGGCACGGCCCGCGGGCTGACCGACGTCGAGTCGGCCTCCCAGCCGGACATCTTCGCCGCGATGCGCGAGCGCGACGTCCTGCTGCACCACCCGTACGACAGCTTCTCCACCTCGGTGCAGGCCTTCCTGGAGCAGGCCGCCGCCGACCCGGACGTGCTGGCGATCAAGCAGACCCTGTACCGCACCTCCGGCGACTCGCCGATCGTCGACGCGCTGATCGACGCGGCCGAGTCCGGCAAGCAGGTGCTGGTGCTGGTCGAGATCAAGGCGCGCTTCGACGAGCAGGC
Organism: Kitasatospora sp. NPDC056273; assembly: GCF_042268845.1. NCBI lineage: Bacteria > Bacillati > Actinomycetota > Actinomycetes > Kitasatosporales > Streptomycetaceae > Kitasatospora > Kitasatospora sp. NPDC056273. The sequence continues at coordinate 69,351 of NZ_JBHJSJ010000044.1, read as the reverse complement.
CAACATCAAGTGGGCCCGCAAGCTGGAGGAGTCCGGCTGCCACGTGGTGTACGGCCTGGTCGGGCTGAAGACGCACTGCAAGCTCTCGCTGGTGGTCCGGCAGGAGGGCGACACCCTGCGCCGCTACTCCCACGTCGGCACCGGCAACTACCACCCGAAGACGGCCCGGCTGTACGAGGACCTCGGCCTGCTCACCTCCGACCCGCAGGTCGGCGCGGACCTCTCGGACCTGTTCAACCGGCTCTCCGGCTACTCGCGCCGCGAGTCCTACCGCCGTCTGCTGACCGCCCCGCGCGGCCTGCGCGACGGGCTGGTCGCGCGGATCCACAACGAGATCGCCCACCACCGGGCGGGCCGTCCGGCCTACGTGAAGGTCAAGGTCAACTCGATCGTCGACGAGGCCGTGATCGACGCGCTGTACCGGGCCTCCCAGGCGGGGGTGCCGGTGGACGTCTGGGTGCGCGGGATCTGCGCGATCCGCCCGGGTGTCCCGGGGCTGAGCGAGAACATCCGGGTCCGCAGCGTCCTGGGCCGCTTCCTGGAGCACTCCCGGATCTTCGTGTTCGGCAACAACGGCGATCCGGAGGTCTGGATCGGCAGCGCCGACATGATGCACCGCAACCTGGACCGCCGGATCGAGGCGCTGCTGCGGATCACCGATCCGGCGCACCGCGCCGAGCTGTCCGGGCTGATCGACCTCGGGGTGTCGGACGAGACCGAGTCCTGGCACCTGGGGCCGGACGGCGCCTGGACCAGGCACTCGCAGGACGCCGAGGGCCGGCCGCTGCGACACGTCCAGGACCTGCTGATCGACTCGCGCCAGCGCCGCAGGGCCGCCACCTCGCGCTGACGCGCCCACTGATGCGAGCCGCCGGAGCAGTCGGGCCCCTCGGGGCCCGAAGGGGACCTGTTCCGGCGGTCGGCCACCAGCTCCGGGGGACCGCCCCGGGGGAACGGGGATCTACCACGCCATGACCGAAGCGCCGATGACGGCCCAGGCGGCCTCCACAGCGACCGCCGGGGACATCCTCTCCCGCCACCTCACCGTCCAGGCCGGCGCCTTCCTGCGCGCGCTGCCGCTGGCGGTGGGCGAGGTCGGTGCCAGACCCGGGACGGCCTCGACCGTCCCGTCGGCCGGCACCTCGGACCTGCTGCGGGCCGTCCGGCGGATCGGCGGGCTGCTGCACACCTTCGGCTCGGTCTTCGAACAGACCTGGGCGCAGGAGTCGCGCACCGAGCTGCGCTGGCTGCTCAACCTGCTGGCGCTGGAACCCGGCTACGTCCGCCGCTCGGCCCGGCTGCTGGGCGCGCTGGACCTGCTGAGCGGCACCGACCCGGAGGGGACGGGCATGCTGGCCGGCCACGCGGGCGCCCCCAAGGCGCGCGCGCTGCTGGACCGGCAGCTGACCCTGGCCCGGACCAGGGCGCACTCCACCGTGCTCCAGGAGCTCCGCTCCGCCCGGCTGCACGCGCTGGCGGACCGGATGACCCTGCTGGTCGGCGAGGCGCCGCTGCTGGACTCGGCGGACGGCCGCGCCCCGGCCGTGCTGCTGCCGCAGGCCGCCGCCGCGTTCGCCGCGCTGTCCGCGGGCGCCCAGCAGCTGCCGCTGCAGCGGGCCGCGACGCCGTACGGCGGGGACGGGCTGCGCCGGCTGGGCGCGGTGCCGGCGTCCCGCGGGGCGACGGACGCGGACACCGCGCTGGCGGCCGACGACGCGCCTTGGGCGCGGTTGCGGATCCTGGTGAAGCGGGCCCGGTACGTGCTGGAGGTGTGCGGCCGCGCGTCCTCCGAGCTGGACGGGCTGGACGCGGTGCTGGACCGGCAGCAGGAGGCGGCGGACGCCGCCGTCACCGCCGCCACCGCGGCGCGCACCCCGCGGATCACCCCGGCGACCGCGTACGTGCTGGGCGTGGTGCACGCCGACCAGCGGCTGGAGGTGGAGTCGGCGCGGTACGCCGTCGGCCGCCGCTGGCCGGACCTGCCGCCCGGCCCGGACGGCTGGCTGGAGCTCGTCCCGGCCGACGCCTGGGGGCACTCCGTCGCACCCCGGACGGTCTGAGGTGGGCGAGCGCCCCCGCACCGGCCGGGCGGCGGCCGGTGCGGGGCACGGCCCGGTGATCCTGGCGGCGGGCGCGGTGCTGTGGCTGCCGGGCCGGCCGAAGAAGAGCGGCCGGCTGGGGCGGCCGCGGATCGCGCTGGTCCACCGGCCCAAGTACGACGACTGGAGCCTGCCGAAGGGCAAGCTCGAAGCCGGTGAGGGGATGGCCGAGGCGGCGCTGCGCGAGGTCCGGGAGGAGACCGGGTTCCACTGCCTGCTGGGCCCGGAGCTGCCCACCCAGCACTACCGGGTGCAGGGCCGTCCGAAGGAGGTCCGCTACTGGGCGGCGGTGCCGTCGAGCGGGTCCTTCCGGCCCAACCGGGAGGTGGACCGGCTGGACTGGCTGCCGGCCGGGAAGGCGCGCGCACGGCTCACCCACGACCAGGACCGGCTGCTGGTCGACGCCCTGCTGGCGGTCCTGGGGGCGGAGCCGGTGCGGGCCGCGGGGGCCGGGTCGGTGAAGGAACGGTGGAAGTGATCTCGTCGCGCCCTCCCCGTGACGCAACCGTTACTACCTGACGTAGTTTCCTGTCATCCGTTCGAGGTTCACTCGCCGTTCACTTGCGACCGGCTGTCGTGTCACTTACCCGGCCTAACTTCGGGACCACCGGAGGGCCGCACGGGCCCCGGACCACAGCAAAACCCGCGCTGGGCCGTACGCGTACGGCGCACGCCAAGGGCAATGCCACAGAAAGGGACACCCCTGTGAAGCTCCAGCGGAACGGCCGCTCCAAGGCCCTCGCGATCGGTGCCATGGCGCTCGTCAGCTCGCTGTCGCTCGCCGCCTGCGGGTCGGACAACAACAACAACACGACCGCGTCCGGTGGCTCCAACGGCTCCGCCGCGACCAGCGCGATCAACTGTGGCAAGGCCGGTTCGCTGATCGCCGCCGGTTCGACCGCGCAGACCGCGGCGATGGACGTCTGGAAGACCAGCTTCGCCGCCGCCTGCTCCGGCAGCACGATCAACTACCAGGGTGGCGGCTCCGGTGCCGGCATCCAGCAGTTCAACCAGGGCAAGATCCAGTTCGCCGGCTCCGACTCGGCCCTCAAGCCGGCCGAGGTCGACGCCTCCAAGGCGGTCTGCACCGGCGGCCAGGGCATCGACCTGCCGATGGTCGGCGGTCTGATCTCGCTGGTCTACAACGTCGACGGCGTCGACAACCTGGTCCTGGACGGCCCGACCTCCGCCAAGATCTTCGACTCGCAGATCACCAAGTGGAACGACCCGGCGATCGCCGCCCTGAACCCGGGCGCCAAGCTGCCGGACGCGGAGATCCAGACCTTCCACCGCTCGGACGACGCCGGCACCACCGAGAACCTGACCAAGTACTTCGCCGCCGCCGGCGGCGGCGCCTGGACCTACCCGGCCGGCAAGGCCTGGGCGGCCAAGGGCGGCCAGTCGGCCAACGGCAGCGCCGGCGTCTCGGCCCAGGTGAAGCAGGTCAAGAACTCGATCAGCTACGTCGAGCTGGCCTACGCCCAGACCAACAGCCTGAAGAGCGCCGACATCAACACGGGCGCCTCCAAGCCGGTCGCGGCCACCGCCGAGAACGCCGCCAGCACCATCGCCAAGGCCCAGGCCGCCGGCACCGGCAGCGACCTCGCGCTGAAGCTCGACTACGCGACCAAGGACGAGGGCTCCTACCCGCTGGTCCTGATCACCTACGAGATCGTCTGCGACAAGGGCAACAAGGCCGAGACCCTCGACACCCTGAAGTCCTTCCTGACCTACACGGCCAGCGACGCGGGCCAGAAGGCCGTCGGCGAGAAGGGCTACGTCCCGCTGCCGAAGGCCGTGACCGACAAGGTCAACGGCGTCATCGCGACCCTGGCCTGACCCGACAGGACCCCCGGTGGGGCGGCCCCGTGAGCGAGGGGGGCCGGGGCCGCCCCACCGGAACGCACCACACCCAGCACCACGTCCGGGGCACCGCCGCCATGGTGCCGTTCCCCCTTCCGGGGCGGCACCACCAGACCGGAGTAGACCAATGACTTCATCCTCCCCTGCCGCCCCGCGAGGCAGGGAACGCCGGCCGCGCGACAGCCGGGTCGGCGACAAGATCTTCATGAACCTCGCCCGGGGCTCGGGCATCCTGCTGCTGGTCATCATGGCCGCCATCGCGGCGTTCCTGACCTGGCGGTCGGTCCAGGCCCTGAGCACCAACGAAGGCAACTTCCTCACCTCCTTCGAGTGGACGCCGGACGCCCCGAAGCCCGTCTTCGGCATCGCCGTCCTGGCCTTCGGCACCATCGTCAGCGCCGTCATCGCGATGGCGATCGCCGTCCCGGTGGCCATCGGGATCGCGCTGTTCATCTCGCACTACGCGCCGCGCCGGATCGCCCAGCCGTTCGCCTACCTGGTCGACCTGCTCGCCGCCGTCCCCAGCATCGTCTACGGCCTCTGGGGCGCGCTCTTCCTCGTGCCGCACATGGACGGTCTGACCAGCTGGCTCAACGAGTACCTGGGCTGGACGTACATCTTCGACCAGACCAGGACCGGCACCCCGCGCAACCTGTTCACCGTCGGCATCCTGCTGGCGATCATGGTCCTGCCGATCATCACCGCGGTCTCCCGCGAGGTGTTCCGCCAGGTGCCGCGGATGCACGAGGAGGCGGCGCTCGCGCTCGGCGCGACCCGCTGGGAGATGATCCGCACCGCGGTGCTGCCGTTCGGCCGCCCCGGCATCATCTCGGCCTCGATGCTCGGCCTCGGCCGCGCGCTCGGCGAGACCATCGCGGTCGCGGTGGTGCTGTCCGCCAGCAACGTCCTGTCGCTGCACATCCTCGACGCCGGCGGCGGCACCTTCGCGCAGAACATCGCGCTGAAGTTCGCCGAGGCCGGGGACAACGGCCGCAACGCGCTGATGGCCTCCGGCCTCGTCCTGTTCGTCATCACCCTGCTGGTGAACGGTGCCGCGCGACTGATCATCGCCCGCCGCAAGGAGTACTCGGGGGCCAACGCATGACCGTCACCGCGCTCGTCGAGGACGCCCGGCCCGTCGGCCGTCCGCTGACCGCCAACCGCCTGCCCAAGTGGGCCCCGGCCGCCGTCGCCGCCGGCTCGATCGCCCTCGGCTGCGGGATCGGCGCGGTCGGCGGGCTGGCCAGCCACCTCCAGTGGGGCCTGATCTCGGGCCTGCTCTTCCTCCTGATCAGCTACACCCTCTCGGCCCGGGTCGAGGGCCGTCGGCAGGCCAAGGACCGGTTCGCCACCTCGGTGGTCTGGGTCGCCTTCATCCTGGCCGTCGTCCCGCTGGTCGCCCTGACGGTCTACACCGTCCAGCAGGGCATCCACGTGGTCGACGGGAACTTCCTGGGCCACTCCATGAAGGGCGTGATCCAGTCCGGGCCCGGCGGCGGCATCTACCACGCGCTGATCGGCACCCTGGAGCAGGTCGGCCTGGCCACCGCCATCGCCGCCCCGATCGGTCTGCTGACCGCCGTCTACCTGGTCGAGTACGGCCGCGGCACGCTCGCCAAGGCGGTCACCTTCTTCGTCGACGTCATGACGGGCATCCCGTCGATCGTCGCCGGTCTGTTCATCCTCTCGATCTGGAACCTCGCGCTGGGCTTCAGCTACTCCGGCTTCTCGGGCAGCCTCGCACTGGCGATCCTGATGATGCCGGTCGTGGTCCGGTCCACCGAGGAGATGCTCAAGCTCGTCCCGAACGAGCTGCGCGAGGCCTCGTACGCGCTCGGCGTGCCGAAGTGGAAGACCATCCTGCGGATCGTCCTCCCCACCGCGATCGGCGGCATCACCACCGGTGTGATGCTCGCGGTCGCCCGCATCACGGGCGAGACCGCCCCGGTGATGATGCTGGTGTTCGGCGCCGACTCCATCAACAACAACCCGTTCGAAGGCCCGCAGCAGTCCCTGCCGATGTACATCTGGCAGCAGTACTCGCAGGTCAACAACGACTTCGGCTACGCCCGTGCCTGGGGTGCGGCGCTGGTGCTGATCGCCTTCGTGATGGGGCTCAACCTCATCGCCCGGGGCATCGCGCGCTGGCGCTCGCCCAAGGGCGGGCACTGAGCGACCGACTGACGTACGAGACAGACGAGAGAAGCAACGATCATGGCCAAGCGCATCGACGTCAGCGGACTGTCGGCCTTCTACGGCACCACCAAGGCCATCGAGGACATCTCGATGAGCATCGAGCCCCGCTCGGTGACCGCCTTCATCGGCCCCTCCGGCTGCGGCAAGTCCACCTTCCTGCGGACCCTCAACCGGATGCACGAGGTGATCCCCGGCGCCCGGGTCGAGGGCAAGGTCCTCCTGGACGACGAGAACCTGTACGCCTCCAACGTCGACCCGGTCGCCGTGCGCCGCTCGGTCGGCATGGTCTTCCAGCGCCCGAACCCGTTCCCGACCATGTCGATCTACGACAACGTGATCGCCGGTCTCCGGCTCGCCGGCGTGAAGAAGAAGGCCGTGCTGGACGAGGTGGTGGAGCGCTCGCTGAAGGGCGCCAACCTCTGGAAGGAGGTCCACAACCGGCTGAACAAGCCGGGGGCCGGCCTCTCCGGCGGTCAGCAGCAGCGCCTGTGCATCGCCCGCGCCATCGCGGTCGAGCCCCAGGTCCTGCTGATGGACGAGCCCTGCTCCGCGCTCGACCCGATCTCCACCCTCGCCATCGAGGACCTGATCGGCGAGCTGAAGGAGCAGTTCACCATCGTCATCGTGACCCACAACATGCAGCAGGCGGCCCGCGTCAGCGACCGCACCGCCTTCTTCAACCTGGCCGGCGTCGGCCAGCCGGGCAAGCTGGTCGAGCTGGACGACACCCAGCGGATCTTCTCCAACCCGCAGGTCCAGGCGACCGAGGACTACATCTCCGGCCGCTTCGGCTAGACCGGCCCCGTCACGGGCGGCGCCCCGGCGCCGAGCGGCGTGACGGACCGCGAGCTGTCCCGTGGTGCTGCATGGCGGTGCCGCCACGGGGCATGGAAAAGGGCCCGCCCCCGAGATGTGGGGGCGGGCCCTGTCCGTTCGTGCGTCCTGCTCCGCGCGTCCTGCTCCGTGCGTCCCGCGGGGCCGTCAGCCCCAGAACAGGTGGGCGAACCAGTACACCAGCGCCGCGACGAGCGCGGCCGCCGGCATCGTGATGAACCAGCCGAGCACGATGTTCTTCGCGACGCCCCAGCGCACCGCGCGGATCCGCTTGGTGGCCCCCGCGCCCATGATCGCCGCAGTGATCACGTGGGTGGTGGAGATCGGCGCCTTGAAGACGAACGAGGTGACGTACATGACCGTGGCGGCGGTGGCCTCGGCGGCGAAGCCCTGCGGCGGGTCCAGCTCGATGATCTTGCGTCCGAGCGTCCGCATGATCCGCCAGCCGCCCGCGTAGGTGCCCAGCGAGAGCATGGTCGCGCAGGAGATCTTCACCCAGACCGGGATCCCGTTGCCGGACTGGTGGCCGGAGATGGTGAGCGCCATCACCACGATGCCCATGGTCTTCTGGGCGTCCTGGAGACCGTGCGCCAGCGCCATCGCTGCGGCCGAGGCGGTCTGGGCGACCCGGAAGTTGCGCTTGGCCTTGTGCGGGTTGGCCCGGCGGAAGATCCACAGGATCGCCAGCATCACCAGGAAGCCGCCGACCAGGCCGACCACCGGCGAGACGATCATCGGGATGACGATCTTGTCGAGGACCCCGCTCCAGATCACGTCGATGCCGCCGGCCATCGCCGCGCCCACCATGCCGCCGAACAGCGCGTGCGAGGAGGAGGACGGCAGGCCGAAGTACCAGGTGACCAGGTTCCAGGCGATCGCCCCGACCAGGGCGGCGAACAGGATCACCATGCCCTTGTCGCCGGTGGGGGTCTCGATGATCCCCTTGGAGACGGTGTGCGCCACGCCGCTGCCGAGGAACGCGCCGGCCAGGTTCATCACCGCGGCCATCGCCAGCGCCGCCCGGGGGGTGAGCGCCCGGGTGGAGACCGAGGTGGCGATCGCGTTCGCCGAGTCGTGGAAGCCGTTGGTGTACGTGAAGAAGAACGCAACGCCGACGACGGCGATGAGTGCTGCCATGTCCACGAGGGTCAGGACTCCTTGACGGCGATGGTCTCCACCGTGTTGGCGACGTGTTCGAACGCGTCCGCCGCCTCCTCAAGGACGTCCACGACCTGCTTGAGCTTGAGGACCTCGATGGCGTCGTACTGACCGGAGAACAGGTGGGCGAGCAGCTTGCGGTGGATCTGGTCGGCCTGGTTCTCCAGCCGGTTGACCTCGATCCAGTACTCGGTGAGGTTGGACATGCTGCGCAGGTTCGGCATCGCCTCGGCGGTGAGCTCCGCGGCGCGCGCCAGCACCTCGATCTGCTGCTCGATGCCCTTCGGCAGGGTCTGGATGTCGTAGAGGACGACCAGGTCGACGGCCTCCTCCATGAAGTCCATGATGTCGTCCAGCGACGAGGCGAGGCTGTAGATGTCCTCGCGGTCGAAGGGCGTGATGAAGGACGAGTTCAGCTGGTGGAAGACGGCGTGGGTGGTGTCGTCCCCGGCGTGCTCGGCGGCGCGCATGCGCTCGACGATCTCCGCACGGGCCGACACGTCTGATCCCAGCAGCTCCAAGAGGAGCTTCGATCCGACGACGAGGTTCTCCGCCGCGGCGGCGAACATGTCGTAGAAGCTCGTCTCCTTCGGGGTCAGGCTAAAACGCACGGAAATCTCCGATGTGCGGGGTAGGGACTGAACGATGCTAGGTGCAACCAAGCGCAATCACGCAAACGGGGGGCCGGGGAAGGAGCCGGAAGCTCCCCTTCCGTTCGGCTGCCGCACCGGCTGATCCGGACCGCACCGCCACGTGCGGACTGGAGCCCTCAGTCTGACGGAACCTCGCCCGGATTGTCCCCGTCGTGCGTACGGAAGACCGGGGCGCCGCTCAGACGGGTGAACCGCCGGCCACCCCCGCTCCCGGCCCGACGGCACGTGCCGGGTCGGCCGTCGGAACACCACGGAGGGCCCCGGTGTTGGACACTGGTGGCCGACGCAGCCACCAGGCACTGAGACGAAGGCGGGGCCGATGACCACCACGCAAGCGCGCACCGAGCCGGAGCACGCGCAGGGGACCGACCCGCACGCCGGCCACGCCCCGGCCGGGCACCACGGCCCGCACGGCTACAGCGCGCAGAAGGACGCCCACCTCAAGCGGCTGCGCCGGATCGAGGGCCAGATCCGCGGCCTCCAGCGCATGGTGGACGAGGACGTCTACTGCATCGACGTGCTCACCCAGGTCTCGGCCGGCACCAAGGCGCTGCAGTCCTTCGCGCTCTCCCTGCTGGAGGAGCACCTGCGGCACTGCGTCGCCGCGGCCGCCGAGGAGGGCGGCGCCGAACTGGACGCCAAGGTGGCCGAGGCCACCGCCGCGATCAGCCGCCTGCTGCGCAGCTGAGCCGCCGGCCGTCCGCCGCTCCGGGGCCCGCCGCGCGGGCCCCGCTAGCCGTCGGCCTCCCGGTCGGCCTGCCCGGGTTCGCTCCGGTCCAGCAGCACCTCGTCGATCCGCTCGGTCGGCAGCCGGTCGCCGGAGCTGGCCGTCGCGGCGATCATCAGCTCCCCGGCCAGATCGATCTCGTCGAGGGCCGCGTCGTCGTGGCCGCCGCTGCGGCCGCCCGTGGACGACACCACCTGCACCACCCCTTCAGTGCCTCGCCAGCCCGGGCGGCAGCCACCCGGAGCCCAGCCTAGGCACTCCGGGGCCCGTCCACATGGCACGGACGGGCCATCTCGGCACCGCCGAAACGGGTGGCCGTCGCTCCCCGGACGGCCACCCGCCCCGGCCGCACCCCGTCTCGCCCCGGCCGCCCGGGAAGCATCGGACCCGCCCTACTTCGGGCTCTCCGTGGGCTTCATCTGGTAGATGTCCGAGGCCGCGGGCTCGGCCGCCTCCACCGGCTTGCCGAAGTCCGCCAACGAGGTCGTCGACGTCACCTTCACCTGGTCCTTGGGCTCCTTCGACCCGGCCACCCCGGCGAAGGTGAACACCTCGACCACCTTGCGCAGCCGGCCCTGGTCGTCCAGCCAGGCGTCGTACGGGACCTCCTTGACGGTGAAGGTCTGCGCGCCCGTCCGCAGGCCGTCCCCGCCCCGCCCGCCGGTCGCGTCGGCGGCCTTCGCCAGGTCCAGGGTGCCCCGGTAGTGGTGCAGCGCGACGCCGTCGACGGTCTCGGTGCCCACCGCCTCCGCCTTCTGCGCCCCGCGCAGCGCCCCCGCCGCCGAGGCCGGGTCGGTGGCGCCGCTGCTGACCAGGTTGCCGTCCGGCAGCTGACGCACGTCCAGCTTGACCCACTTGCCCTCGGGGACCTTGGCGCCGCTGTTCTGGAGGTAGACGGTGCCCGGCAGGACCACCTCGACGATCTTCCCGGTGGTCGCCGCGCCCGGCGGCACCTGGACCTCCAGCCGGCCGATCCGCTTGACGTAGTCGTAGCCGCCCGTGCCGCTGAACGAGGCCTTCTTCTCGGCGGACTCGGTGACCAGCTCCGTCGCGGTGTGCGCGGAGCCGGTGCGGCCGGTGATGTCGGCGGCGTTGCGCACCGCCGTCAGCGGGTCCGCGGCGAGCTGGTCGGGCGCGGCCGACTGCTGGTCGGAGGAGCCGTCGGCGGATCCTCCGGAGCAGCCGGCGGCCCCCGCCGCCAGGGCGGCGGCGAGCAGGGCGGCCCCGGCCGCCGAGCGCAGGTGCGGACCCGGCCGGCGTGCCGGCCGTCCGGTGCGCTGCTGGTCGGTCATCTTCATCCTCGCGACAACCCCCTCGGGCCCGACTGCCCCGCCGGACACCACCGGTGGGCAGAGCTCTTTCCGGGCAAACGAGTTGGGGCGCGAAGGGTTACGGGGCCGGTACCGCCGGAGCGTCGCGCGGGAGGCGTCCGGCGCGTTACGGTGAACCACGTGCACAGTGAGCTGCCGGTCGCACCCGGCACCACCAGGATGCCCGAACACCGCCTCGTGATCAGCGAGCGCGGCTCCTTCGCCTTCGCGACCTGCAGCTGCGGCTGGTACTCCCCGGCCCGCCGCTCGCGCGACCTGGCCCGCCGTGAGGGGGCCGACCACCTCGCCGGGAACGGCGCCGAGCCGGACTGACCGCCTGGACCGCTTGGCCGCGTCCGCCCGCAGGCTCAGGCCGCGAGGTCGGACTCCGGCGGCTGCTCCCCGGCCCGCACCGCCCCGCGCCCGCGCCGACGGCCGCGCGGACCGGCCCCGCCGCGGGCCGCGCCGCCGCGCTCGGGCGCCCGGATCAGCGGGGCGACCGCCGTCCGGCTCAGCGCGTGGCAGAACGGCACCAGCACCGCCATCGCGATCGGCGCCAGCAGCAGCACCACGGCGACGGCCAGCGCGAAGCCGCCGATCACGTCGGTCGGGTAGTGGACGCCCATGAACATCCGGCAGAAGCCCTGGAGCAGCGCCAGCCCGCCGGCGATCCAGCCCAGCCTGCGGTTCACCAGGAACAGCGCCACCGCGACGCCCATCGTCATGGTCGAGTGGTCGCTGACGAAGGAGTGGGTGCCGGCCTTGCCGTCCACCAGCACCAGCAGCCCCGGATGGTCGACGAAGGGGCGCGGGCGGTTCACGATCGCGGCGATCGGCAGGTTCGCCAGCTCGGCGACCGCCACCGAGAGCGGCACCCAGAGCAGCCCGGCCATCGCCACCGGCGCGTCCGGACGGCGCCTGGCCTGGAGCCAGGCCACCAGGCCCAGCATCGCCAGGCCGATCAGGATGCCGTACTCGCCGATCCACGAGACCAGGTGGTCAAGCCACTGCGGGGAGCGCTTGGCCAGGCCGTTGACGGCGTAGAGCAGGTCGAGGTCGGGGTTGGTCGTGTCGGCAAGCGGCGTCGACACGCCGCACCTCCTTCTGGTCCACTGCACCTGTACGTTCCCGCCGGGGCCGGCCCCGGCGCCGAAAGCTGACGGGGGGCCACCGGACCCAACGTCATCGCCGGGACACAGCGTTCCATGGAAACACGCGGTTATGTAAACGTGACTCAGCGTCCACAGCGCGCACACAGGTCCCGGCCGTCCCGGCCACCTCGGGCCTACCCTCCCGCCCCGGTGGGGCTCGGCCCGGCCTGCGCGGGCGGGGCGGCGGCCGCGGGCCGGCCGGAGGCCGCCGGGGTGCCGCTCGGAGCACCGCTCGGAGCACTGCCCGGTGCGCCGCCCTGGGTGCCGCCCTGGCCTCCCGTCGGGGCGGTGGGCTCCGTGCCGCCCGGCCGGCTCGGGGCGTTCACCACGCCGTCGTTGTTGCGGGTCGGCAGCGCCTGGGCGCCGTCCGAGGTGACCCGGGTCGCGCCGATGTACTCCCGGGTGTCGATCTTGTCGTAGCGGATCACCGCGCCGGTGTGCGGCGCGTTGATCATGTACCCGCCGCCGACGTAGATCCCGACGTGGTGGATGCTCCGCGGATCGCTCAGGTCCGTCGCCCAGAACACCAGGTCGCCCGGCCGCAGCTGGTCCCGCGACGGGTGCGGCCCGGCGTACCACTGGTCGTTGGCCACCCGGGGCAGAGTGATGCCCACACTGGCGAACGCGGCCTGGGTCAGGCCCGAGCAGTCGAACCGCCCGTTCTGCGAGGGCAGGCCCTCGCCGCCCCACAGGTACGGGGTGCCGAGCTTGGTCTGCGCGAAGTAGATCGCGGCCGACGACTGCGCGGACACCTCCAGCGGCGCGGTCGGCGAGACCGGCGCGGTGAAGCTGCGGGCCATCGCCTGGATGTTCCGCACGTAGCCCTGGGTCTCCCGGTACGGCGGGATCCCGTTGTACTTGAGCACCGCGCCCTCGCCGGCGTTGTAGGCGGCCAGCAGGTTGGCCTGCGGGTCGCCCGGGACCTTCGCGACCTGCTTGGCGATCGCGCAGTCGTAGGTCGCGGCCGAGGCGATCGCGTCCAGCGGGTCCCAGACGTCCGCCCTGCCGTCCCCGTTGCCGTCGGTGGCGTACGAGCTCCAGGTGCCCGGCATGAACTGCGCCATGCCCTGCGCCCCGACCCCGGAGCGCGCCTTGGGGTCGAAACCGCTCTCCTGGTACAGCTGCGCCGCGAGCATCGGCGGGGAGATCTCCGCGCAGAGCGCACCCCACCGCTGGATCGGTTCCTGGTAGGCCGCGGGGACCGTTCCGGGGGACAGGGCGGAACGATTCGCCGCCTGCTGCGGCGTCCCACTCGCCGCATAAGTCCCTATCGTCACCAGCCCGATGAACCCGAAACCAACAACTCCCGCAGCGACGGCGGCCGTACCGGCCTTCCGGAGTACCATCAGCACCATCCCGACGAGTCGTCAGTCGAAGTGTCCCGGAAGGCGTTGCTCACCGCAATCATCAGAGATACGAACAGTGAGCGCTATCCTTCGTACGGTGTACATCCTCGCGTACGTGTCCGATGCCTCACGACCAATTCGCGAGAAGTAGCCAAGTCGACATCAGATCTGGCCAAGAATAGGTACCGACCCTTCGCGCGGGCCGGGTCCGGGCCCTTGAATTTGCCTGATCGGGCGGTGAGATGGAAATGAACCTGAGCAGCGTGCACACCAATGCGGTCAGCCACCTGGCCGAGGACCCCCCCAAGAAGCCGAACATCGACACCATCATCGGCGGAATCGCCCCGGACTGGGGGCCGTTCGCGACCCTCGGGTCGGAGGCGCGGGTGATGGTCGAGGTCATCATGGCCGTCGCCATCCTCCTCTGCCTCGGCATCGCGGTCTGGGGCGCGGCCAAGCAGCGGATCGGGGCGACCGCGATGCGCGACAGCTTCGGCGCCGAACAGGGCAAGGGGCTGATCGTCGCCGGACTGACCGGCGTGTTCATCATCGGATCACTCGGCACTCTGTTCACCATTGTCTACGGCATGGCGATCTGACGATCGGACAGCAGTAGTCCGACCTGCCTGAGGCCGGGTCCCCGTCCGGACCCCCTCCGACGGCCGGCCCGCCAGGACCCCACCCCCGTTCCCACCCTCCGCTCGCGCCCGCCCCCGGGCGGAGGGCCCCCGGAGCCGCCCCGGCTCCCCGCACCAGGAGGGCCGCCGTGCCGTTGTCCGACGACCAGCCGCGCACCCGTACGCGCCTGCCGGTCGGCGAACAGTCCTCCCCCCAGCAGAACCACCGTCAGTCCCGCCCGCTGCGCGCCCTGCTGGCCGTCCTCGTGGTCGTCACCCTGCTCGTCGTGGCCATCGCCATCGCCAACCGGGTCACACCCGGCAGCGGAAGCGGCACCGGAGGCGGCACCTCCGCCGACCGCGCCGGCTCCGGCGCCGGCCCCGCCCCCAGCGGCGACCAGCCCGTCGGCACCACCGCCAACGGCATCCCCACCGGCTACCCGCACACCGAACCCGGCGCCCAGTCGGCCGCCACCAACTACGCGGTGGCGATCGGCTCCGCGGACATGTTCCGCACCGACAGCCGGCACGGCATCATCGCCACCATCGCCGACCCGGGCGCCCTGGCGGGGCTCCAGGTCCGGCTGGACCAGGGCTTCGGCGGTGACACCGCCACCCGCTACGGCCTCGACGCCCAGGGCCACGCGCCCAAGGGCCTCACCTTCGTCAGCCGCACGGTACCGGTCGGCACCAAGTCGACGGGCTACAGCGACGGCGACGCCAAGGTCGAGGTGTGGTGCACCGGCCTCACCGGCCTCGCCGGCGAGCACTCCGTCCAGCCGGTGACCACCAACTGGTTCACCCTCACGCTCTCGCTGCACTGGACGGGCAGCGACTGGAAGCTCACCGACTTCACTCGTAAGTCAGGCCCGGCCCCCCTGCCGGGCGACCAGCAGGCGGCCACAGCGGATGAGATCGCCGGATCAGCAGAGCAGTTCGGAGGGTTCCGCTATGCGCGTTGACGGCGAGATCAGGAAACGGCTTCCTCGGTTCGGCCGGGTCGTCACGGCCTTCGCTCTCTTCCAGGCCGCAGCCATCGGTATGGCGTCCCGGGCCATCGCGGACCCGAGCCCGAGCCCTTCGGCCAGCAACAACTGCGACGTCCTACCGTTGCCCGGTAGCGACGTCTACTGTGCCTCCAAGCCCGGAGGTTCGGTCCCCGGGGGCGGCGCCGTCGGGGCTGTGGCCGATCCGCTCGGGTCGTTGGCCAAGAGCTGTGCGCAGGCCGCGGCGTGGGTGGTGCGGAAGTTGTCGGGGGCGATCGACGGGACGACGCAGGTGGACTTCACCAACGCGTCGTTCCTGCAGCAGTACGCCGTGGTGTTCGCCGTGTCGACGGTGATCACGTTGGTGCTGTGGCTGCTGGCGGTGGCGAAGCGGGCGGTGCGGGGGGCGCCGTTGGCGACGGCGTTCTCGGAGGCGATCGGCTTCCTGTGGCTGACGGTGGTGGCGTCCGCGTTCACGCCGTTGATCCTGTACACCGTGGTGAGCGTGACGGACGGGCTGACCAAGGCGATCGCGGTCGGGACGAAGACGGACACCGGGTCGTACCTGGGGGGCTTCGCGGACACGCTGGAGAAGGGCGACGTGGGCGGCGGCCCGCTGATACTCGTGATCGTGTCGCTGGTCGCGGTGCTGGCGGCGGCGGTGCTCTGGGTGGAGCTGCTGATCCGGGCGGCGATGCTGTACGTCGGCGCGCTGCTGGGTACGGCGGTGTACGCGGGGCTGGTGGACCGGCAGCTGTGGAAGCACGTGCGGCGCTGGGCGGGGGTGATGCTGGCGGTGGACCTGGCGAAGCCGATCATCGTGGTCATCCTGGGCCTGGCGGGCGCGGTGGCGACCGGCTCCGGGGCGGACGACGACTTCGCCCGGGTGCTGTCCGGGCTGGCGATCCTGTTCCTGTCGATCTTCGCGAGCGCCTCGGTCTACCGCTTCGTGCCGGGCTTCGGCGACGAGATGCTGAACATGCGCGGGGCCCGGGCCAATGCCGTGCAGGCCGGTTCGGCGATGATCAACGGCACCGCGAACCTGATGAAGCAGGGCATCAGCACCCACGGCGACCGCGGTCAGGCGGCCGGTACGGGTGGTGGCGGGGGTGCCGGCGGCGGTTCGGTCGCGCCGGGCATCGCCGCGCACGCCGGGCGGACGCCGTCCCCGCCGCCGCAGGGCGGGCCGAAGCAGGGCCCGGTTCCGATCCGCGACAGCAATCCAGCGAAGGGAGGGTGACGGGTAAGTGAGCAGTGAACCGCTCGGCCAGTACGGTGCCCAGTACGCCCAGCCGTACGTCCACCAGCGCCGCACCTACCTGATCGGCAAGGCCCGCCCGAACGCGCCGATCGGCCGGAACCGGGAGTCCGGCGAGATCGTGCTGATCATCTTCGGGGCCTTCCTCGGCATGCTCTGGGGCCTGCTGATGCCGGTCCTGCCGCTGCGGATCGGCGGTCTGGTCGGTCTGCCGGCGCTCGCCATCGCGGCGGTGTACGTGCCGTACCGCAGGCGGACGTTCTACAAGTGGGTGGAGATCAACCGCACCTACCGCCGGACGGTCCGCAGCGGGCGGGCGGTGTGGCGTTCGGACGTGATGGACGCGGGCACCCGGCTGGACGGCCGGGAGGTGGAGGTCGGCCCGCCGCCGGGGGTGGGGCGGCTGCGCTGGCTGACGGCGCCGTTCGGGCCGGACGAGGTCGGGGTGCTGATGCACCTGGAGCGGCGCACGGTGACGGCCGCGATCGAGATCGAGGGCCCGGGCGTGGGCCTGCGGGACTCGGAGGACCAGGAGGCCCTGGTCGACCGCTTCGGGACGCTGCTGAAGCACGTCGCCAACGGGGACGGCTTCGTGACCCGGCTGCAGATCCTGGCCCGGACCCTGCCGGCCGACCCGGACGCGCACGCCAAGGATGTCGAGCGGCGCGGGGACCCGTCCTCGCCGCGTTGGCTGCAGGACTCGTACGACCAGCTCCAGTCGATGGTGTCGACCTCCTCGGAGCAGCACCGGGCGTACCTGGTGGCCTGCATGCACTACACCCGTGACCTGGCCGCCGAGGCGCACGCGATGGGCCGGACGGCCACCGGGCGGCGGGCGCGGGACGACGAGGGGCTGGCGGCCGTGATGGCGCGCGAGCTGACCGACATCTGCGCCCGGCTGGCCGAGGCGGACATCCGGGTGCGCCAGCCGCTGGGCCAGGCCCGGCTCTCCTCGCTGCTGCACTCGATGTACGACCCGGACCACCCGATCGACCACATCCAGGCGATGTCCCGGCGCAACGCCTGGCCGGCCGAGCTGGACGCGACCGACCCGCAGTACCTGCAGGCGAAGACCCGGGAGTCGGCGACCCGGGAGCCGTGGTGCCACGCGACCGCGTGGATCAAGGAGTGGCCGCTCACCCCGGTGGGCGTCAACTTCCTGGCGCCGCTGCTGGTGCACACCCCGGACGTGATCCGGACGGTCGCGGTGACGATGGACCTGGAGCCCACCGACGTCGCGATCGAGCGGATGCTGACCGAGAAGACCAACGACGAGGCCGAGGCGAGCCGCGCGGCCAAGATGAACCGCACGGTCGACCCGCGCGACCTGGCCCACACCGGCCGGGTGGACCAGCGCGGCGACGACCTGGCCTCCGGCGCGGCCGGGGTGAACCTGGTCGGCTACATCACGGTCTCCTCGCGCAACCCCGACGCGCTGGCCCGCGACAAGCGGACCATTCGGGCCTCGGCCGGCAAGAGCTACCTCAAGCTGGAGTGGTGCGACCGCGAGCACCACCGGGCCTTCGTCAACACCCTCCCGTTCGCCACCGGCATCCGCCGCTGAGCGGACGCACCCGCACACCCGTGCACCCGCACACCCGTACGTCCGTCCACCGCTGACCCGTCAGGAGCCCGCCCATGGCGCTCGGCAACCTCTCCGAGGCGTTCACCAGCCTGATGTTCGGCAAGGTGGAGACCACCCGTCTGCCGGTGCGCACCTCCACCGGCCAGGCGCAGGCCGTCTACCTGCCGACCGCCGCGCCGGGGCTGGGCGACTCCGGGGTGATCATCGGGCGTGAGGTGTACAGCGGCAAGGGGTACGTCTACGACCCCTTCCAGCTGTACGGGCAGCAGCTGCCCGCGCCGCACTGGCTGGTGCTCGGCGAGTCCGGCAACGGCAAGTCGGCGCTGGAGAAGACGTACGTGCTGCGGCAGCTGAGGTTCCGCGACCGCCAGGTCGTGGTGCTGGACGCGCAGGGCGAGGACGGCGTGGGCGAGTGGAACCTGATCGCCAACGCGCTGGGCATAAAGCCGGTCCGGCTGGACCCGATGGCGGCCCGGGACGGCGGGGTGAAGCTCAACCCGCTGGACCCGGCGATCACCCAGAACGGCCAGCTGTCGCTGCTGCGCACGATCGTCGAGGTGGCGATGGGGCGCGGGCTGGAGGAGCGGGCCGGCTTCGCGCTGAAGGCCGCGCACGCCCACGTGGTGGCCTCGGTGAAGGACCGCCAGCCGGTGCTGGACGACATCATCGACACCCTGCGCAACCCCGAACTGTCCTCGGTGGAGTCGCTGGGCGTGGCGGTGGGCGAGGTGCAGTCCTGGGGCCTGGACGTGGCGCTGGTGCTGGACCGGCTGGTCGACGGCGACCTGCGGGGCATGTTCGACGGGTCGACGACCGACGGCATCGACCTGGACGCGCCGCTGATCGTCTTCGACCTCTCGCACATCGACCGCAACTCGATCGCGATGCCGATCCTGATGGCGATCGTCGGGGTGTGGCTGGAGCACACCTGGATCCGGCCGGACCGGAAGAAGCGCATCTTCCTGGTCGAGGAGGCCTGGCACATCATCAACAGCCCCTTCGTGGCCCAGCTGTTCCAGCGGCTGCTGAAGTTCGGCCGCCGGCTCGGCCTGTCCTTCGTCGCGGTCGTCCACCACCTGTCCGACGTGGTGGACGGCGCGGCGGCCAAGGAGGCCTCGGCGATCCTGAAGATGGCCTCGACCCGGACGATCTACATGCAGAAGGCCGAGGAGGCGCGGGCCACCGGCCGGGTGCTGGGCCTGCCGCGCTGGGCGGTGGAGATCATCCCGACCCTGTCGCCGGGCATCGCGGTCTGGGACGTCAACAGCAACGTCCAGGTGGTCAAACACATCATCACCGAGGCGGAGCGCCCGCTGGTCTACACCGACCGCGCGATGACCGAGGACGCGGTGGCCGAACGGGTGCGCGCGGACCAGAAGTTGGCGGCCGAGCCGGGGGTCTGAGGGGCCTTCTCCGCAGGCTCCGCACCCGGCGGACGGTGACGGTTCGTCCGGAGGTAATCCTCTCGTTACGTTCCACGTCCTGACAGCTACGCGCGTTGACCCTAGGCTTCGCAGTCGCAGCACATGTCACACGCCCGAACGCCGCCGCTGTCCGCAGCCGGTGCTCCCTCCAAGGTGCAGGGGAACCCTTCATGCTCACCGTCAGATCCCGACGGACGGCGCTCGCCGTCGTCGCCGCCGCTGGTCTGCTCGGCACGGTCGTCGTGCCGACGGCCGCCCAGGCCGCCGACGCCAAGCGCCACAAGACCGTCAACCTCCAGCTGCTGGCGATCAACGACTTCCACGGCAACCTGGAGCCTCCGGCCGGTTCGTCCGGCACGATCAAGGAGATCGACCCGGCCACCGGCAAGGAGGTCGCCACCCCGGCCGGCGGCATCGAGTACCTGGCCACCGAGCTGCGCAAGGCGCGCATCCCGGCCGACGACTCGATCACCGTCGCGGCCGGCGACATCATCGGCGCCAGCCCGCTGACCTCGGCGCTCTTCCACGACGAGCCGACCATCGAGGCGATGGACAAGCTCGGCCTGGACGTCACCTCCGTGGGCAACCACGAGTTCGACGAGGGCGCGCAGGAGCTGCGTCGCATGCAGGACGGCGGCTGCCACCCGACCGACGGCTGCTACGAGCCCGGCCGCACCTTCAAGGGCGCCAACTTCAACTACCTGTCGGCCAACGTCACCGACGAGAAGACCGGCAAGCCGCTGCTGGCGCCCTACTGGGTGACCAAGTCCCAGGGCGTGAAGGTCGGCTTCATCGGCGTCACCCTGGAGGGCACGCCGAACATCGTGACCGCCGAGGGCGTCAAGGGCCTGAAGTTCGCCAACGAGGTCACCACGATCAACAAGTACGCCGCCGAGCTCAAGGCCAAGGGCGTCAACTCGATCGTCGCGCTGATCCACGAGGGCGGCTACCCGGCCAGCGGCGTCTACAACTACGACTGCGGCGCGGCCGGTCAGGGTATCTCCGGCCCGATCGTCGACATCGCCAAGAAGATCGACCCGGCGGTCGGCGCCATCGTCACCGGCCACACCCACAACGCGTACGCCTGCAGCATCCCCGACCCCAACGGCGTCCCGCGCTCGGTGACCAGTGCCGCCTCCTTCGGCCGGCTCTTCACCGAGATCGACATGAAGCTGGACAAGACCACCGGCGAGATCGTGCGCCCCTCGGTCAAGGCCGAGAACCACGTGGTGCGCCGCACGGTCGAGAAGGCGTCGGACATGACGGCGCTGGTCGACCACTACTCCAAGCTGGCCGCCCCGATCGCCAACCGTCCGGTCGGCTACGTCGCCTCGGACATCAACGGCCGCGGCAGCAGCGACCTGGAGAAGCCGCTCGGTGACGTGATCGCCGACTCGCAGCTCGCCGGGCTGGCCCCGGCCGACAAGGGCGGCGCGCAGGTCGCCTTCATGAACCCCGGCGGCATCCGCTCCGACCTGGTCTACAAGGCCTCCGGCGGCGAGGGCGACGGCGTGGTGACCTACGGCGAGGCGTTCACCGTCCAGCCGTTCACCAACATGATGCAGGTCAAGACGCTGACCGGGGCCCAGCTGATCCAGCTGCTCCAGCAGCAGGTGAGCGGTTCCAACGCGGCCGCGCCGAAGGTCCTCCAGGTGTCCTCGAACCTGCACTACACCCTGGACATGCGCAAGACCGGTGCGGACCGGGTGGTCGTGGACTCGGTGCGGCTGAACGGCGCACCGGTCGACCCGGCGGCCACTTACCGGGTCGCGGCCAACGAGTTCCTGGCCGGCGGCGGCGACGGCTTCCCGGCCTTCGCGGCCGGCACCGACAAGCTGGTCGGCGCCTCGGACCTGGACGTCTTCGTGGCCTACCTGAGCGCCCACAGCACGGCGGCCTCGCCGCTCCAGGCCCCGGCGCAGGACCGGATCAAGGTCATCGGCCCGGGCAGCGACATCGACTGACCGTGAGCCGGCTCCGGGGCGTGTGCCCTGGGACGGGGGCGGGTGGGGCGCTGTCGGGGCGCCCCACCCGCCCCTTTCGTCATTCCGTCATTCCGTCATTCCGGGGCGGGGCCGCCGGGCAGGCGGACGGTGGCCAGCGCGCCCGGACCGCCGTCCGCGGCCGGGCCGAGGGTGACCTCGCCACCCGCCTCCCGGACGCTCTGCGCGACGATCGACAGCCCGAGGCCGGAGCCGGGCAGCTGGCGCGAGGAGGGCGAGCGCCAGAACCGGTCGAAGACGTACTGGAGCTCGTCCGGCGGGATGCCGGGGCCGTGGTCGCGGACGGTCAGCACGCCCCGGTGCAGCCGGACGTCGATGGTGCCGCCGGGCGGGCTGTACTTGACCGCGTTGTCCAGCAGGTTGATCACCGCCCGTTCCAGCCCGGCCGCGTCGCCGTGCACGTACCAGGGCTCGGTGTCGGTCTCGAAGACCAGCCCCGGGCCGCGCAGCTTGGCCCGTTCGACGGCCCGTCCGGCGAGCTCGTGCAGGGCGACCACGGTGGGGGCCGGGCCGCTCTTCGGGGTGTCCGGGCGGGAGAGCTGGAGCAGGTCGCCGATCAGCACGGTGAGCTCCTGCATCTGCGCCTTCATGTTGCCGAGCAGCTTGGTCTTGGTGGCGGCGGGCAGCGGGCGGCCGGTGTCGTTGCTGCGGATCAGCAGGTCGACGTTGGTGCGCAGGGAGGTCAGCGGGGTGCGGAGCTCGTGCCCGGCGTCGGCTATCAGCCGGGTCTGCCGCTCGCGGGAGTTGGCGAGGGCGGTGCTCATCGAGTTGAACGACGTGGAGAGGCGGGCGATCTCGTCGTGTCCGTTGACCGGGATGGTGGTGCCCACCTCCTCGGTCCGGGCGATGTGCTCGACGGCGTCGGTGAGCTGGTCGACGGGCTTGAGGGAGGAGCGGGCGACCAGCCGGCCGGCGATGGCGGCGAGCAGGATGCCGCCGGCGGAGACGGAGCCGAGGAGGATGGCGAGGCCCTGGAGGGAGTCCTCGACGGGCTGGGTGGAGGTGGCCACCATCAGCAGGGCCGGCCCCGACGCGGAGTGGGCCAGCGAGATCCGGACGACCGCCGGGGTCCCGTCGGTGAAACGGCCGTCGCGGATGATCGACTGGCCGTTCTTGAGCCTGAACCCGGCTGCGTCACCGGGCTGGACCACGATCGCCTTGGTCGCGTTCGGGGGCAGGCAGACGCCCGTCGGGTTGGCCACCACGAACTGGGTGTCCCGGGCCACTGCGATGCTGTTCTCCGAGGTGGTGCTCGTAGGCTGGTTCGCCAGAGCCTGTTCTGCGGTCGGGTAACAGAGGAGCAGGGGTACTCGGGCCGCCGATGGCACGGTCGCGTTGGCCAGGTCGGTCCGCACCTGGTCGTAGAGCTGCTTCTCCACGATGAACCAGCACGCCAGCGCCGACAGCGCGATCGCCACCGCCACCGCCGCCGCGCTCAGGAAGGTGAGGCGGCTGCGCAGCGAGCGGGAGCGGAACCAGTGGAGGAGGCGCTGTCGGCGGCGGGGCGTGCGGGGCGGTGCCAGCGGGGGTGCCAGCGGTGGGGGCGGGACGTGGTTCACGCGCTCGTGCCGGCGGCCGGGCGCAGGGCGTAGCCGACGCCGCGTACGGTCTGGATCAGGCGGGGCATGCCGCCCTGCTCGGTCTTGCGGCGCAGGTACATCACGTACACGTCGAGGGAGTTGGAGGAGGGCTCGAAGTCGAAGCCCCAGACCGCCTTGAGGATCTGTTCGCGGGTGAGGACCTGGCGGGGGTGGGCGAGGAACATCTCCAGCAGCATGAACTCGGTGCGGGTGAGCTCGATCGGCTTGCCGGCCCGGGTGACCTCGCGGGTGGCGGTGTTCATCCGCAGGTCGGCGAAGGCGAGCACCTCGCTCTCGTCCTCGACGGCGGCGCGGGCGGCGGCCTCGGCGGCGAGGGCGTTGCGGCGCAGCAGGGCGCGGACGCGGGCGAGCAGTTCGTCGAGCTCGAAGGGCTTGGCGAGGTAGTCGTCGGCGCCGACGTCGAGGCCGGTGACGCGGTCGCCGACGGCGTCGCGGGCGGTCAGCATCAGCACCGGGACGGTGTCGCCGCGCGAGCGCATCCGGCGGACGGCGGTGAGGCCGTCCATCCGGGGCATCATGATGTCCAGCAGGACGAGGTCGGGCCGGTCGCGTTCGACGGATTCCAGGGCTTCGTAGCCGTCGGTGGCGGTGGCGACCTCGTACCCCTCGAAGGCGAGGCTGCTCTCCAGGGCGTCCCGGAGGGCGGGTTCGTCGTCGACCACGAGGAGCCGGGCGAAGGGGTGGCCGGCCTCGGCGGTGGTGCGGTCGTCGGCGGACGGGGTCATGGGCGGGTGCCCTTTCTCGTCGGGTGGAGGGCCTGCTGGGAGCAATTGTCCGTCTCAGGGAGCGGTGCTCACAGGTTCTGGCCGGCTTCGAGCTTCGGCAGGACCTGCTTGATGTCGTTGATCGGGATGGCGAAGCCGAGGCCGACGCTGCCGGCCGAGCCGCCGGAGGAGCCGGAGCCGCCGGGCGCGTACATCGCCGAGTTGATGGCGATGACCTGGCCGTTGGCGTTGATGAGCGGGCCGCCGGAGTTGCCGGGGTTGAGCGCGGCGTCGGTCTGGAAGGCCTTGTAGGTGGTGGTGCTGCCGCTGTCGGACTGCGGGGCGGTGCCGCGCAGGCCGGGCACGCCGGGCAGGTAGGGGAGGCCGAAGCCGCCGTTGTTGCTGGTGCTGCCCTCGTCGAGCTGGACGGTGACGTCGCGGTTCTCGGCGCTGATGATGCCGGAGGTGACGGTGCCGGTGAGGCCGTCGGGGTTGCCGATGGCGACGACCGGGTCGCCGATGGCCACGGTGGAGGAGTCGCCGAGGACGGCGGGGGTGAGGTTCTTCGCGCCGGTGGCGGTGATCACGGCGACGTCGAGGGCCTTGTCGGTGCCGGTGACGGTGGCCTGGGCGGTGGAGCCGTCCTTGAAGGTGACGGTGATCCGGCCGCCGGCGGACGCGGTGTCGATCACGTGGTAGTTGGTGAGGATCTGCCCGTCGGTGTTCAGGACGACGCCGGTGCCGGTGGCGGTGCCGTTGCCGGTCTTGACGGTGATCTCGACGGTGCTGGGCGAGACGGCGGCGGCGACGGCGGCCACGTCGGCGGTGCCGTCGGAGCGGGCGGAGACCGGGCTGGCGATGGTGCCGACGCGGTTCTCGGAGCCCTGGTGGTCGGCGGCGACCAGGCCGCCGGTGACCCCGCCGAGGACGGCCGCGACCGCGGCGACGGCGGTGACCAGGGCGAGCCGGCCGCGCAGCAGTCCGCGCCGGGCCCGGCCGCCGTGGTGGCCGGGGCCCTCGGGGGAGCCCGGTCCGAGGATCGTGGGCGGCTCGGGCGGGATCGGCGGGGGCGGCGGCGGGGCGTCGAAGCCGCCGTCGGAGTGGTCCTCGCGGTAGCTGTACCCGGGCCCGTACCCGTCCGCGCCGGTGGTGCCGGAGCCGCCGGCGGCCGGGCCGCTGCCGAGCACGGTGCCCTCGATCACCCGGGGCTCCTGGGCCTCGTACTGCCCGTGGGCCTGGTACTGGCCGTGCTGCCCGTACCGGCCGTGGGCCTGGTAGGGGTCGTACTGCTCGTGGGGCTCGTACGGGCCGTACTGCTCGCTGGGGTGCTGCTGCTTCTCGCTCATGTCGACCAAGCTCGGCCCGGTGCATGAGGAGTGGATGAGAACCGGCTCAGAACGGGGAGAGAAGCCCGTTGGGTTCTCATAAAGCCTGGTCAGCCCGCCTGCCGAGCGGAACCGGCCGTTCCGGTACGGGCCCGCCGCTCCGGTCCGGGCCGGCTACTCCGCTACGGACCGGCCGGGGGCGTCGCCGCCGCAGCCGCAGGAACGGCGGATGACCAGCCGGGACGGGAAGGTGCGGACCCGCTCGGTGTCCGAGCCGGGCACCATCAGCGAGTCGTCCAGCACCAGGTCCACGGCGGCCCGGGCCATCGCGTCGCGGTCGGAGGCGACGGTGGTCAGCGGCGGGTCGGCGAGCGCGGCCTCCGGCACGTCGTCGAAGCCGGCCACCGCGAGGTCCTCCGGGACCCGCAGGCCGACCTCGCGGGCGGCCCGCAGCACGCCGATCGCCTGGTCGTCGGTGGAGCAGAAGATCGCCCGCGGCCGGTCCGGCGAGCGGAGCACGCCGAGCGCGACGTCGTAGGCGCCGTAGCGGTGGAAGGGCGCGTCGATCAGGTGCGGCTCGGTGGGGACGCCGTGCGCGTCCATGGCGCGCTGCCACCCCTCGACGTGGTCGATGACCGGGTCGCCGGGGGCGGGGGACTCGACCGGGCCGCCGAAGCAGGCCACGTACGGGTGCCCGTGCACCTCCAGCAGGTGGCGCACGATCGCCTCGGCGCCCGCCACGTCGTCGGTGACCACCGCGACGTCGTCGATCGCCTCGGGCCGGCGGTGCAGCAGCACGACCTTGGCGCCCTCCATCGCGGCGAACTCCTCGGCGGCGCGCTGCGAGGGGCCCTGGCTGACGAGGATCAGGCCGGAGACGCGCATCCCGAGGAAGGCGCGGACGTAGTGCACCTCGCGGTCGTCCACGTAGTCGGAGTTGCCGATCAGCACGAGCTTGCCGCGCTCGGAGGCGGCCCGTTCCACGGCGTGCGCCATCTCGGCGAAGAAGGGCTGGCGGGCGTCCGGGACGACCATGCCGATCAGGTTGGTGCGCCGGGAGGCCATCGCCTGGGCGACGCTGTTCGGCCGGTAGCCGAGCTGGTCGATCGCCGCGAGGACCTTCTCCCGGGTCGCGGGTGCGACCGGGCGCGGACCGTTGTTGATGACGTAGCTGACGACCGCGGTCGAGGTACCAGCCAGCCGGGCTACATCGTCGCGCGTCACTTTGGCCACGGGGGGAGTCTACGCGTGTGGCCTCCGGGGCGGCAGGGGGAGCTGGGGCCTTGTTCGGCAGGCCGGCGGGCGGCTCCGGGAGGAACCGGACAAGCCGGGCGGGGGACGGCCCGCCCGGCCGGTCCTCAGGCGTCCAGGGGGGTGGCGGGGCGCTGGGCGAGCTCCGGCCGTTCGCCCTTCTCGGGCTTCTCCGGGACGACGAAGCGGTAGCCGACGTTGCGCACCGTGCCGATCAGCTGCTCGTGCTCCACGCCGAGCTTGGCGCGCAGCCGCCGGACGTGCACGTCCACCGTCCGGGTGCCGCCGAAGTAGTCGTAGCCCCAGACCTCCTGCAGCAGCTGCGCCCGGGTGAAGACCCGGCCGGGGTGCTGCGCGAGGTACTTGATCAGCTCGAACTCCTTGAAGGTGAGGTCGAGCGCCCGGCCCTTGAGCTTGGCGGAGTAGGTCGCCTCGTCGACCGAGAGGTCGCCGTTGCGGATCTCCATCGGGCTGTCGTCGGTGACGACCTGGAGGCGGCCGAGCGCGAGCCGCAGCCGGGCCTCGACCTCGGCCGGGCCCGCGGTGTCCAGCAGGACGTCGTCGATGCCCCACTCGGCGGTGACGGCGGCCAGGCCGCCCTCGGTGACCACCAGGATCAGCGGGCAGCCGATGCCGGTGGACCGCAGCAGCTGGCAGAGGCTGCGGATCTGCGGCAGGTCCCGCCGGCCGTCGACCAGGATGACGTCCGCGCTGGGCGTGTCCACCAGGGCCGAGCCCTCGGCGGGGGCCACCCGGACGTTGTGCAGCAGCAGTCCGAGGGCGGGCAGCACTTCGGCGGACGGTTGCAGCGCATTGGTGAGGAGGAGGAGAGAACTCATACCCGGTGGTCCCCTTTCCGGGTCGTCGCGGTCGCGTGACGGCTGCCGCCACAGCCGGATGGCGCACGTGCTGAGGGGGAGGGGAGGACGACGGCCGGTCGCGGCGGACCGGGGGAGCGGACGGCGTGCGGGGCGCGACGGCGGGTCCGCCGGGGGTCCCGCAACCCCGGGCGCACCGTTTCTGCCCTGTTCCTCACCGCGAACCCTCCGGTCTGGTCCGGCGCCGGGTGGCGGCCCGGTGCCGGGTGGCGATGCCCCGGCCGGCCGGGGCACGTCGTTGTGCCGCGCCGGCCGGGAGGTCCCTGCTGCGCGCCGGGGGTGGGCCGACGAATCGCAAGAACGTCCGTACCGGCGTCCTGGAAGCACAAAAGGACCCGGGGGCGACTCTGCCCGGATCCCTCTTGGTGGTCGAGGATAGCCGACCGCCCCCTCCGCCGGGAGTGCCGGAATCCGGCGGTTCGCCCAATTCGGGCGTGCGCCGGGTGAGGCTGGACACAGCTTCGAGCGCCGGTCCGGCGCTGGTCCGGCGCCTCCGGGTGGCGGTCCGGTGCGAGGCCGGTGCGTACTCCGTGCCGGTCCGGCCAGGGCGATTGCCGCTCGTGGTGGCCGACACGCCATCATGGGGGGCGCACATCGGAGGCGCTGTTCGGGTCCATCGTTCGGGTGGTCGGGCGGCCGTCGCGGTGGCGAGCCGGACCGGGGTACCGGAGCCGGGCGAGGACGACGAGAAGGGGTGGCCCGATGGGCGCGACCACCGAGCCCGCGAGCGGCGCCCGGGTGCGCGGGACGATCCGCTACTGGGCGGCGGCGAAGTCTGAGGCCGGGCTGGCCGAGGAGCCGTACGAGGCGGCGACCCTGGCGGAGGCGCTGGCGGCGGCCAGGGCGCGGCACGCCGACCGGCCGAAGCTCGTCCAGCTGCTCGGGCACTGCTCGTACCTGGTCGACGGGGCCCAGGTGGGCGGCCGCGACCACGCGACCGTCGCCCTGACCGAGGGCGGGACGGTCGAGGTCCTCCCGCCGTTCGCGGGAGGCTGAGCGGCGTGACGGACATGAACAACCCGAACCACCCGAACCACGGCGGCCACGGCGAGTGGCCGCAGCAGCCCCACCAGCCGTACCCGCCCCAGGGACAGCAGCCGTACCCGCAGCAGCAGCCGTACGTCCCGCCGCAGCAGCCCGGCCACCAGTCGCCGTACGGCTACCCGGTGGACGACGCGGCGGCGACCGCGGTGCTGCCGGCGGTGCCCGCGTTCGACGACGCGGCCGCGACCACTCTGCTGCCGCCGGTGCCGGCGGTGAGCGACGCCGAGGCGACGGCGCTGCTGCCGCCGGTGGTGGTGTCCGGTCCGCTGTCGGGCGCGCCCCGGCAGCAGGGTCACCAGCCGTACCAGCCGCAGGGTCACCAGCCGCAGCAGGCCCACCAGCCGTACCAGCCGCCGCAGGTCCCGCAGGCCCAGCAGGTCCCGCAGCCGCCGCAGGCCCCGCAGCCGCGGCAGCGGCGGCGGCCGCCGGAGCAGCCGGTGCAGCCCCAGCCGGATCCGACGATCCAGCTGCAGCTCCCCCGGCCGCCGGGGCCGCGGGCCCGGCACGCGGCCCCGGCGCCGCAGCAGGCCCCCGCGCAGCAGGCGGCGGAGGCCTTCGACCCGCCGACCATGACGCTCAAGCGCCCGGTGGCCCCCGGCCCGCTGGGCGCCCCCGCCGCGCCGCCGTACGGGGCCGTCCCGCCGCAGGCGGCGCCGCCCGCCGGTCCGCGCGGCCGGACCGGCTCACCGATCATCGACCCGGGCCTGCAGCCGGCCCTGATCACCGCCGCCGTGGCCGCGCTGCTGGCCGGCGGTGCCGCGCTCGGGCAGGTCGCGCTGGCCCTGGTGGTCGCGCCGCTCCAGCTGCTGACGGCGGCCGGCTGGTTCCGGCTGAACGGCATGTGGCCGGCCCGGCAGGGCATCCTGCTCGCCGCGCTGGCGGGCCTGACGGCGGACGTGGCGGTGCTGCTGGCGGACTCCGACGGTGGCGTGGCGGCCGTGGTGGGCACCCTGGGCGGGTTCTTCCTGCTCGTCCTGGTGCTGCAGACGTTCCGCCCGTCGGACCCGAAGGAGCGGTTCTACGCGCTGACCGTGCTCGGCTCGGCCACCGTGGTGACGGTGCTGTGCACCGCGCTGCTGCTGGCCGACTGGGTGCCGGCCGCGGTGGGCGCGGTGGCGCTGGCCACCCTGCTGGCCGCGGCGCCGCTGCCCGGGCCGAAGCAGCTGGGCCCGGTGCTGGGCCTGGCCGCGGCGGTGCTGCTGGGCCTGCTGGTCGGGGCCCCGCCGGCGCTCGGTGCGCTGGCCGGGCTGGGTGCGCTGGTCGGCCGTCGGGTCGCGGCGTACGACTTCCCGTCCCGCTTCGTGCACATGACGGCGGGCGTGGCGCTGCCGCTGGCGGTGGCCGCGCCGCTGGCCTGGATCGCCACGGAGCTGCTGGCCTGAGCCACCCGTACCCACCCGTCCAGGCCTGTTCAGGTCGAATTCCCGCCCCGGAACCATGTTCCGGGGCGGGACGTCGTACGGTCGTGCGAGGGCGGACGTGTCCTGCGTCCGCCACGGAACGGTGAACGACCCACTGCGAACGACCACAGCGACGAACGACCACAGCGACCGGCGACGACGGGGGACACGATGCGCGGATGGCTGAAGGCCACGATCGGCTTGGCGGTGCTCTCCGGCCTGCTGCTGGGTGCGGACCGGATCGCGGTGGGCGTGGCCGAGGACGAGGCCGCCGACCGGATCGTGAAGAGCGGGCGGATGAGCCAGCGCCCGGACGTCTCGATCGAGGGCTTCCCGTTCCTCACCCAGGTGCTGTCGATGAAGCTGGACGACGTCCGGATCTCCTCCGACGGCCTGGCCGTCGGCGACGGCAGCCACCAGGTGGCGCTGCACTCGTTCAAGGCGCGGCTCGCCGGCGTCAAGGTCAGCGACAGCATGAGCAGTGCCACGGTGGACAGCGGCACCGGCAGCGGGGTGATCTCCTACCCGGACCTCGCGCAGCTGCTGCCGCCCGCCTCCCAGCTGCTGCACGGCGCCAAGCTGCCGGTGGGCGGCAACTCCCGGCTGAGCCTGGCCTACGCCGGTCCGGGCAAGGTCAAGGCCTCGCTGGGTCCGATCGAGATCGGCGAGGGCAGCGTGCGCAACAAGGGGAACACCGTCACGGTGGACGGCTTCCGGCTGAGCTCGCTGGCGGGGCTGGTGGCCGGCGCGACCAACCAGCAGCTGGAGCCGATGAGCTTCACCCTGGACTCGCTGCCGGCCGGGCTGAAGCTGGCCGACAAGGAGGGCGGGGGCGGCGGTGTGACGCCGCTGCCGGAGGGCCTCCAGCTGACCTTCGACGGCAAGGACGTCAAGCTCCTGGGCTGATCCAGGCCCGTGCGCGGCCCGTCCCCGGCCCGTCCTCGGGGCCCGCCCACGGCTGTGCCGAATCGTTCCGCTCCGCGAGACGCGCTGTCCAGCGCGGGCCGTGGAGCGGTGTCGTTCGCGCCCCGCGCACGCCCTCCGGGGGCCGCCGGCCGGGCCCGGACAGGCCGGACCGGGGGCAAATCCCATCATCCGGTCGTTCTGATCCCACTATTCGATACGCTGATGACAGCGGGCCTCCGGTGTCCCTAGCATCGTCGGCATGAAGCGACAGACGGACCTCACGAAGCGGCGGGCGGTAGACCTGTGCCGCGTGGCCGCCTGTCTGTGTCGAATGCGCTGATTCGGCGCCCCGGCAGGGCAGTTGACGCCCGCCGCCGATCTTTCCGGCGACCGCGCCCGGCCCCCCGGGCCGGCGGTCGCCGAGGTACTCCGCAGTCTCCTGCCCGGCCGCACCGGCCCACCCCCTTGTCCCGCTATTCGGACAGGGTTTCGGACCGCACCCTCCCGGGCACCCTGCAGCACCCTCCTGAGCAGCACCTTCCGCACAACCGCCCTCGGATGGAGAACCCACCATGAGCCGCAGCGACGTCCTGGTCGACGCCGACTGGGTCCAGGCCCACCTGGACGACCCGAAGGTCGTCATCGTCGAGGTCGACGAGGACACCTCCGCGTACGAGAAGAACCACATCCGCAACGCCGTCCGGATCGACTGGAAGCAGGACCTCCAGGACCCGGTCCGCCGCGACTTCATCGACCAGGCCGGCTTCGAGGCCCTGCTGAGCGCCAAGGGCATCGCCAACGACCAGACCGTCGTGCTGTACGGCGGCAACAACAACTGGTTCGCCTCGTACGCCTACTGGTACTTCAAGCTGTACGGCCACGGCGACGTCCGCCTGCTGGACGGCGGCCGCAAGAAGTGGGAGCTGGACTCCCGCGACCTGGTCGCCGAGGTGCCGGCCCGCCCGGCCACCGAGTACACGGCGCAGGCCGCCGACGCCTCGATCCGCGCCTTCCGCGACGACGTGATCGCCGCCATCGGCACCCTGAACCTGGTCGACGTCCGCTCGCCCGACGAGTTCTCCGGCAAGCTGCTCGCCCCGGCGCACCTCCCGCAGGAGCAGTCGCAGCGCCCCGGCCACGTGCCGAGCGCCCGCAACATCCCGTGGGCCAAGAACGCCAACGACGACGGCACCTTCAAGAGCGACGACGAGCTCAAGGCGCTGTACGAGGCCGAGGGCATCGACCTGGCGAAGGACACCATCGCCTACTGCCGCATCGGCGAGCGCTCCGCGCTCACCTGGTTCGTGCTGCACGAGCTGCTCGGCCAGGAGAACGTCAAGAACTACGACGGCTCGTGGACCGAGTACGGCAGCCTGGTCGGCGTGCCGATCGAGCTCGGCAGCAACTGAGCCCCCGGCTCGACCCGTAAGTCAGAAGGAGACAGACATGTGCGGTGCGAAGGCCGGCGGCCCGGACCTGGCAGGAGTTGACGTGGCGAACGAGACGATCATCCAGGGTTCGGTGACCCGCGACGGAGAGCCGGTCAACGGCTACGTGCGGCTGCTGGACGAGGGCGGCGAGTTCACGGCCGAGGTGCCCACCTCGGCGACCGGCCAGTTCCGGTTCTTCGCCCGCCCGGGCAAGTGGACCCTGCGCGCGCTGGTGCCGGGCCAGACCGTGGACCGTCAGGTGGTGGCCTCCCAGGGCACCGCCGTCGAGGTCGCGATCGCGGTCTGACCGGAGCCGGGACGATCCCGGACCAGACTCCGAGGGCCCCTGCCGAGCAGGGGCCCTCGGTCGTACCGTGGAGGGGTGCAGGCAAGGCGGCGGCGTCGCTACTACTTCGCCATGATGGGCGTGTGTCTGGGCCTGTTCGTCATGGCCTGGGGCGTGGTGCGGTTCTTCTCGGTCGGCGCGGCGATCGGCATGTGCGTGGTCGCGATGGTCATCCCGCCGGCCGCCGCGGTGTTCGCCAACAAGCGCGACCCGGACGACGACTGGTGGAACGACCCGCGCTGGGACGACCCGAAGTGGGACGAGCCCGGCCACGACCGGGACCGCCCCGACCACGAGGAACGCCCGTAGGCGTCAATGTGCGAGGTGCCTCAGTACACGAGCGCCTGGACGTTGTCCGACATGATCTCGCTGACGAAGACCTGGGCGCCCGCGATGCGGACACCCTCGACGGTGTCCTGCTGCGTGATCCCGCGCCGGGCCGCGCACTGGGTGCACAGCGTCACCGAGCCGGCTGCCAGGATCGACTCCAGCAGGTCCGGCAGCGGCGCCGCGTGCGGCAGTTCGAACTCCGCGGCCCGGCCCGGCAGCGCGAACCAGGAGGACTCCCCGGTCAGCCAGAGCGAGACCTCGATCCCGCTGGCGACGGCCACCGCCGCCACCGTGAACGCCTGCGAGCACCGCTCCGGCGCGTCCGCCCCTGCGGTGACCTTGATGACCAGTTTCTTCGCCATGGCGCCACCTTAGAGGTGCCGGCGCCCCCGCCGTCCGGCATCCCCGGAAGCCTTGGGCAAAGCTTGAGCAGCCGCAGGAGGACGGCGCGAACGGCGACGTGGTGGGGCTCACCGCGACCCTCCGGAACCCGGCGGATAGAGTGAGCCGAGCACAATCCACCACACTGTCGCCGCCTGGGAGCCACCCGTGTCCGGTCTGGAAATCTTCTTCGACGGTCTGCTGGCCCTCATGGCCGTGCTGATCACCTGGTTCGCCATCTTCTCGGTGATGAAGCTGTACCAGGGCCAGCGCTGAGACTGCCGTACGGTTGAGGCAGTCCCACACCGACGAGAACAGCGACCAGGAACATGATCGAGATCCCTTCTGACCTCCACAGGGACGTCGTCCCGCTCGCCTTCCTCCTCGGCACCTGGGAGGGCGCGGGCGTCTACGACTTCCCGGGCGCGGAGAAGTGCAACTTCGGCCAGGAGATCGTGATCCGCCACGACGGCCGCCCCTTCCTGGAGTTCCGCTCCCGGACCTGGGTGCTGGACAGCGAGGGCGAGAAGGTCCGTCCGCTGGAGAACGAGCACGCGTTCTGGCGCATCACCAGCAACCACGACGGCACCAGCGGTGTCCGGGGGATCGAGATCTCCTCCGTCCGCGACGACGGCACGGTCGAGATCTGGTACGGCGAGCTGGCCGACGGCAAGCCCCAGGTCGACGTCTCCACCGACGCGGTCGCCCGGATCGAGGGCTCCCCGGAGTACTCGGGCGGCAAGCGGCTGTACGGCTTCGTCAACGGCGAGCTGCTCTGGGTCGGCGAGAAGGCCGCCCCGAGCGTGCCGCTGCGCCCGTACATGTCCGCCCAGCTGAAGAAGGTGCTCAGCCCGGCCCAGCTGATCAAGGACATCAACGACCTGCCGGACGACGGCATCGCCTTCTTCAAGTAGGCCGATCGCGCGACCGGCACTTCCGTGCACGAGGTAGGGACCGGCCCCCGGCCGGTCCCTACACTTGCTCCAGGACCCCCGACCATTGGCAGGGACGAGTACCGTGGCGGACACCGGCACCACCGACTGGCAGCTCTCCGGCGATTGGAAGGCCGACCTGCGCGAACGCGGGTACCGGCTCACCCCGCAGCGGCAGCTCGTGCTGGAGGCCGTCGACGAGCTCGACCACGCCACCCCCGACGACATCCTCTGCCACGTCCGCCGGACCGCCAGCGGCGTCAACATCTCCACCGTCTACCGGACCCTGGAGCTGCTGGAGGAGCTGGGCCTGGTCTCGCACGCCCACCTCGGCCACGGCGCCCCGACCTACCACCTGGCCGGCCGCCACCACCACCTGCACCTGGTCTGCCGGGACTGCGACAAGGTCACCGAGACCGGCACCGAGATCGCCCAGCCGCTGATCGACAGCCTGCGCGAGCGGCACGGCTTCGACACCGACCTCAAGCACTTCGCCATCTTCGGCCGCTGCGCCGACTGCACCGCCAAGCTCGTCGGGGACCAGCCGTAAGCTGGCCGGTATGACCGGTGTGAAGAGCCCGCTGCTTTCCCTGCCCGGAGCCGTCCCCGCCGAGGGGGCCGACGAGGGCGTCGCCGCCCACTACGGCGACATCTTCCGCGAGCAACGCAGGCTGTCGCAGGGCGTCGGCTTCGTCGACCTCTCGCACCGCGGCGTGGTCACCGTGACCGGCGCGGACCGGCTCTCCTGGCTGCACCTGCTGCTCACCCAGCACGTCAGCGAGCTGCCGCCGCAGCAGGCCGCCGAGGCGCTGGTGCTCTCCCCGAACGGGCACGTCGAGCACGCGCTCTACCTGGTGGACGACGGCACCACCACCTGGGCGCACGTCGAGCCGGGCACCCAGGAGGCGCTGGTCGCCTACCTGGAGGGCATGAAGTTCTTCTACCGGGTGGAGGTCGCCGACGCGACCGCCGAGTACGCCGTGGTCCACCTGCCGGCCGGCTCCACCGCCTCCGTCGAGGGCGCCGCGGCCGTCCGCGAACTCCCGTACGGGCGCGACCTGTTCGTGCCGCGCGCCGAGCTGGAGCGGCTCACCGCCGGGTACGGCCCGGCGGCCGGGGTCTGGGCGTACGAGGCGCTGCGGATCGAGGGCCACCGGCCCCGGCTGGGCTTCGAGACCGACCACCGGACCATCCCGCACGAGGTGGACTGGCTGCGCACCGCCGTCCACCTGCAGAAGGGCTGCTACCGCGGCCAGGAGACCGTCGCCCGGGTGCACAACCTGGGCCGCCCGCCGCGCCGGCTGGTCTTCCTGCACCTGGACGGCACCGAGGAGACGCTGCCCCCGCACGGCACCGAGGTGCGGCTGGCCACCGACCCGGACGGGCGGGCGCTGGGCTTCGTGACCTCCTCGGCCCGGCACCACGAGCTGGGGCCGATCGCGCTGGCGATCGTCAAGCGGAACGTCCCGGTGGACGCCGTGCTGCTGGCCGGCACGGTGCCGGGCACCCAGGACGTGATCGTCCCGCAGTAGGGCCCTCCAGGGCCGCGCCGGGGCCGCGCCGGGGCCGCTCGGCGCCCCGGCCGGGCCCGGTGGGGCCCCGGCGGGGTCAGACCTCGACGAGGACGGTGAACGGGCCGTCGTTCACCAGCGCCACCCGCATGTCGGCGCCGAACCGGCCCGTCTCCACCTTGGCGCCCAGCGCGCGCAGCTGCGCCACCACCTCGTCCACCAGCGGCTCGGCGACCGGGCCGGGGGCGGCGGCGTTCCAGGTGGGGCGGCGGCCCTTGCGGGCGTCGCCGTAGAGCGTGAACTGGCTGATCACCAGCAGCGGGGCGCCGAGGTCCGAGCAGCTCTGCTCGACGCCCTCGTCGTTCGCGGGCAGCAGCCGCAGCGTCCAGAGTTTGCGGGCCAGTTGGGCGGCCTTGGCGGGGGTGTCGTCGTGGGTGGCGCCGACCAGGACGCAGAGCCCGGGCCCCTCGATCGCGCCGACGGTCTCACCGGCCACGGTCACCCGGGCCTCGGTCACTCGCTGCACCACTGCTCGCATGCCGCCATTGTGCCGGAGCGCCGTACGGCCCCCGGAGGACCCCCGGGTGCTTTCCGCGCGGCCCGCGCCCGGCGCGTCCGCCTCCCCTCCGCGCCCGCGCATCCGCCGTGCCCCCGGCTCAGCGCCGCGCCCTTCCCGGCCGTTCCGCCCGGCCGCCCCTCCGGTCGGCCCCGTCCCTCCGCCCTCGCGGCCTCCCCAGGGCGCACACCAGGGGCGCGCGTGAAGGCCGTGCACGCCCTGGGGTGCGCGCCTGCGCGGAATCGGGCGCCACTCTTCCTGGGGAAAGGGCTGGTCATATCAGCCACCCCCGTTCGCCAGGGGGCCGTTCGGGTGCACGGGCGGTGCGCGTGCGCCGGGTGGGGTGGCACGCTGGTGGACCGTACGAGGGGTCCGGGGCGCCAGGAGGTCCGCCGCGCCGGACCCGGGTTCGGCCGGGCGGTCGAGCCGGTAGGTCAGGCGTCTGGCGGTGCCGCCCCGGTGGGCGTCACGGCCGGGGACCGGAGCCTCCGGGGGTTCCCGGCGGGCCGGTGGACGGGACGCGCGGCCCGTCGGGGGACGGGTCGGACCGGCGGCAGCGACGGGGTGCCGCGAGCGGGCGGGATCGGACGACGTCAGGTGGTTGGGTGATGGACGCGAGCAGCGTGGCGCGGGACCGGTCCGGGTCGGTGGTGCGGGCCCCCGGGGGCCCGGACGGTCCGGCGGCGGGCACGGAGGACGAGCCCGACCTGGAGGGGCTGGGCCTGGAGCAGCTGCGGGTGCTGCGCCGGGAGACCCTGGAGCAGGAGGCCGACCTGTCCTACCTGCGGCGGCTGCTGCACGGGCGGATGGACATCCTGCGCGCCGAACTCGACCGGCGGCCCGGCACGGGCCCGGTCCGTACGGCCGACCCGTCCGGCCCCGCCCCGGCCCCCGGCGACCTGCTGGACCGGCTGCCGGCCATCCTGACCGACGCGCCCTCCACCGTGCGGCGCTCGGCCCGGCACGTCACCCTCGGGCCGCCGCGCACCCGGGAGTCCCGGCTGGAGGCGGACGCGCTGATGGGCGACGTCCAGCTCGCCGACCTGGCGGCGCACCCGGCCGAGGAGCTGCTGGCCGCCCTGGAGCGGCTGCGGGCGTACGAGCGGGAGGTGTCCGGACGGCGCCAGCGGCTGCTGCGCACGGCCGACGGTTGCAACGCCGAGATCACCCGCAGGTACCGTGATGGGGAAGCACGGGTCGACGACCTGCTCGCACGGGGGCCGCTCTGACCGGGTGGGTCGCCGCGGGCGGGTGAGGCCCGGCTCGCTCCCGGCCCACCCTCGCCCCGGAAGGCTCACACCGCCATGTCCCTGCCCGCCCCCGCGCCCGTTCTCGCCGAGGTCATACGCTCCGGCTTCGTCGAGGGCCGCCACCGCGGCTCCCTGGTGCTGCTCGCGGCCGACGGCTCGGTCGAGTTCGCGCTCGGCGACCCGGACGCCCCGGTCTTCCCGCGGTCGACCGCCAAGCCGTTCCAGGCGGTGGCCACGCTGCGGGCCGGGCTGGCGATCGAGGGTGAGCTGCTGGCGCTGGCGGCCTCCAGCCACTCCGCGGAATCGTTTCACCTCGATGGCGTGCGGAGCATCCTCGGCTCCGCCGGGCTCGACGAGTCGGCCCTGCGCACCCCGGCCGACCTGCCGCTGGACGAGACCGAGGCGGAGCTGCTGCTCGCCGCCGGCGGCGGGCGCGCCCCGATCCTGATGGACTGCTCCGGCAAGCACGCCGGCTGGCTGGCCGCCTGCACGGCCAACGGCTGGGACACCGAGAGCTACCTCGACCCGGCCCACCCGATCCAGCGGCTGGCCCGCGAGGCCCTGGAGGAGGCCACCGGCGAGACCGCCGCCCACGCCGGGGTGGACGGCTGCGGCGCGCCGCTGCTGGCCGTGTCGCTGACCGGCCTGGCCCGCGGCTACCGCGGCCTGCTGCTGGCCGCCGAGGGCAGCGAGCCGCGCCGCGTCGCCGACGCGATGCGCGCCCACCCCGAGTACGTGGCCGGCACCCGCCGGGCCGACACCTGGCTGATGCGGGCGGTGCCGGGCGCGCTGTCCAAGATGGGCGCCGAGGCCGTCCAGGTGGTCGCGCTGCCGGACGGCCGGGCGCTGGCCTTCAAGATCGAGGACGGCGCCGAGCGGGCCCGCGGCCCGGTGCTGGCGGCCGCGCTGCGCCGGCTCGGGGTGACCGGGGCGGACGGGACCGTCGAGCGGATCGGCGCGGCCCCGCTGCTCGGCGGCGGCGTGCCGGTCGGCGAGGTGCGGGCGGCGTTCTAGGACCAGCCCGCGGCGTCGGAGGCCACCCGTCGGGGTGCGGGCGGACCCGGGTCGGTGCACGGTGGACCGGGGGCGTCCGTACAGCTGAGGGAGTCCGCCATGACCGACCATGTGTACCGGGTGACCGAGATCGTCGGGTCCTCGGCCGAGAGCGTCGACGCCGCGATCCGCAACGGGGTGGAGCGGGCCTCCCGGACGCTGCGCAACCTCGACTGGTTCGAGGTCTCGCAGGTCCGGGGCCACCTGGAGGACGGCCGGATCAAGCACTACCAGGTGTGCATCAAGGTCGGCTTCCGGCTGGAGGACTGAGCGCCGGCGAAGCGCTCAGCGCTCCGGCAGCACCAGCGGCACCCCGGTGCGCGGGTGCGCCAGCACCTCGACGGGGTGCCCGTACACCTCGCTGAGCAGCGGCGCCCGCAGCACCTCGGCGACCGGCCCGTCCGCGACCGTCGCCCCGCCCGTCAGCAGGACCACCCGGTCCGCGTAGGCCGCCGCCAGGGACAGGTCGTGCAGCACCACGACCACCCCGTCCCCGGCCGCGGCCCGGGCCCGGGCGACCCGCAGCACCAGCTCCTGGTGGCGCAGGTCGAGGGCGGCGGTCGGCTCGTCCAGCAGGAGCAGCGGGGTGCGCTGGGCCAGCACCCGGGCCAGCGCCACCCGGGCCCGCTCGCCGCCGGACAGGGCGGTGAACGGGCGCCCGGCGAAGGCGGTGGACTCGGTGGCCGCCATCGCCTCGGCCACGGCCGCCGCGTCCTCGGCGGCCGCCGCCGTGCCCGCCCACGGCGCGCGGCCCATCCGGACCACCTCGCCGGCCGGGAACGGGAAGGACAGTGCGGCGGACTGCGGCAACAGGGCGCGGTGCAGGGCGAGTTCGGCGGCGCCGTAGTCGGCCGGCGGGCGGCCGCGCAGGGCGACCGACCCGCCGTCCGGCCGGACGTCGCCGGCCAGTACGGACAGCAGGGTGGACTTGCCGGCGCCGTTCGGCCCGAGCAGCGCGACCAGTTCGCCGGCCGCGACCCGGACGGCGGCGCCGTCCAGCAGAGGGCGCCCGCCGAGGCTCAGCCGGACGCCCTCGGCGGCGAGCAACTCGCTTCCGGGCTCCGGTCGTTCGGGGATCTCCCGGTGGCGTCGCAGTCTCACGCCCAGCCTCCCTGCCTGGTCCTGGTCCGGCGCAGCAGCCAGAAGAAGAACGGGCTGCCGATCAGTGCGGTGACCACCCCGAGCGGGATCTCGGCGGGCTCGGCGACGGTGCGGGAGGCGAGGTCGGCGGCCACCAGCACCAGCGCGCCGCCGAGTGCCGAGGCGGGCAGCAGGAAGCGGTGGCCGGGCCCGGCGAGCATCCGCAGCAGGTGCGGGACGACCAGGCCGACGAAGCCGACGATGCCGCTGACCGCCACGGCCGCCGCGGTGAGCAGGGCGACGACGGTGATCAGCGCCAGCCGCATCCGCTCGACGTCCACCCCGAGGTGGCGGGCCGGGCGCTCGCCGAGCGCCAGCAGGTCCAGCCTGCGGGCGTACAGCGGGGCGACGGCCAGGCCGGCCAGCGCGAACGGCAGGACGGCGAGCACCTTGCCCCAGGTGGCCTGGGAGAGCGAGCCGAGCTGCCAGAAGGTGACCTGGCT
Source organism: Kitasatospora sp. NPDC056273 (assembly GCF_042268845.1). NCBI lineage: Bacteria > Bacillati > Actinomycetota > Actinomycetes > Kitasatosporales > Streptomycetaceae > Kitasatospora > Kitasatospora sp. NPDC056273. Next base: position 29,660 of record NZ_JBHJSJ010000044.1, on the reverse strand, counting down.
GATCGCGGCGGGGTCGGCGATGAACAGCAGGATGCCGATCAGCGCGCCGCAGAAGGCGTTCACGGCGACGCCGGTGAGGATCAGCGTGACCACCTCGGTGCGCCCGCCGGAGCGGGACATCGCGTACACCGCGACGACCGTCAGCAGGCCGCCGGCGAAGGCGAAGACGGGGGCCGTCCAACCGCCCAGGGTGTTCAGGCCGAGCACGATGCAGGCCACCGTGCCGACCGCGCTGCCGGAGGAGACCCCGATCACGGCGGGCTCGGCGAGCGGGTTGCCGAACACGCCCTGCATCAGTGCCCCGGCGCAGCCGAGCGAGCCGCCGACCAGCAGGGCGAGCACCACCCGGGGCAGCCGGACGTTCCACAGCACGGACTCGGGCACCCGGTCCAGGGCGTGGCCGCCGAGGCCGAGGCGGTGGGCGGTGGAGGCGAGGATGTCGCCGAGCGGGATGCGGTAGGCGCCGACGCCGGCCGCGAGGAGGGCGCAGAGGAGCAGGGCGGCGGCGAGTCCGGCGGTGAGCAGGGCGGTCCGGCCGGCGGTCGGTGCGGCGCTCTCCCCGGGGGCCTCGCGGGAGGTCTCCTCCCGTACGGCGGTGGTCACTTGGCGTCCGCCGGGTAGAGCTGGTCGGTGATCCCGCGCAGGACCTGCGGGGTGCGCGGGCCGTAGCTGAGCAGCTGGCCGTCCTCGATCGAGACGATCCGGCGGTCGAGCCCGGCCGGGGTCTGGGCGACGCCGGGCAGCTTGAGCAGGCCGTCCGTTCCGCCGACCGAGTCGAGCCCCTTGCTCATCACCAGGATCGCGTCGGGTGCGGCCTTGACCAGGGCCTCGCTGGTGAGCGGGACGAAGTCGTTGGTGAGGCCGGCCGCGGTGCCGGCGTCCTCGCCGCCGACCGCCTCGATCAGCGAGCCGGCGCCGGAGCCGGGGCCGCCGAGCAGGTAGACGGAGGCGCTGCCGCGCAGGTAGAGGAAGGCGACCCGGGGGTGCCGGCCGTCGGCCGGGACGGCGGCCATGGCCTGGTCGATCCGCTGCTCGGTGCGCTCCTTGAGCTGCCGTCCGGCGTCCGGGACGCCGAGTGCGGCGGCGACGGTGTCGATGCGCGGTCCGACGTCGGCCAGCCGCTTGGCGTCGTCCAGGACGATCAGCGGGACGCCGGCCGCCCGGATCTGCGCGATCGCCTCGGCCGGGCCGGTGGAGCGGTCGGCGAGGACGACGGTGGGGTGCAGTGAGAGCACGCCCTCGGCGGAGACGTCGTGGGCCTGGGTGATCACCGGCAGGGCGGCGGCCTGTTCGAAGGTGGTGGAGACGTCCCGGGCGACCACCTTGGGGCCGAGGCCGAGGCTGAACACCAGCTCGGCGAGGCTGCCGTTGAGCGGGATGACCCGTTCGGCGCTGGTGACGGTGACCTGGCGGCCGTCGGCGGAGGCGGTGGTGGCCGGGAGCCGGGGGACGGGCTCGCCGGGCAGCGGTTCGACGGCGTCGGGGGTGCGGGAGACGGCCGCCCCCGCTGCCCCGGCGGTCCCGCTCGCGGCGCCGCAGGCGGTGAGGGCGAGCAGCAGGCCGAGGGCGAGCAGCAGGAGGGCGGGCCCGCGGGCCGCCCCGGATCGGATCGTAACGCTGCTCAACCTGGTTCCCTTCACCGGGAGTTGGTGCCTGTGGCGCCCCGCCGCCGGGGGAGGGGGCGGCGGGGCTCTTGACTCATATATTAGGTTAGCCTTACCTGAGTTCCGCAAGGGGGTGGTGCCCGCCGGGCCCCCTTTGCGGCATCCCCCATGCCCCCTGAGGAGTGATTCGCCGTGCCCCTGTCCAGCCGGCTCCGCCGTCTGGCCGCCGCCCTGGTGGCCTCCCTCGCCGCCCTGCTGGCCGTGGGCCTGTCGCCGGGGCCGGCGGCCGCCGCCGAGGGCAGGGTCTCCGGCGGACGGCTGGACTGGGGCATCAAGCAGTCCTTCCTGACCTACGTCACCGGGCCCATCGCCAAGGGGAGTTGGGGGCTGACCGGCGGCGCGGCCACGGTCGGCGGCAGCACCTTCCGGTTCCACTCGGCGAACGGCACGTACGATCCGGCGGCCGGCGCGCTGACCGCCGCCTTCTCCGGCGGCGTGCGGTTCACCGGGCACCAGGAGGGCGGCTCCAACGCGCTCGACCTGAGCATCGGCCGGCTCACCTTCAAGGCCGTCCAGGGCGGCGCGGCCGGGCTGTACGCCGACGTCAGCAGCAAGTCCAAGGAGACCGGGCAGGTCAGCAGCGCGAGCCAGGCCAAGCTGGCCGACCTCTCGCTGGCCGGCGTCGACCTGCGGGGCGCGGCCGGCACCCTGACGCTGAGCGGTGTCCCGGCGACCCTCACCGACGCCGGGGCGAAGGCCTTCGGCGGCTTCTACCAGGCCGGCACGGCCCTCGACCCGCTCAGCCTCTCGGTCAACCTGCCCGCCGCGCAGCCGACGCTGGCGGCACCCGCCCCGACGTCCGGCGCGGCCGCCACGACCGCGCCCGCGACCATGCCGCCGGCGACCGCCCCGTCGCCGGCCGAGCCGGCCGCCCCGCCGGCCACCGAGCCGGCCGCCCAGGCCCCGGCCCGTACCGGGTTCGCCAACGGCGCCCTCGACTGGGGCGTGCGCCGCACCTTCCGCGACTACGTCACCGGCGCGATCGCCCAAGGCCGTTGGGAGCTCGGCGGCGGCGCGGCCGACGGCGGCGCGTTCTTCCGCTGGACCCCGGCCAAGGGCGCGTACGACCCGGCGACCGGCGAGCTGACCGCCGCCTTCACCGGCACCGTCCGCTTCACCGGCATGCGCGCCGGCGACGGCTACGGCCTGGACCTCACCCTCGCCAACCCGGGCGTCAGCGTCTCCGGCGGCCAGGGCCGACTGCTCGCCGACGTCTCCGGCCGGACCCCGGACGGTGGCACCCGGCAGCTCCCCGGCGTCGAGCTGGCGACCTTCGACCCGGCCGGCCTCAAGGCCGAGGGCGGCCTGCTGACGGCCGTCGAACTGCCGCTCACGCTCGCCGAGGGCGGCGCCGAGGCCTTCGGCGGCCTGTACCCGGCGGGCACCGCGATGGACCCGCTGAGCTTCGCCGTCGCCCTCGACCCGGCCGCCGCGCTGCCCCCGCTGCCCGACCTCGGCAGCGCCCCGGCCACCCCGCCGGGCGCCGTCGCGAGCCCGCCCGCCTCCCCGGCCGCCGCGCCCGTCGCCGCGTCCTCCCCGGACGGCGTCCCGGTGCCGGCCGTGATCGGCGGCGCGGTGCTGGTGGCGGCCCTCGCCACCACCGGCGGCCTGCTCGTCCGCCGCCGCCGGGCGGCCGCCGCGGCCGGGGCCCCCGCCACCGGGCCCGACGCCGACGACGCGGCCTGACCCCTCCGGGAGCGTCCCCCCGCTCCCTCCCCCCATCCGAACGGAGTACCCAGCATGTCCCGCAACCGCACCCGGCTGGCCGCCCTCGCGGCCGCCACCGCCGGCCTCGGCCTGACCGCCCTCGGCGCCCCCGCACTGGCCTTCGGCGCGGGCGGCCCGAGCAGCGTCACGTACGACACCGGAGCGCTGGACTGGGGTGTGAAGGCCAGCTTCCGCAGCTACATCGAGGGCCCGGCCTCCCAGGGCGGCGCGATCGAGCTGACCGGCGGCGCGACCCGCAACGCCGACGGCACCTTCCACTTCGGCCTGGCGAACGCGGCGTACGACCTCACCACGCACGCGCTCAGCTCCTCCTTCACCGGCGGCGTGCACTTCACCGCCCACCACGGCGCGCTGGACGTCGCGCTCAGCGACCTGCGGATCACCACCTCCGGCACCACCGGCACGCTGACCGCCGACACCGCCTCCAAGGAGTCGGTGGGCGCCGCCGACGTCACCCGCCGGGACGACGTGCCGCTGGTGACGTTCACCGTCGCGCGGGACACCACCAACGGGACGCCCGCCGCGGCCAAGCTGACCGAGCAGGGCGCCCGGGCCTTCGCCGGCTTCTACCCTGCGGGGGCGGACATGGACCCGCTGTCGCTGCTGCTGAAGCAGAGCCCGGCCACGACCCCGCCGACCGTGCCGCCGACCGCGACGGCCACCGCCACGCCGACCGCCACCTCCTCGCCGAGCACGGGCCCGACCGGCGGCCCCACCGGCAGCCCGAGCGCGAGCCCCACCGCCACGGCCACCGGCACGCCGACCGCGACCCCGTCGTCCGGCACCCCCTCGGCCGGCTCCTCGCCGTCGGCCACCCAGGCGCCCGGCGCCACCGCCTCCCCGTCCGCGAGCGGGGGCCCCGGCACGGCCCCGGCCACCCTGCCGGTGGTGAACGGGACGCTGGACTGGAAGGTCAAGGAGAGCTTCCGCACGTACCTGGAGTCCCCGATGGCCGCCGGGAAGGTCGAGTTCGGCGGCGGCGCGGCCGACTACCGCTTCGGCGGTGCCACCGGCGCCTACAACACCACCGACCACTCCCTGAGCGCCGCCTTCAACGGCTCGGTCCGCTTCCTCGGCCACCCCGGCAAGGACGGTTGGGCGCTGGACACCACGCTCTCCAAGCTGGGCCTGACCATCGACCGGGACGGCGCCTTCCTGACCGCCGACGTCAACGGCAAGTCCCAGGACGGCGGTTCGACCTCGCTGAGCGGTGTCAGGATCGCCCGGCTGGACGTCCCGGCCTCCGCCCTGAAGCCGGTCGGCGGCGTGGTGACGCTCTCCGGTGTGCCGGCCACGCTCACCGCCGAGGGGGTGCCGGCCTTCTCCAACTACCCGGCCGGTACGGCCCTGGACCCGGTCAGCGCCACCCTCGCCTTCGACAAGGACGCCAAGCTGCCGCCGGCCGGCTCCTCCGGCAACGGCAACGGCAGCGCCGGCGGTGGTTCCGCGGCCGGCGGCGGCCAGGGCACCGGCAGCGGTACCTCCGGCGGGGCCTCGCTGACCACCGGCGGCCTGAGCGGTACGGGCGGCGGCTCGCTGGCCGCCACCGGTGCGGACACCCCGGTGGTCCCGCTGCTGGCCACCGCGGCCGGTCTGCTGCTGGTCGGCGGCAGCGCCACCGTCCTGGTGCGCAACCGCCGTGGCGCGGTCCAGGCCTGACGCCCGGACGGAGTGCCGAAACGGCCCCGGTGAGCAAGCGCTCGCCGGGGCCGTTTCCCGTGACCGGGGTAAGGAGGAACGTTTACGCACTCAGCGGGTAGCGCGTGTCCAGGTCGCGGAAGACCGCCCCGTTGAGCACGAAGGCCCGCTTGCACTCCTCGACCACCCGGCGCCGCTCGACCTCGTCCATCGCCTCCCCGGCCGCGTCCAGCTTCGCCCGGTACTCGCGCTTGAAGGCGGCCGGGTTGTCGACCTCCTCGAAGACGTAGAACCGCACGCCGTCGCCCTTGCGCTCGAAGCCCCAGGTCTTCTCCGCTATGCCCCGGATGATCTGACCGCCCGACAGGTCGCCCAGGTAGCGGGTGTAGTGGTGCGCGAGGTACCCGGCCGGCCACTCGGCGGCCAGCTCCTCCAGCCGGGCGACGTACGCGGCGGTGGCCGGCAGCGGGGCCAGGCCGTCCCGCCAGTCGGGCCCGCGCAGGTGCGCCAGGTCGCGCTCGATGGCGGCGGTGCGCAGCAGCGCCCGGTCGATGAAGGGGCCCGCCAGCGGGTGCTCCGCGAGCTGCTCGGCCCGCTCTTCCAGGGCCCGGTAGACGTACCAGAGCTGGCCGGTGAGGTCGGCGTACGCCTCGATCCCGAGACCGCCGCCCAGCAGCCGGCTCATGAACGAGGACTGTTCGGCGGCCTCGTGCTCCTCGCTGCTGGCGGTGCGGAGCACGGTGGAGAACGGGGCGGGCGCGGGCGTGGGCATGCGGCCTCCAGGGTCCGGGATCGGCCGGTGGGAATCGGCTGAATGTGTGGTTAGCCTAACCTAACCTCACGTCTTGCCGACAGGCTGTCGGCAAGACGTCCCGTCCCCGGACACGACAGAGGCCGGGGTCCGCGGACGAATCCGCGAACCCCGGCCCCGGGCTGCCCCGACCTGCCTCCGACCGTCCCCGGCCGAGTGGGATCGGAACGACGGCTCAGTGGCCGCCCTGCTCCGCCAGACGCTTGATCGAAGCGGTGACCTCGGCCTCGGCCTCGGCGCGGCCGACCCAGTTGGCGCCCTCGACGGACTTGCCCGGCTCCAGGTCCTTGTAGACCTCGAAGAAGTGCTGGATCTCCAGGCGGTCGAACTCCGACACGTGGTGGATGTCGCGCAGGTGCTCCCAGCGCGGGTCCGTCGCCGGGACGCAGAGCAGCTTGTCGTCGCCGCCGGCCTCGTCGGTCATCTGGAACATGCCGATGGCGCGGCACTTGATGAGGCAGCCCGGGAAGGTCGGCTCGTCCAGGATGACCAGGGCGTCCAGCGGGTCGCCGTCCTCGCCGAGCGTGCCCTCGACGTAGCCGTAGTCGGCCGGGTAGCGGGTCGAGGTGAAGAGCATCCGGTCGAGCCGCAGACGGCCGGTCTCGTGGTCGACCTCGTACTTGTTACGAGAGCCCTTCGGGATTTCGATAAGGACGTCGAACTCCAACGGTTCCTCCAAGGTAGGGACTGACAGAATCCAAGTGTCTCCTACGGGAGCGGGTGCTCGGGAAAGGGGCCGGTCGGTGGGCACAGGGGGAGGGGCGGCGGGCCGCCGCGGGGGGACGGCCGCGGGGCTGTTCGGAGCGGCGCTCCTGGTCGTCGGTACGGTCCTGACCTCGGGTGGTGCGGTCGCGCAGCCGGCCCCGCCGCCGGGCGGGCACAGCGCCGGGCCGGGCGAGGGCGAGGACCACGACGGACCGAACGGCCACGGCGGGAGGAAGGGCGAGCACGGGAAGGGCGGCGCCGGTCCCCGGTCGAACGACGACCCGGGCGCCGCGCCCGCCCGTCGGGCCGCGCCGCCCGCCGCCCCCTCACCCGCGGCCTCCGTGCCCGGCGCCTCCGTGCCCGCCACCGGGGGTGGCGACGCGTCCGCTGCGCGCCCGGCCCCCGCGCCGGGCGCCGTCCTGGCCGCCGTCGAGGGCGGCCCGGGCGCCGCCGTCCCCACCGCGCAGGGCCTCCGGCAGGCGCTCGCCGCCGTGCTCGCCGACAAGAGCCTCGGCGAGGTCACCTTCGCCGTCGCGGACGCCGGCACCGGCCAACTCCTGTACGGCTCCGGGGAGAACACCCCGGCCACCCCTGCCTCCACCACCAAGCTGGCCACCGCGGTCGCGGCCCTGTCCCTCATCCCGGGCGACACCCGGCTGCACACCCGGGTGGTCCAGGGCGCGGCCCCGGGCACCATCACCCTGGTCGGCGGCGGCGACCCGACGCTCACCGCGCTGCCCGCCGACCAGGTGCAGATCGGTGGTCAGCCGGCCGACGCCGACACCGCCCCCGCCTCACTGGACTCCCTCGCCCAGCAGACCGCCGACAGCCTCAAGGGCCTCGGCACCACGACGGTCCAGCTGGACTACGACCTGTCGATGTACGCGGGCGGCCCGCAGCACAGGAACCACGACGCCCAGAACATCGCCCTGGTGGTCCCGCTGATGGTGGACGAGGCCAAGGCGGACCCGAAGAGCCGGGAGGACGCGCCGGACCGGGTCGCCGACCCGGCGGCCGCGGCCGCCGAGGCCTTCGCCGCGCTGCTCCGGGCTCGCGGCATCACCGTGACGGGCAAGGCCGGCCCCGCCGCCGCGCCCGCGCCCGCCCCGACCGCCACCGGCACGGCGCCCCTCGGCGACGTCTTCTCGCCGACCGTCGCCCGGCTGGTCGAACGCCTGCTGACCACCTCCGACAACCAGCTCGCCGAGGCGATCGCCCGTCAGGTCGCCATCGCCGCCCACCAGCCCGCGAGCTTCGAGGGCGCCGCGGCCGCCGTCACCCAGGAGCTCACCCGGCTCGGCGTGCCGATGGGCACCGTGGTCCTCAACGACGGCAGCGGCCTGCACCCGGGCAACGCGATACCGCCCGCCGTCCTGGTCCGACTCCTCGCGCTGGCCGCCTCCGAGCAGCACCCCGCCCTGCGCCCGGTGCTCACCGGTCTCCCGGTCGCCGGCTTCACCGGCACCCTCAACAAGCGGTACGGCTCCGGGTCCGGCGCCGCCGACGCGGCCGGGCTGATCCGCGCCAAGACCGGCACCCTCAGCGGCGTCAACACCCTCGCGGGCACCGTCGTCGACGCCGACGGCCGCCTGCTCGCCTTCGCCGTCATGACCCGTACCGCCGCCCCCGCCGACACCGCCCGCGCCGCGATGGACCGCGTCGCCGCCCGCCTCACCACCTGCGGCTGCCACTGACCCGCCGCCGCCCTTCAACGGCCCCGGCCCGGCGGCCCGGAGGCACCCCGCCGCCGCGCACCGGTCCGCCGCCCGCCACCGGCCGCGGCCGGAGACCGGTGGGGCCGGGGCCCGTTGGGGAGAGGTGTTCGCGGCGGGTGGCTGCCGTTGGTGGTGGGGAGCACGTACGGTGAGGGCATGACGAGCGCGAGTGGCGGTGCTGACATGGTCGACTGGAACCTCGCGGTCGCAACCGCGACCAGGTTGGTGCGGCCGGGTCCGGAAGTGAGCCGGGAGGAAGCGGCGGCGGTGGTCGCCGAGCTGCGCCGGCACGCCCTGGAGGCGGAGGAGCACGTGCGGGCGTTCACCGGCATGCGTTCGTCCAGCCTGTCCCAGGCCGCGGCGACGCCGGTGCTGGTGGTGGACCGTCCGGGGTGGATCCGGGCCAACGTGGCGGGCTTCCGCACGGTCGTCCAGCCGCTGGTGGAGAAGCTCCAGGCGCGTCGGGCGAACAGCACGGCGGCCGGGGTGTTCGGCGCGGTGGGCGAGAAGGCGACCGGGATCGAGGTCGGGGCGCTGCTGGCGTTCCTGTCCACCAAGGTGCTGGGCCAGTACGAGACCTTCGCCCCGGCCGAGCCCCCGCTGGAGGCGCCGGACAGCCCGGCGGCGCTGTTCGACAAGCCGCGGCTGGGGCCGGAGGGCCCCGGGCCGGGCCGGCTGCTGCTGGTGGCGCCGAACATCGTGCACGTCGAGCGGGAGCTGGACGTCGACCCGTCCGACTTCCGGCTCTGGGTGTGCCTGCACGAGGAGACGCACCGGACGCAGTTCACCGCGGTGCCGTGGCTGCGCGACCACATCCAGTCCGAGGTGCAGTCCTTCCTCGCCGAGACGGACGTCGACCCGGGCGCCCTGCTGGAGCGGCTGCGGGACGCGGCGGGTTCGCTCGGCGGCCTGCCGGGTGGCGGCAGCCGGGAGGGCGCCTCCTCCGGGAACCTGCTGGAGATCGTCCAGTCGCCCGCGCAGCGCGAGATCCTCGGCCGGCTGACGGCCGTGATGTCGCTGCTGGAGGGCCACGCGGACGTGGTGATGGACGGCGTCGGGCCGGCCGTGGTGCCGACGGTCGCCGAGATCCGGGAGAAGTTCCAGCAGCGCCGGGACCGCGGCGCCAACCGGCTCGACCTGCTGCTGCGCCGGCTGCTCGGCATGGACGCGAAGCTGCGCCAGTACCAGGACGGCGCGGTGTTCGTGCGCGGGGTGGTGGAGCAGGTCGGCATGGAGGGGTTCAACCGGGTGTGGACCTCCCCGAACACCCTGCCCACCAAGGACGAGATCCACGACCCGGCCGCCTGGGTGGCCCGGGTGGCCCGCTGAGCGCGGTCGTGACGCGGGCGCGCCGTACGCCGGACGGCAAGCGGCGCGCGCCGGTCAAACCCGCTCGTACGAGTGGTCCAATCAGGCCGACGACGAGTGAAGAAGCGTTTCTTCATTCACCCGAACGTGGGACGGTCGACCTGCCGGGGGCGCGGGTGGCGTAGTGGGTGGCCACTATCTGCCACCATCTGTGAGCGCCCGGTAACCGGGTGCTCATGCGGGTGCGCGGTCCCCGCCGCGTCCGCCGCACGTCCTGTCCCCCCTCCGTCGAGGAGTCGTCCGCCGTGGGTCCTCACCCCGCCGTCGCCGCGATACGCCTGGCCGTTCGCCGTACGCTCACCGACCTCGCCGCCGAGGCCGGTTCCACCTTCACCGCGCCCGTGCGCCGACCGCGGGAGCGCCCGGCCGGGGCGCCGCTGGTGGGTGCCGCGGTCGGCACCACCCTGATCGGCAACGCCGCGCGCCACCCCTCCGGGCTGCCCCGCACCCCGGCCGCGCCCGGCTCGCCGCTGGTCCTGGTCGCGGTCAGCGGCGGCGCCGACTCGATGGCGCTGGCCATCGCCGCCGCCTTCGAGGCCCCCAAGATCGGCCTGCGGGTTGGCGCCGTCACCGTCGACCACGGCCTCCAGGCGGGATCCGCCGAGCGCGCCGCCCAGGTGGCCGACCGGCTGCGCAGCCTCGGCCTCGACCCGGTGGAGGCGGTCCCGGTCCGGGTCGGCCGCGCCGGGGGCCCGGAGGCCGCCGCCCGGGACGCCCGCTACGCCGCCCTGGACGCGGCCGCCGACCGCCACGGCGCGATCGCGGTGCTGCTCGGCCACACCCGGGACGACCAGGCCGAGACCGTGCTGCTGGGCCTGGCCCGCGGCTCCGGCTCCCGCTCGCTGGCCGGGATGCCCGCCCAGAAGGGCCGCTACCGCCGCCCGCTGCTGGAGCTGGACCGGGCGGCCACCCGGCAGGCCTGCGCCGCCCAGTCGATCCCGGTCTGGGACGACCCGCACAACTGTGATCCCGCCTACACCCGCTCCCGGGTCCGCCACGAGGTGCTGCCGGTCCTGGAGAAGCACCTGGGCGGCGGGGTGGTCGAGGCGCTGGCCCGCACCGCCCGGCTGTTCCGCGACGACGCCGACGCCCTCGACCAGTGGGCCGCACTGGCCGAACGCGACCTCCGTACGGGCGACGGCGCCCTGGACGCCGTGAAGCTGGCCGAACTGCCGCCCGCGGTGCGCCGCCGGGTGCTGCGCCGGGCCGCGCTGCGGGCGGGCTGTCCGGCCGGGGACCTGTTCGCCCGGCACCTGGAGACGATCGACCTGCTGGTCACCGGATGGCGCGGACAGGGCCCGCTGCACCTACCCGGGGGCGTCGAGGCCACCCGCAGGTGTGGCACGCTGGTCTTTCGGCGGCAGGGCGACTGACGGGCGAGGCATGCCCAGGGGGAGCCGACCGCCGGCCACACAGACCCCGAACGTTTGAGGACGTATCCCCGGTGGACCAGAACGACATGGGCGCTGACCTCGCGAAGGTGCTCATCAGCAAGGACGAGATCGACGCCAAGCTCCTGGAGCTGGCCGAGCGAATCGACCGGGACTACGCAGGCAAGGACCTGCTGATCGTCGGCGTCCTCAAGGGGGCTGTGATGGTCATGGCCGACCTGGCCCGGACCCTGCACTCGCAGGTCACCATGGACTGGATGGCCGTCTCCTCGTACGGGATGGGCACCAAGTCCTCCGGTGTGGTGCGGATCCTGAAGGACCTGGACACCGACATCGCCGGCCGTGACGTCCTGATCGTCGAGGACATCATCGACTCCGGTCTGACGCTGTCCTGGCTGCTCGGCAACCTGGGCTCGCGCGGTCCGGCCTCGCTGGAGGTCTGCGCGCTGCTCCGCAAGCCGGACGCCGCCAAGGTCGAGATCGACGTCAAGTACGTCGGCTTCGACATCCCCAACGAGTTCGTGGTCGGCTACGGCCTGGACTACGCGGAGAAGCTGCGCAACCTCCCCTTCATCGGGACCCTCGCCCCGCACGTCTACGGCGGCTGACGGCCCCGTTCGGGTTACGGGCGGGAACAGTAGGCCGTTCCCGCCCGTTGGACCCCCGGGGACAAAGAACCACAGCCGTCTCGCCGTGCTCCCGCCATGGGTGGGTCCGACTGCGGTACGGTCCAATAAACCGCTCTTCACATGAGCACCAATCGGATTGCGCCGCGGCCCAACAGCCCCCCGGCGCCGTTGAGTGGCAGGAGGGACGGGGCGGCAACGCCCCGCATGGATGGACGTCAAGCGATACTTCCGTGCGCCGATCATGTGGATCGTGCTGGCCGTCCTCGCCGTCATCGTGCTGATGCAGGTCGTTTCGGACTCCAACGGCTACAAGACGGTGGACACCGGTCAGGTCGTCGCGGCGATCGACGCGCACAACGTCAAGTCGGCGCAGATCACCACCGGTGACTCGAACACGATCAAGATCCAGCTCAAGGACGGCGCCACGCTGCCCAGTGCCGGAACGGGCAAGACCCCGTCCGGTACCAAGTTCCAGGCCTCTTACATCGGCGACCAGGGTGTCGCCATCGCCGACAAGCTCCAGGCCCAGGTCAACGACAAGGACGCGAGCACGCTCGCCGAGGGCTACACGATCAGCCCGGAGAAGCAGAGCACCTTCGTCAGCCTGCTGCTGTCGATGCTCCCGATCGTGATCATCGTCCTGGTCTTCCTGTTCCTGATGAACCAGATGCAGGGCGGCGGCTCCAGGGTCATGCAGTTCGGCAAGTCCAAGGCCAAGCTGCTCACCAAGGACACCCCGAAGACCACCTTCGCCGACGTCGCCGGCGCGGACGAGGCGGTCGAGGAGCTCCACGAGATCAAGGAGTTCCTCCAGGAGCCGGCCAAGTTCCAGGCCGTCGGCGCCAAGATCCCCAAGGGCGTGCTGCTCTACGGCCCGCCCGGCACCGGCAAGACCCTGCTGGCCCGCGCCGTCGCGGGCGAGGCCGGGGTGCCCTTCTACTCCATCTCCGGCTCGGACTTCGTCGAGATGTTCGTCGGTGTCGGCGCCAGCCGCGTCCGCGACCTCTTCGAGCAGGCCAAGGCGAACGCCCCGGCGATCGTCTTCGTCGACGAGATCGACGCCGTCGGCCGGCACCGCGGCGCGGGCCTCGGCGGCGGCCACGACGAGCGCGAGCAGACCCTCAACCAGCTGCTGGTCGAGATGGACGGCTTCGACGTCAAGGGCGGCGTGATCCTGATCGCCGCGACCAACCGCCCCGACATCCTGGACCCGGCGCTGCTGCGCCCGGGCCGCTTCGACCGCCAGATCGCGGTCGAGCGCCCCGACCTCCAGGGCCGGCTGGACATCCTCAAGGTGCACCAGAAGGGCAAGCCGATCGCGCCCGACGTCGACCTGTCGGCCGTCGCCAAGCGCACCCCCGGCTTCACCGGTGCCGACCTGTCGAACGTCCTCAACGAGGCGGCGCTGCTGACCGCCCGCTCGGACAAGAAGCTGATCGACAACGGCATCCTGGACGAGGCGATCGACCGCGTCGTGGCCGGTCCGCAGAAGCGCACGCGGATCATGTCCGACCGGGAGAAGAAGATCACCGCGTACCACGAGGGCGGCCACGCCCTGGTCGCGGCGGCCTGCCAGTACAGCGACCCGGTGCACAAGATCACCATCCTGTCCCGCGGCCGGGCCCTCGGCTACACCATGGTGCTGCCGGACGAGGACAAGTACTCCACCACCCGCAACGAGATGCTCGACCAGCTCGCCTACATGATGGGCGGGCGCGCGGCGGAGGAGCTGGTCTTCCACGACCCGACCACCGGTGCCTCGAACGACATCGAGAAGGCCACCGCGACGGCCCGGGCCATGGTCACCCAGTACGGCATGACCGAGCGCCTCGGCGCGATCAAGTTCGGCTCGGACAACTCGGAGCCGTTCCTCGGCCGCGAGATGGGCCACCAGCGCGACTACTCGGAAGAGGTCGCCGGGCTGGTCGACGAAGAGGTCAAGAAGCTCATCGACACGGCGCACAACGAGGCCTGGGAGATCCTGGTCGAGAACCGCGACGTGCTCGACAACCTGGTCCTGGAGCTCCTGGAGAAGGAGACCCTGAACAAGGAGCAGATCGCCGAGGTCTTCGCCCCGATCGTCAAGCGCCCGACCCGGCCGGCCTGGACGGGCTCCGCCCGCCGCACGCCGTCCACCCGGCCTCCGGTGCAGTCCCCGAAGGAGCTGGCGCTCACCAACGGCGCCGCCTCCGGCGAGGCCGCTCCGGTGGACGTCGTGAAGCTCCCGCCGCTGCCGGCCACCGAGCCGCCGACCGAGGGCTGACCCCCGCTCCGTAGGGAATGGATGCCGCGTCACCAGGGTTTGTACCCTGGAGGCGCGGCATCCGTGCTGTTCAGCCAGAGTCTTCCGATACATAAGCGAGGCCCGCATGATCGACCCGGTGACCTTCGACGGTCCGCCCGCCGTCGGTACCTTCGACCAGAAGCGGGCCGAGAACGCCATCCGCGAGCTGCTCCTCGCCGTCGGGGAGGACCCGGACCGCGAGGGCCTGCTGGAGACCCCGGCCCGGGTGGCGCGCGCCTACAAGGAGATATTCGCGGGCCTGTGGCAGGAGCCCGAGGACGTCCTCACCACCACCTTCGACCTCGGCCACGACGAGATGGTGCTGGTCAAGGACATCGAGCTGACCTCGGTCTGCGAGCACCACCTGGTGCCGTTCCGCGGCGTGGCCCACGTCGGGTACATCCCGTCCACCAGCGGCAAGATCACCGGGCTGTCCAAGCTCGCCCGGCTGGTCGACGTCTACGCCCGCCGGCCGCAGGTGCAGGAGCGGCTGACCAGCCAGGTCGCCGACGCGCTGATGCGGATCCTGGAGCCGCGCGGGGCGATCGTCGTGGTCGAGTGCGAGCACATGTGCATGTCGATGCGCGGCATCCGCAAGCCCGGCGCCAAGACCATCACCTCCTGCGTGCGCGGCCAGCTGCGCGACCCGGCCACCCGGGCCGAGGCGATGAGCCTCATCATCGGCCGGTAGGGCGCCGGCCGGCCGACGGTTCAGGAACCGGGCACCTCGTGCTCCGCGTGCGGCGGAGCCGGGGTGCCCAGCGCGTTGCGGTGCTCGGGCATCCGCAGCGTGACCATCCGGCGCCAGCCGTAGGCGCGGTCGTACAGGTGGAGCGCGCGCACCCCGAGGGTGATCAGGGCGAGCTGCCAGCGCGGCCAGCGCAGGATCCGGGCCATCCGGGCGGTGACGGCGAGGCCGACGTCCCGGTAGGTGCGGACCTCGCCCCGGGCGCTGGTCTCCAGGGCGTGCCGGACGTACGGGCCGTGGCCCTCGGAGATCAGCCGCAGCAGCTCCTCGTGGCAGTAGGCGAGGTGGTCGTCCTCGTCGGCGGAGATCACCCGCATCGCCCGGCCGAGGGCCGGGTTGTCCGCGTACGCCTTGACCAGCTGCCGCATCTGCTCGGCGGCGCGCTGCTCGGTGACCCGGCTGTGCGCGAGGTAGGTGATGAGCTCGCGGTCGGTCAGCGGGACGTCGGTGTTCAGCCGTTCGTGCGAGAGGCCGATGCCCTGGCGCTCCAGCAGCATGCAGTAGTCGGTCTCGTCGGGCACGGGCACCTTGGGCAGGCCGCGCCGGTTCAGCAGCTGGGCGAAGATCCGGCCGTGCTTGCGCTCGTCGGCACCGTGCCGGGCGACCTTCGGGGCGAGGACCGGGTCCCGGGTGAGGGCGGCGATCCGCTCGTTCTCCCAGCCGCCCTGGTCCTCGCCGCCGGCCGCGATGCTGCAGAACAGCTGGTACGCCTGGTCGTTGCGGTAGATCTCGTCGAAGAGCGAGCGGGTGCTCAGCACAGTGCCTCCTGCGCGGGTCCGGGGGCGCCCGGCGGGGGCCGACGGGCGGTCGCGATACGTTCCCCCGGGCCGCCGGCCGGGCGGGCCGACCGGCGGGTAGTCACCCACGTGCGCTAGCCGAGGTGCGAGCCCAGCCATTCGAGGGTGGCCGGCAGCTCCCTGGTCCAGCTGTCGAAGTTGTGCCCGCCGTCGTCCAGGTAGAGCGAGTCGATCTTGAACTGGGGGTTGGCCGCCGCGGTCCTGGTGGCGAGGTCGACGAACTGGACGGTCTGCGGGTAGTCCCCCTCCGCGCGGGTGGAGACCGCCAGCACGTTGAGCGCCGGGACCGGCAGGTTCTGCAGCCGCCAGCCGAGGTCGTGCTGCTGGGCCAGCGCCTTGTCGCCGTTGAAGAGGTCGCCGCCGGTGTAGTTGTCCTGGCGCACGGTGAAGTCGCCGTGCAGGCTCGCCGCGCTGCCGTAGACGTTCGGGAAGCGCATCGCCAGGCGCAGCGCGCAGCTGCCGCCGGTGGAGTAGCCGAGGGTGCCCCAGGAGCCGGCCGTGCGGCCGACCCGGTAGGCGCTGAGGATGGCCTCGGGGACGTCCTTGACGAACCAGGTCTCGGTGCGCGGCCCGCCGGGGACGTCCACGCACTCGGTGTCCCGGGACGGGACGACCGCCGGGCGGGCCATCACCAGGACGGTCGGCGGCATCTTGCCGGAGCGCTGCAGCTCGATCGCGGTCTGGGCGAGGGGCAGCTCGTGCAGCAGGTTCAGGGTGGTGCCCGGGTAGCCGGCGATGGCCAGCAGGACGGGGAAGCGGACCAGGGTGAGCTTCGGGTCGAAGTACGCGGGCGGCAGGTAGACGAACATCTGGTCGGAGAAGCCCGTCTCCTTGCCGCTCACCCGGACCGACTCGATCCTGCCGACCTCCTCGGGCGGGCCCTTCGGCAGGTTGGTGATGGTCTCCAGGCCGCCCTCGGTGGTGGGCTGGACCAGCGCGTCGGGGACCGGGGTGCCGCCCCTGTGGTTCTCGTTGCCGGCCAGCGCGAGCTTGGCGCCGCCGGGGCTGAGCAGGTCGTCCCAGGAGGTGTAGAACCCGAAGGAGTTGTTCACCGACAGCGCGAGCACGGCCAGGACCGAGGCTTGAACGACCGTCAGTAACCCGATCCGGCCGAGCACCGGCAGTGGACGTTGCGGCGCCAGCCGCGGCCAGAGCCACAGGGTCGTGACGACCGCCGCGGCGCCGAGTGCGAGAAGCGAGTTCACCAGCGCGTCGCTGGTCAGTTCCATGCCGTCGGCCTTCCGGTGGGACACTGTCGGTGCAGGCTTCATCGTCTGGCGGTCCGTCAGGCCGGGCCACCGTGGCTAGGCTGTCCGGATGCCCGGGCGGGCTGGTAGGGCGGGGAGAGCCGGAGGCAACCGGCGCCCTAGAATGCGGCGTCCACCGTACGTAACGCGTCCCGGAGGGTCCCGTCGCGCCACGCTGCGGCGGGCCCCCGGCTCCCACCGCCGGCTCAACCCGCAGCGCGACCACGGCCCCGGTTTACCGACCGTTTCCGGGTCCTTGGTATGCGCATTGCCTGATGAAGGAATAGGCATGAAGGTCCATCACGCGTCCTCCCCCGGAGTGACCGGACACCGCACCGCAGCCTCTACGCTGAGCTTCCATGAGCGTTCCCGTGTCCGTTGAGCCGAGCCCCGAGCAGCCGCCGCGCCGTCGCCGCGGCCTGCAGACGCTGCGCAACCAGGCGTCCGCCGTCCCGAGGGCCTGGCTCCCCGGAGCGGTCGGCTACGCCTGTCTGCTGATCGGGCTCGTGGACATCGCCAGCGCGGTGTTCCCCAGGCTCCGGCACACGAAGGTGCACACCTTCGCGGGGCAGCTGCCGGGCGGCACCACCAGCCTGGCGGCGGTCGGCGCGCTGATGGTCGGCATCCTGCTGGTGCCGCTGGCGCACGCGCTGCGCCGGCGCAAGCGGCGGGCCTGGCGGGCGGTCTGCGTGCTGCTGCCGGTCAGCGCCGGGCTGCACATCGTGCGCTGGCACCAGATCGGCCCGGCGGTCGTCTCGCTGGTGGTCCTCGCCGTGATGCTGGTCCACCAGCGCGAGTTCTACGCCAAGGCCGACCCGCGCACCCGCTGGCGGGCGGTGGTCAACCTGGTCGTCATGGGCGTCCTCAGCGTGCTGCTCGGCCTGCTGATCGTGAGCACCCGGACCAAGTACGAGATCGGCCACCCGGGCCTGACCGAGCGCCTGCAGCACGTCGGGTACGGACTGTTCGGCTTCGAGGGCCCGATCCGGTACAACAACGTCCGGATGTCCGACCTGGTCGCCTACCTGCTCGGCGGGCTCGGCCTGCTGACCGCCTTCACCACCGCGTACCTGGCGCTGCGCCCGGGCAAGCCGAAGCCCGAGCTGACCGCGGAGGACGAGGAGAAGGTCCGCGAGCTGCTCAAGCGGCACGGCGAGCGCGACTCGCTCGGCTACTTCGCGCTGCGCCGCGACAAGAGCGTGCTGTTCTCGCCCACCGGCAAGGCCGCGATCTCCTACCGGGTGGTCTCCGGCGTGATGCTGGCCTCCGGCGACCCGGTCGGCGACGTCGAGGCCTGGCCGGGCGCGATCAAGGTGTTCATGGCCGAGGCCCGCGAGCACGCCTGGGTGCCGGCCGTGATGGGGTGCAGCGAGGTCGGCGGCGAGGTCTGGACCCGTGAGGCGGGCCTGGACGCGCTGGAGCTGGGCGACGAGGCGATCGTGGACACCGCGTCCTTCTCGCTCTCCGGCCGGGCCATGCGCAACGTGCGCCAGATGGTCAAGCGGATCGAGCGCAACGGCTACTCCTGCCAGGTGCGCCGGGTCTCCGAGCTCACCGTGGAGGAGAAGTACCGGATCGCCGACGCCGCCGCCCGCTGGCGCGGCACCGACACCGAGCGGGGCTTCTCGATGGCCCTCGGCCGCTTCGGCGACCCGCTGGACGACGACTGCGTGGTGGTCACCGCCCACAAGGCCCCGGAGGAGGGCGAGGAGGGCGACGACCTGAAGGCCGTGCTGCACTTCGTGCCCTGGGGCCCGGACGGCATCTCGCTGGAGCTGATGCGCCGCGACCGCGCCGCCGACCCGGGCCTGAACGAGCTGCTGATCGTCGCCGCGCTGCAGGCGGTGCCCGCGATGGGCGTGCGCCGGGTGTCGCTCAACTTCGCGATGTTCCGCTCGGCGCTGGCCCGCGGCGAGCGGATCGGCGCCGGCCCGGTGCTGCGCGCCTGGCGGGGGCTGCTGGTGTTCCTGTCGCGCTGGTTCCAGATCGAGTCGCTGTACAAGTTCAACGCCAAGTTCCAGCCCGAGTGGGAGCCGCGCTTCCTGGTCTTCCCGAGCACCCGGGACCTGCCGCGGATCGGCTTCGCCGCGATGCAGGCGGAGGCCTTCATCACGCTCGGGATGCCGCGTCTCGGCCGCCGGCGCCAGCGCGAGGGGCTGATGCCGGTCCCGTCGACCCGTGAGGTCACCGAGGCCGCCTGAGGCCCGTCGCGGGCCTTCGGGGCCGCGACGGCACGGAACGGGGCCCCCGCCGAGAATCCTCGGCGGGGGCCCCGTTCGATAATGGGAAGCATGAACGATTCGCCCTCCTTCTCCCTGCCGGCCGGTCTGCCGCGACTGGAGCGCTGCGCCGTGATGGGCGTGGTCAACGTCACGCCCGACTCCTTCTCGGACGGCGGGATGTGGCACGACCCCGCCAAGGCGATCGCGCACGGCCTCGCACTGCGGGCCCGCGGCGCCGACCTGGTGGACGTCGGCGGCGAGTCCACCCGGCCGGGCTCGCAGCGGGTCCCCGAGGAGGAGGAGCTGCGCCGGGTGATCCCGGTGGTGCGCGAGCTCGCCGACGCCGGGGTGGTGGTCTCGGTGGACACCATGCGCGCCTCGGTCGCCGAGCGGGCCGTCGAGGCCGGCGCCGCGATCGTCAACGACGTCTCCGGGGGGCTCGCCGACCCGGCGATGGCCCGGGTGGTCGCCGAGACCGGCGCGCCCTTCGTGGTGATGCACTGGCGCGGGCAGTCCGCCGACATGGACCGGATGGCCGTCTACGACGACGTCGTGCGGGACGTGGTCGCCGAGCTGACCGACCGGGTGGACGCGCTGCTGGCGGCCGGGGTCAAGGAGGACCAGCTGATCCTCGACCCGGGGCTCGGCTTCGCCAAGACCTCCGAGCACAACTGGGCGCTGCTCGGCCGGCTGGACGCGCTCACCGCGCTCGGCCGTCCCGTGCTCGTGGCGGCTTCGCGCAAGCGGTTCCTGGGTACGCTGCTCGCCGACCCGGCAACCGGGGAACTGCGCCCGGCCCGGGAGCGCGACGACGCGACGGCCGCGGTGTCGGTGCTGTCCGCACGGGCGGGAGCCTGGGCGGTGCGGGTGCACGACGTGTCCGGCACGGCGGATGCCGTCCGGGTGGTCGCGGCCTGGCAGCACGCGGCGCGGTTGGGGTGAGGGAGGGTCTGTGACAGGTGACGGCAGGTTGAGCGGCGGTACGGCCGGGCGGGCCCGCGAGGCGGACCTGGAGGCCGTTCTGGCGGCGAACCAGGGGCTCTACGAGGCGCTGGAACGGGGGGACCTGGAAGCGGTCGAGGACGCCTGGCTGGGCGCCGCGGACGCCGACGACAAGGGTGGCGTGGTGTGCGTGCACCCGGGCTGGCCGGTGCTCCGCGGCCGGGCCCAGGTGACCCGTTCGTACATGCTGATCATGATGAACACGGAGTACATCCAGTTCTTCCTGACCGATGTCGAGGCCGAGGTGCACGGTGATGTGGCCCTTGTCACGTGCACCGAGAACATCCTGTCCGGCGGAGAGTCGGAGGAGGAGGGGGAACTCGGGCCGCTGGTCGGCGGAAAGGTCGTGTCGACGAATCTGTTCCGTCGTACCCCGGCCGGGTGGAAGCTCTGGTCGCATCACGGTTCACCCGTTCTGACCAGCGGGGACGACGACGAGGAGAGCTGATTCCGGCACTTGCGGAAATGCGGTGCCGGGAAGTCGCCGGGAATTTCCGAGTGGTCACCGAACGTTCACGTCAATCGCCATATCGGTGCGCGTGGCGTCGGTTCGTGCCGGGTAGGACGGTCAGGCGTTGTCCGTGCTCGCGGGTAGATTCGAAACGGAGTGGCGGGCGTGCCGCCCGCCTTCGCCCTGCCCGTCCATGCCTTTCTCCGGGCGGGGCCCGTCCGACTGGGAGCAGTGATTCGTTTGCTGGACCGCGTCACCCTGCGGGGGCTGCGAGCCCGGGGCCACCACGGCGTCTTCGAGCGCGAGCGCGTCGAGGGGCAGACCTTCGTGGTCGACCTCGTGCTCCACCTGGACACCCGCCCCGCCGCGGCCGGAGACGACCTCACCCGCACCGCGCACTACGGGCTGGTGGCGGAGGAGGTCACCGCGATCATCGCCGGGGAGCCGGTCGACCTGATCGAGACGCTGGCCCAGCGGATCGCCGACCAGTGCCTCAAGCACGAAGCGGTCGAGGAGGTCGAGGTCACCGTGCACAAGCCGGACGCCCCGATCACCGTGCCGTTCGACGACGTGACCGTGACCATCCACCGGGGCCGCGCATGACCCCCACCGCGCGCCCGGTATCCGATGTAGAGGACGTTTTCCGATGAGCGAGCGAAGCGAGCGGATGATCAAGAGGTGCGCATGGGTGAGTGCCCCTGCTGAGCGAAGCGAGGCGGGCGCATGAGCACCAGTGACCCGACCGCCACGCCGAACGCGTTCGACCTGGAGAGCCGGGTGGACTCCGCCGACACCACGCTGCACAGCCAGCGCTGCGCGGTGATCGCGCTCGGCAGCAACCTGGGCAACCGGCTGGACACCCTCCAGGGGGCCGTCGACGCGCTCGCCGACACCCCGGGGCTGAAGATCAAGGCCGTCTCCGCGGTGTACGAGACCGAGGCCGTCGGCGGGCCGGACGAGCAGCCGAACTACTACAACGCGGTCGTGGTGCTGCGCACCTCGCTGCCCCCGCGGGACCTGCTGGAGCGCGGCAACGCCATCGAGGACGCCTTCGGGCGGGTGCGGACCGTCCACTGGGGCCCGCGCACCCTGGACGTCGACATCCTGGCCTACGAGGGCGTGCTGAGCGACGACCCGCAGCTGCTGCTGCCGCACCCGCGCTCGCACGAGCGCGCCTTCGTGCTCGCCCCCTGGCTGGACGCCCAGCCGGAGGCCGAGGTGCCCGGGCACGGGCGGGTGGACGCGCTGCTGACCGCGCTGGGCGGTCCGGACGCGCAGGGCGTGAAGCGCCGCGAGGACATCGGGCTGACGCTGCCCGAGTAGGTCCGGAGGCCGGTGACCGGGGCCGTTGCCCGGGGAACTCGGCCGGGGGCCCGGCCGTACGAGTAGGTGTCCGCCGTTCACGCGGGTGCCCGCCCGGCCGGGCCCGGTACGGTGGCCTGGCGTCGCCGCGCCACCGGGCGGGCGGCCGGTTCGGGTACCCGGGAAGGACCTCCTCCGAGTGAAGCTGCTTCGCCTCCGCCTCCTGATCGGCATCACCGCCGCCACGACGGCGCTGTCCTGGGCCGGCTCCAAGCTGTGGGCCTCCGTGGACACGCTGCCGGCGGTGCCGGCCGCGGCGCCGGTGGTGCTGGCGGCGGTCGCGGTGGTCCTGCTGGCGACCGCGCTGTCGCTGCGGGCCCGGCTGAAGGCGGTGCGCGAGCGGCAGCCCGGGGCGAAGGGGGTCGACCCGCTGCTGGCGGCCCGGGCGGTGGTGCTGGGGCAGGCCAGCGCGCTGGTCTCCTCGGTGGTCACCGGGATCTACGCGGGGGCCGGGATCTACCTGCTGGGCGAGCTGGACGTGTCGGCCCGCAAGGACCAGGCCGTGACGGCCGGGCTCGCGGTGCTGGCGGGGGCCGCGGTGATCGCGGCGGCGCTCTGGATCCAGCACGTGTGCAAGCTGCCGGAGAACCACGACGACCCGGGCGGTCCGGCGGCGTCGCACCGCTGAGACGCGGCCGGGGCAGCGCCGGGGCGCCGCCCGGGCGTCACGGGGGCCTCGACGGCCCCGCCGGCACCGTCGGCCTCGTCGGCACCGCTGAGCAGGGCTTTCCTCGTGATCTTGCGTGAGAATCCGGGCACGTGCGGTAAAAACCGCACCCTGTCAAGGGCGGAAGGGGACCCTGGGCTGACAGGCCCCCAATTCGCACGCTAGTTTCTTGGACATGTCTCGCGGACGCCACCGTCATTCCTCCGTCCTCGGCCGGGTCTTTCCCCCCACCGCCGCCGGCGTGCTGCTGGTCGCCGCACTGGCCGCTCTGCTTTTCAGTCAGGACACCGTCCTGGTGCGCTCGGTGGGCGTCGCGGCGGTGATCGCGACGCTCGGCTTCGCGCTGCTGCTGCGCCAGCGGGACAAGGCGGCCCGGGCGGCCGCCGAGACGTCCGCGGCCCAGCGGCTGCGCGCCGAGGAGCGGTTCGAGGAGCAGCTGGCCGAGGCCGAGTACGCGGCGGAGGTCGCCGAGGAGCGGGCCACCCGGTTCGGGCGGCGGCTGACGGCGGAGAAGTCGCGGTTGGCGAAGGCCGAGACCGAGATCGCCCGGCTGCTGCGCGAGCGGGCCGTGGCGGTCGCCGAGCAGGCGCTCAAGGAGGCCGAGGCGGCCCAGCAGGCGCTCGCCGCGAGCCGTCCGAAGCACCCGGCCAGCCCGGCCGCCTACGTGCGGGCGGCGTCCGTGCTGCGGCTGCTGGAGCGCCGCGCGGCGGAGCAGGAGGCCCGGCGGGCGCGTACGGCGGGCGCGGAGGTGGCCCTGCGGAAGCCCGCGAAGGAGTCGCCGGTCGCCCCGGCCGCGTCGGTGGCCGTGCCGGCCCCGGTGGCGCCCTCGGTGCCGACCCCGGGGCAGGCTCCGGCGGCCCCGGCGCCGGTGCGGCCCGAGCCGGTGCGTCCGGCGCTGACCGCGACGGTCGGTCAGCTCGGTGGCGCGTCGGCCGGGCCGGCCGCGGCGCCCGCGCCGGTGGAGCGGCAGCGGCCGCGTCCGGCGCAGTCCGGTCCGGCCCGCGGGCAGGGCTTCAGCTTCTTCGGCCGCGGTGCGGCTGCCCCGGCGCGCCCGGCGGCCCCGGCACCGGCGGTGGGCAGCGTCGCCGAACTGGGGGAGCGCGCCGACCTGGCGGACGTGGTGGGCGACGAGGCGGTGGCCGAGAAGGCCGTGGCCGAGGCCCGGGCGGCGGAGTCGGCCGAGCGGCCGGAGCAGGGCGAGCCGACCGTGGTGGACCTGACGCCGGAGGACGAGACCGAGCTGATCCAGCTGCCGGAGCTGCGCGCCTCGCGCTGAGGCCCGCCGGGCCCCGGAAACGGAGAAACCGCGGCGCGGGGAGTCGGACGGACCGACTTCCCGCGCCGCGGCGTTGTCCGCGGGTGCGTCAGAGCTGGACGCCGAAGTCCTGGGCGATGCCGGCCAGGCCGGAGGCGTAGCCCTGGCCGACGGCGCGGAACTTCCACTCCCCGTTGTTGCGGTAGAGCTCGCCGAAGATCATCGCGGTCTCGGTGGCGGCGTCCTCGGAGAGGTCGTAGCGGGCGATCTCGGCGCCGCCGGCCGCGTTCACCACGCGGATGTAGGCGTTGCGGACCTGGCCGAAGTTCTGGCCGCGGGCGGTGCCGTCGTAGATGGTGACCGGGAAGGTGATCTTGGCGGCCTCGACCGGCAGGCCGGCCAGGTTGATGTTGATCGACTCGTCGTCGCCCGCGCCCTCGCCGGTGCGGTTGTCACCGGTGTGCACGACGGTGTTGTCCGGCGTGCTGGTGTTGTTGAAGAAGACGAAGTGGCCGTTGGACAGCACCTTGCCGTCCGCGTTCAGGACGATCGCGCTGGCGTCGAGGTCGAACTCGGCGCCGGTCGTGGTGCGGACGTCCCAACCCAGGCCGACGGTGACCGCGGACAGGCCGGGGGCCTCCTTGGTCAGCGAGACGTTGCCACCCTTGGAGAGGCTCACTGGCATGACGATTGCAGTCCCTTCGTTCGCTTCGTTCGCTATTTCCCGGGACAACGCAATACCGCGGTGGCTTGGTTCCGCAGGGGCCGTGAATTCTTCGTGGGCGCCCAACGGAGGGCAAAGACCGGGCAAAGGACGTGTCAGATGCGCCGGAACCGGCCCTGCAGCGTCCAGATGTTCGGGTTGTCGGCCAGGTCGGGGTGCATGTCGAAGAGGTCGGCCAGGGTGTCCTGGAGGAAGTCCCGGGCCTCGCGCCGCAGCTCGCCGTGGCGGACCACCACCGGCGGCTCGTCCGGCAGCCAGGTGGCGGTGACCTCGACCCAGTTGAAGCGGCGGGCGAAGCGCAGCAGCTCGGTGTTCTGGGTGAAGTCGAGGTCGGCGGTCTGCACCCGGGCGGCCCGGACGCCGTCCGGGTCGCGGTCCAGGAGTTCGGCGACGTCGCACAGCGCCCAGGCGAAGTCGAGCACGGGCACCCAGCCCCAGGCGGTGGACAGTTCCGAGCCCTCGCCGTCCAGGTAGACGTCGCCGCAGAACAGGTCGTACCGCAGGGCGTGCACGGACGCGGTGCGGTAGTCCGTCTGCGGGGGGTCGGGGAAGCGGTTGGAGAGGGAGTAGCCGAGCTCGATCACGTACGCCATTGTCGGGGCTCGGGGCGCCCGGGGGTAACCGGGTGCGGAAGCGGGGGGCGTACCGATATCCGGGTGACCGGGCGGGCCGGGCGCGGGATGATGGGCGCATGTCCGAGCCCATCCGCGTACGGGGGTCGGTGGTCGTCCCCGACGCCGAGCTCGTCTGGCGCTTCTCGCGTTCCTCCGGCCCCGGCGGCCAGCACGTCAACACCTCCGACTCCAAGGCCGAGTTGCGCTTCGACCTGGCCTCGACCAGGGCGCTGCCCGAGGTGTGGCGCGAGCGCGCGCTGGAGCGGCTGGCCGGCCGGCTGGTGGACGGCCGGGTGCTGGTGGTCCAGGCCTCGGAGTTCCGCTCGCAGTGGCGCAACCGGGAGGCGGCCGCGGCCCGGCTGTCGGCGCTGCTGACCGAGGCGTGCGCGCCGCCGCCGAAGGCCCGGCGGGCGACCAGGCCGAGCCGGGGGATGGTCCAGCGGCGGCTGGAGAACAAGAAGCACCGCTCCGAGCTGAAGCGGGGCCGCCGGGCGCCGCGGGGCGGCGAGTAGCCGGCGCGGCCTCAGCCGAGGGTGCGGTAACCGCCGCGGAAGTAGAGCAGCGGGCGGCCGCCGGGGTCGGGCACCGTGGCCTCCAGGACGCGGCCGAGCAGCAGGGTGTGGTCGCCGGCGGGTATCCGCTGCTCGGTGCGGCACTCGACGGTGGCCAGCGCGCCGTCGACCAGCGGGGCGCCGGTGCGCGGGCCGCGGTGGTGCGGGGTGTCCGCGAACAGCAGCCGGTCGCTGAGACGGCCCTTCATGGCGAACCGGGAGCCGAGCGTCTTCTGTCCCTCGGTCAGCACCGAGACCGCCCAGTTGTCCACCCGGGAGAGCACCTCGTCCATCCGGGAGTCCTCGCGGACCGAGATCAGCACCAGCGGCGGCTCCAGCGACACCGAGAGGAAGGACGTGGCGGTCATGCCGACGTCCTCGCCGTCCTCCGGGTCGTGGACGGTCACCAGGCTCACGCCGGCGGCGAGCTGGGAGAGGGCAGCCCGGAACTCGTCGGGCGTGGCGTGGGGGGCAGCTTCGGGCTGCGGCGACGGGTACACGTACCGCACGGTAGTCGTCACCCGGGAGGAACGGCATCGGGCCTTGGTCGTAGGACCGGCGGTCCGGCCGAAGGGTTACGCCCGGTGGCCGAACTCACCCTCAGGAGTGAAGCGACCGGACTGGCGGGTGCAGTCGGCTTCAGTCGGCGGCCAATGCGGTCGACCACCAGAAAAGTTCCGATGGCGCTGTATGTCCCACTACGGGACAGATGAACTGATTAAGGGCGCATTAGTCTCGTGTGATTTAAGTCACAAGTGATGGCCTATTGCTGACCGAGCGTGCCGAGCGCTGTGCTCCCTGTGATTCAGTTCTTCTGGCAATCGGACGATAACCAATCAAGAACTATCCGAAGCAGCCGGGGAGCCCCCGCATGGAAGCCGAGTCGGAGCCGTACGTCCGTCTCGCGACCCTCCGCACCTTGCACCGGGTCGTGGCGGACCTCAACGCTGCCCGCAGCCTCGCTGGCACGCTCCAGGCCGTGGTCGAGGGCGCGGTGCACGGGCTCGGCTTCGACGCCGCCGCGGTCAGCCTCGTCCGGCCCGACGGCGACCTCGTGGTGGCGGCTGTCTGGGAGCTGGAGGAGAGCCCGATGGGCGGCCCCTCTGTCCTGCTCGGCCAGGTCGGCTCCCGGGAGTCCTGGGACCGGCTGCTCGGCGTCAGCGACCACTGGGGCACCCTGCGCTTCCTGCCGTACGACCGCGGCTGGGCCGTCGCCAGCGACATCCCGCGCTGGATCGGGGACGGCCCGCTGCCGGTGTACGCCAACGACTGGCACCCCGCCGACGGGCTGCTCGCCCCGATGTACAGCGCCGGCGGCGACCTCCTCGGCGTCCTCTCGGTGGACCGCCCGCGCAGCGGCAAGCGGCCCGGCGCCTGGACCCGCGAGGCGCTGGAGATGTTCTCGCTGCAGGCCTCCATCGCGATCGGCAACGCCCGGCTGCGGGCCGAGATGCAGCGCGCGCTGGCCCGCCTGGAGAAGGAGCAGCAGGCGCTGCGGGCCAGCGAGGAGAGCTTCCGCCAGGCCTTCGAGTACGCGCCCAGCGGGATGGCGATCACCGAGCTGCACGGCGTCGGGCGCGGCCAGCTGACCAGGGTCAACGACGCGCTCTGCCGACTGCTCGGCCGGCCCCGGGCGGTGCTGCGCCAGCAGAGCTTCGCCGACCTCGTGCACCCCGAGGACCGGGCGCTGCTGGAGCGCACCAGCGCCGAGAGCGGCCGCGCGGAGCTGCGGCTTTCCCGGCGGGATGGCGGCTACCAGTGGGTCTGCCTGCGCAACTCGATCGTCGCGGACGCGGCCGAGGGGCCGAGCTTCCTGCTCACCCACGTCGAGGACATCGAGGACCGCAAGCGGCACGAGTTCCAGCTCGCCCACCGGGCCAGCCACGACGCCCTGACCGGGCTGCCGAACGGCGCCGAGCTCAAGGCCCGGCTGGCCCGCCGGCTCTGCGCCCAGCCGCAGCCGGTCGGCGCCACCGGCGGGCAGGTCGAGGTGGCCTACCCGCAGCCGTACGGCTACCCGGCCGACTCCTACAGCGCGCACGCGGCGCACGACGGGCTGGAGGGCGCGGACCGGTACGCCGGGCCGGCGCACGGCTACGGCCTGCCCGAGGGGCTGCCGAGCGGGCTCGGCCCGGGCTTCGGGGAGCACGTGCACGCGGTGGTCCCGGCCGAGTACGGGCCGGGCGGCGAGGCCTGGTCGGCTCCGTTCCGCTCGGGCGCGGCGGCGGCGGTGGACAAGGGGCTCGCGGTGCTCTTCTGCGACCTGGACGGCTTCAAGTCGATCAACGACCGGTTCGGCCACAACGCGGGCGACGCGGTGCTGGTCGAGGTCGCCCGGCGGCTGAGCCAGGCCGTCCGGGACGGCGACACGGTGGCCCGGCTCGGCGGCGACGAGTTCGTGGTGCTGGCGGACGGGATCGGCCGCGAGGAGGCCAAGGACCTCGCCCACCGGCTGCGGGGCGCGATCATCCCGCCGATGCGGATCGACGGACGGGCGATGCGGGTGGGGGTGAGCCTCGGCGTCGGCTGGGCCGGCTGCGGGATGAGCATCGAGGAGGTGCTGCAGACCGCGGACGAGCGGATGTACGACGAGAAGCGGGCCCGGGGCGGGGCGGTGCGCGGGGCGCGCGGCGAGCGCTCGCACCGGCGCGCGGGCTGAGCCGGCGGACGGCCCCCGCGGGCCCGGGCCGGCCCTGGTCGGTCCCGGTTACCCGTGAGTTGTCAAGGGTTCTTTTCCCGCCGTCACATACGGCAGGTAGGGTTCCCGGTACGACAGCGTCCATGATCTGCGCCGCCCGCAGCAGGCGGCGCACCGGATGGGGGAGCAGACCACCGTGACGACCGCCGGCAGCAACGGAGTGCCCGAGGGCCAGGGGGGCGGTGCCCCGCAGGACGACGACCCGTTCGGCTACCTCTACCGCCCGGCCGACGGTTCCACCGGGCAGCCGGCCGAGCCGCAGCAGGGGGTCCCGCGCACGCCGTACAGCCGCCCGATGGAGGTCGGGCGCGCCCAGTACGGCTACCCGCCGCGGGCACAGCAGCAACAGCAGCAGCCGTACGGCCAGCAGGGCATGCCGCCGCAGTACCCGGGCGGCCAGCCGCAGGCCCCGTACGGTCAGCCCGGCCCGCCGCAGCAGCCCGAGTACGGTGCGGCGCCCACCCAGCAGACCCGCTACGCCGAGCACTCCCGGCCGCAGCCGGGGGAGGAGCCGCGCAGCAGCGGCCGGAGCAAGGGCGCGGTGATCGGCGCGGTGGCCGTGGTCGCGGCGATAGCGATCGGGGCGGGCATAGCCCTCTCCACCGGGGACCCGGACGACAACAAGACCGGCAAGGGCGGCACCGCCACCACCGCCCCGCCGGCCCCCACCACCCCGGGGCCGACCGCCACGACCGCCAGCGGCTCCCCCTCGGCGAGCGCCACCCCGGTCTCCGGACCGACGACCGTGGACGCCGGCCAGCTCCAGGGGCAGAACGCGCCCTCCGGCAACACCGTCAAGGGCGCCAAGTCGGCCGACGGCAGCTACCTGACGCTCCAGCCGGGCGGCTCGGTGACCTGGACCGGCGAGATCGCCACCGCCGGGTCGTACAAGCTGACCGTGCACTACAACTACTCGGGCGCGGAGTTCAAGGGCTCGGCCGCGGTGAACGGCAAGGACTGGCCGAGCGGGGTGACGTACAGGATCTACGGGCCGCAGCCCAAGGACCAGACCTCCGCCTGGTACAGCACCTGGATACTGCCGCAGTTCCAGGCCGGGCCGAACACGGTGACCCTCACGGTGCCCTCCGGCGCGGTCCTGGTCGACCAGATCACCATCGAGCCGGGCGGCTGAGCCCGCCCCTCCTCCGGACACACCACGGCCGCCCGTCCCCGCGTGGGGGAGGGCGGCCGTCGGCGTCGCTCAGGCGGGCTCGACGGTGGAGAACCTCTCGCCGCCGACGATCCACCGGCCGCGGCGCATCACCGCGACCAGGTCGTAGCCCTCCGAGTCGAGCACGACCAGGTCGGCGAGCTTGCCGGTCTCCAGCGAGCCGATCGAGTCGCCCAGGCCGAGCAGCCGGGCCGGGGTGGCGGACAGCGACTCGACGG
>NZ_JBHJSJ010000043.1:0-72724 GCF_042268845.1 Kitasatospora sp. NPDC056273 | reverse complement strand
TCACCGCTGCGAAGCGGTGACGGGCGGGCCTTCCGGCGTTCGTACGGCGGTACGGCTCGGCTCGGCGCGATCAGCCGGCCGGGTGCTGCGGCGGCTGCGGCTGCGCGTACGGGTTGTCCGCCACCGGCTGCGGCGGGACACCCGGCTGGTACGGCGAGGCGCCCGGCGCCGGGGCGGGCGGCACGGGGGCACCGGCCGGCGGCGGGACGGGCGCGCCCGGCTGCGCGGCGTACGGGGCCTGCGGGGCGTTGGGGTTGAACGGCGGCTGCGGCGCCTGCGGGGCGTTGGGGTTGAACGGCGCGTTGGGGTTGAACGGCGCCTGCTGGGCGGCGTTCGGGTTGAACGGCGCGTTCGGGTTGAACGCCCCCTGCGGCGCGTTCGGGTCGAACGGGGCGGCCGCCTGCGCGGGCTGCTTCTTGGCGTTGCTGCGCTCCACCAGCGCCTTCACCGAGGCGACGATCATGCCGACCGGCAGGATGAACGCCTTGAAGAAGATGGTGTACGTGCCGCCCTCGAAGACGAACGCCAGGTAGTAGGCGTACCCCAGGAACGCGAGGCCGAGGACGAGGTTGAGGATGCGCAGGCCGACCTTCAGTCCGCCGGCCGCGACCCCGAGGGCCACCATGATGGCGCCGCTGAGGGCCAGCAGTACGACGTACCAGGAGAAGAGCGGTTCGGCGCTGAAGTCGAGATTGTTCACGGGGGCTTTCCTGGGAGGGGAAGGAGAAAAACGGCGGGAACCGTTCGGGGACGACAGCGCACAGTACTGGAGGCGGCCGACATCCGTCGCCGCCTTTGTGTCACGGTGTCATTGCGCCGGTCCGGAGCGGGAGTAGACGAGGTGGGGAAATGACGGGGTTTGAGGTGCTGCGGGTCTTTTGCGGGCCCGACGGAAGCCACGGGAACGCGCTCGGGGTGGTGCGCGACGGCGCCGCCGTGCCGGGTCGCGCGGACCGGCAGCGGGTCGCGCGCGAACTGGGCTTCAGCGAGACGGTGTTCGTCGACGACCCGGAGCGCGGGGAGATCGACATCTACACCCCGTCGGTGCGCCTGCCGTTCGCCGGCCACCCGTGCGTGGGCGCCGCCTGGCTGCTCGGGGTGGACCGGCTGGTCACGGCCGCCGGCGAGGTGGCCGTGCGGCGCGAGGGCGGGCTGATCCGGATCGAGGCCCGGCCGGAGTGGGCCCCGGGGCGCACGCTGCGGCCGTACGGTTCGGCGGCCGAGGTGGAGGCGCTGGAGGTGCCGCCGCCGGGGGAGTGGGTCTACGCCTGGGCCTGGCAGGACGAGGCGGCCGGCACCGTCCGGGCCCGGGCCTTCCCCGGGCGGGGCGACGGGATCGACGAGGACGAGGCGACCGGTGCGGCCGCCCTGCTGCTGGCCGCGCACCTCGGCCGGGCGCTGACCATCACGCAGGGCCGGGGCTCGCGGCTGCTGGCCGGGCCGCGCCCGGGCGGGCTGGTCGAGGTCGGCGGCCGGGTGGTCCGGGACCCGGGGCCGGATCAGCCGGCCGGGGGCGTCGGCTCCGCGTAGGCGCGCCGCCGGGCGGCGGGCGTGACGGCGGCGACCGAGGTGGCGGCCGCGGCCGAGGTGGCGGCGGCGACCGAGGCGACGGCCGGCGGCACCGAGAGCACCGTCATCCGGGGCACCCGCGGTCGCCGGTCCCGCAGCAGGTGCCGCAGGCCCGGGACGAGCGCGAGGTGGACGACGGCCACGCCGACCACGGCGAGCAGGATGTGGTCCACGTTGAGGACGTGCCCGGGTGCCCAGGAGGAGAGGAACTCCAGCGCGGTCGCCAGCAGCGCGGAGGCGCCGGTGGTGCGCAGGAAGGACGGCAGCCAGGGGGCCCGGAGCCGGCCGCCGGCCAGCGGCAGCAGGACCCCGAGCGGGGCCAGCAGCAGGAGTTCGCCGACCACCTGCCAGCCGCTGGAGGAGCGGAGCGAGGCGAACGGCGTCAGGTTGGCGTCGTACACCCAGGCCACCGGCAGCGGTCTCAGCACCAGCCAGAGCACCAGTGCCAGGTGGCCGGTGAGGCCCGCCAGTCCGGCCAACCGGAGGGGACGGTGGACGGCCGCCGCCGGGTTGCTCTCGGTCCCCGCGCCGGAACGCTCGTCGCGTGTCCTGGTGCCATCTCGCTGCACGGGGGGAAGGACGTGGGCCGACGTCACGTCGGTTCCACACCCGGCGTGAACATTCCCAAACGCGCCCCCGAACCCCCTTCCCGCCCCCCTCCCGCCCCTTGCCGGCGGCCCACCCGCCGGGCGGCCCACCCCCAGGGCGGGCTACCGGCAGGGCGAGGCCGTCGGCACCGCGCTGAACACGTTGTCCGGCGGCGGGCTGCCCGGCGCCACCGGGGTGGGCGACGGGCTCGGGCTCACGCCCGCCTTGGTGCCGCGGGTCGGGGACACGGTCGGGGCCGGGCCCGGCGGGGTGGCCAGGGCCGCCGGTATGTGCGGGGAGGTCGGGCAGGCCGTCCGGCTGGCGGGCGCGCCGGCGTCGACCGGCACGGCGGTCGGCCGGATGCCGCAGCCGGAGGCCAGCGCGACCAGCAGCAGCACGCCGGCGCCGCGGCGCAGGACGGTGCGGGGGACAACGGTGTCGGTGGGGCTGGTCACGTGGCGTCCTTGTCCTCGGCGGCGTCGCCGGCGGGGCCGCCCTCGGCCTCGCCCGCGGACGGCGGAGGCGGCGGGGCCAGCGGCAGCGTCAGGGTGAACACCGCGCCGACCTCCCCGTTCGCCGCCGTGATCGTTCCCCCGTGTATCTGCGCGTTGGCCATCGCGATCGACAGGCCGAGACCGCTGCCCTCCGAGCGGGCCCGCCCCCGGTCCGCCTTGTAGAAGCGGTCGAAGACGTGCGGCAGCACGTCCTCCGGGATGCCCGGGCCGCTGTCGGAGACCTCGACCACGACCGACTCCCCGTC
This sequence comes from Kitasatospora sp. NPDC056273, assembly GCF_042268845.1. NCBI lineage: Bacteria > Bacillati > Actinomycetota > Actinomycetes > Kitasatosporales > Streptomycetaceae > Kitasatospora > Kitasatospora sp. NPDC056273. Next base: position 69,807 of record NZ_JBHJSJ010000043.1, on the reverse strand, counting down.
CTGCCGGACCTTGACCCGCACCGGCGAGCCGCCGTGCTTCAGCGCGTTGCCGATCAGGTTGGCGAAGACCACGTCGAGCCGGCGCGGGTCGACCACGGCCAGGATGCCGCGCGGGGCGTCCAGTTCGACCGCGTCGTACCAGGCCCGCCCGTCGATGCAGGACATGATCAGGTCGGCGATGTCCACCTCGTCGGCGACCAGCCTGGCGGTACCGGCGTCGAAGCGGGTCACCTCCATCAGGTTCTCCACCAGGTCGGACAGCCGCCGGGTCTCGCTGACCACGAGCCGGACGGCCGGCTCGATCATCGGGTCCAGCGACTCGGCCTCGTCCTCCAGGATGTCCGTCACGGCGGTCATCGCGGTCAGCGGGGTGCGCAGCTCGTGCGACATGTCGGCGACGAACCGCCGGCTCTGCGCCTCGCGCGCGCTCAGCTCCTCGACCTGCTCGTGCAGCTGCTCCGCCGTCCGGTTGAAGGTCCTCGCCAGGTCGGCGAGCTCGTCCGAGCCGTCGACCTCCAGCCGGGTGTCCAGGTGCCCCTCGCCGAGCCGCCGGGCGGCGTCGCCGAGCCGCTTGACCGGCCGCAGCACGGTGGCCGAGGCGGCCTGGGCGAGCAGCGCCGAGCCGATCAGCGCGAACAGCGTGGCGATCGCCAGCGACCAGCCCAGGGTGTTGAGGTCGGCCCGCTCGTTCTCCAGCGACTTGAACATGTACGCCGTCGGGCCGTTCGGCACCACCTTGGTGCCGCCGATCACGAACGGCCGGCCCTCCAGGTTCTGCCGCTGCCAGTACAGGTGGTACGGGTACGGGTTGTTCTCGGTGATCTCGCGCGGCTTGGCGACGGTGGACTGCAGCGCGGTCGGCACGTCGGCCAGCGTGAAGTGCGCGGGGTCGGAGGAGGCCGGGCACTCCGGGTGCGCCGCGTCGACCACCACCACGTCGTACGTCAGGCCGGAGCTGGCCACGGTGGACGCCAGCGAGGCCAGCTCCTGGCAGGTCGCGTTCAGCGGCAGGTCGGAGACGTTGCGGGTGAGCGAGACCCGGAAGTCGTTCAGCACGGTGTTCTGGGCGCGCTTGAGCACCGCGTCGCGGTTCAGCCAGTACGCGATGCCGGAGGCCGAGACGGCGGCGAGCAGCGCGACGGCCGCGAACACCGCGATCAGCCGCACCCGCAGGGAGCGCAGCCGACGCCACCGGCCCGTCGAGAACCGCCGGGCAGTCGTCTGATGGTCAGTCACAAGAGCCTGTCGTGGTACGGGAGTTCAGAGGTCGGGGGAGGGGCCGGCGGCCGGGTCGCGGGGTCAGGCCGGCGGGTCCAGCCGGTAGCCCACCCCGCGGACGGTGCGGATCAGCGTCGGCGCGGACGGCACGTCCTCGACCTTGGCCCGCAGCCGCTGCACGCACGCGTCCACCAGGCGGGAGTCGCCGAGGTAGTCGTGCTCCCAGACCAGCCGCAGCAGCTGCTGGCGGGAGAGCGCCTGGCCGGGGCGGCGGCTGAGCTCCAGCAGCAGCCGCAGCTCGGTCGGGGTGAGCTGGAGGTCGAGTCCGTCCTTGGTGACGGTCATCGCCGCGCGGTCGATCACCACGGTGCCGTAGGCCGAGGAGTCCGAGCTCTCCCGTTCGCCGCGCCGCAGCACCGCCCGGATCCGGGCGTCCAGCACCCGCGGCTGCACCGGTTTCACGACGTAGTCGTCCGCGCCGGACTCCAGACCCACCACCACGTCGATGTCGTCCGAGCGGGCGGTCAGCAGGATGATCGGCAGCTGGTCGGTGCGGCGGATCCGGCGGCACACCTCGAAGCCGTCGATGCCGGGCAGCATCACGTCGAGCACGATCAGGTCGGGCCGCTGCTCCTTGAAGAGACGCAGACCGTCCTCACCGGAGGCAGCGGTGGCCACGCGGTGGCCCTGGCGGGTGAGGGCGAGTTCGAGGCCGGTCCGGATGGCGTCGTCGTCCTCGATCAGAAGGAGGAAAGGCACGGCCCCATTTTGGCCCACCGGCAGCGCCGAATCACCCCCCGGACCACCCACCGTCCCTTCTGGAACCGGAACGCGTGCCACCGGCGTCAGGTTCACAGGGGGGCGGTCCGGGACATTCGGACGGCTCCTGTGACACCCCTGTGACAGTCGGCGGACAGCGCCATCACAACCGGCGGGCAGGATTTTCCATGTCGCCGCAGGACAGCGGGCCGCAAGGCCGGCTGAAGGGCGGCTACCGGAACCGCTCGTACCGACCCAGGGGGCGCACGATGAACGCCACGCTTCAGACCCGGACCAACCCGGCTGTCCGCACCGCGCGTTCGTCAGCCACGTCCCACCGGACCCGGTACGAGGTCAGGACCGACGAGAACTCCGGTGCCGTGACCGTGCGGGGGTGCGCGCACAGCACCGGTGGAAACCCTGTCGCCCGTCGGGTGAGCGGCGGCGGCAGGACGGGGGAGCTGTACGGGATCGGCCGTCTGGGGAGTTCGGCCGACTCCGCCACCACCCTCACGCTGCGGGGGATCCTCCCCGTCCGCGTCGAGGGCAAGGACGCCCCGGGGGGGAACCGGGGGACCGGGGGGAACGGTCTGCGGACGGTCGGTTCGGGGGAGCCGACCGGTCGCGAGGCCGCCGGTGCGACGCTGCTGCGGCTGAACCCCGCGGCGGCCCGCACCACCGAGGCCGGGCAGGGGGGCGCGCAGGGGGAGCACCCGGCCGTCGCGGAGGACCACATCACGGAGTTCACCGCGTACGTGCGCGAGCGCCGCGCCTCCCTGTACGCCACGGCCTACCACCTGACCGGTGACCGCTACGAGGCCGAGGACCTGCTGCAGAGCGCGCTCTTCAGCACCTACCGGGCCTGGGGCCGGATCACCGACAAGGCCGCGGTCGGGGGCTACCTCCGCCGCACCATGACCAACCTGCACATCTCCGCCTGGCGGCGCCGCAAGGTCAACGAGTACCCGACCGAGGAGCTGCCGGAGACGGCCGGCGACACCGACGCGATGGGCGGCACCGAGCTGCGCACCGTGCTCTGGCAGGCGCTGGCGAAGCTGCCGGAGAACCAGCGCACCATGCTGGTGCTGCGGTACTACGAGGGCAAAACCGACCCGGAGATCGCCGGCGTGCTGGGGATCAGCGTCGGCACGGTCAAGAGCAGCATCTGGCGCGCCCTGCGCCGGCTGCGCGAGGACGAGCACCTGAACAAGTCCGGCGACACCGTCCGGGCGTTCGGCGAGCTGGTCGCGTAACGAGGACTCCCGTCGGGGGACGGGAAGCGGACGGTCACGGTCCGGGGGCAGCGGCTCGGGGGAGCACGCCCGTGGGGGAGCCGAAGACCGTTCGGGGAAGGCGAAGGGCCCGGTGCGGGGGAGACGCACCGGGCCCTTCGTCATGCCCTGGGGTTCGGCCGTACCGGGCTCGGCCGTACGGGGTTCAGGCGGCGGAGAGCTCGCCGGCCCGGGTCGCGGCGCGGATCCGCCGCTCGGCCTCCGGCCCGGCGCACGCGTACGAGCCGAGCGCGACCTGCCGTCCGACGATGGACCGCTCGGCCCGCATCAGCCGCAGGCCCCGGCGCAGCAGCACCGGCAGCGACTTGCGGCCCTCCCGGACGTCCCGGCGCAGCCGGCGCCAGGCCGTGGTGAGCGCGCCGTTGCGCAGGCACAGGGCGTCGCCGAGCAGGCCCTGGTCGGCGCACTCGGCGGTGATCTCGGCGGCGAAGATGCCCTCCGCGATGAACGCGTCCGCCCCGTCCAGCTCCAGGCCGCGGGTGCCGATCCGGCCGTTGTCCGGGATCGAGTACACCGGGACGTCGGTGCGGCCGTGCTCGTGCAGGGCGCGGATCGCGGCGACGGCCTGGTCGCGGTGCCAGGCCAGCGGGGAGTCCCAGTCGACGGCGCCGTCCGGCAGCCGCGGCAGGGTCGGGTCGTCCCCGTCCTTGTAGAAGTCGTCGAGCTGGAGCACCGGCAGGCCGCTGCGCTCGGCGAGCGAGGACTTCCCCGACCCGGAGGGCCCGGAGAGCAGGATCACCCGGGCATGCCCGGTCGGTGCGGGGTTCATGGGGGAGTCACTCACGGGACACCAGTCTGACGCATCCCGGCCGGTTGCCGAAACCGGCCGGGGCGGACCTTCTACCGTGCCCCTGGCTTCGACTGTGACGCCGGGTCGGCGAGGGCGACGTGGACCATCGGCAGGTAGCGGCTGTCCACCTGGAGGTAGACCGGTTCGTCGGTGCCGGGCGGCAGGTAGGCGGTGGCGGCCCAGTCCGGGCTGTGCCAGGTGTCGGGCTCGGGCTCGTGGAAGGTCCCGCCGGCGGGCAGTTCGCGCCGGTCGGTGTCGCGGGTGACCAGGGCCACGGTGTCGGTGCCCGGCCTGATGCGCAGGCTGCCGTTGACGTAGTCGGGCTGCCGCTCGGACCGGGCCGAGCAGGGCACCCTGACCGGGCGGCCCGCGGCCAGCCGCCGCCTGGTGCGGGCCACGTGCCACGTGCGGTAGAAGCCGTCCGCGAACAGTGCCATCAGCTCGCCGATGAACTCGCCCATGCGTCCCCCCGGTCGTTCCCCCGGCCGTCTCCGTCACCGGTGATTCTGGCCGGGCCGGTGGGGCGGGCGGGAGCGTCGAAAGTCGGCGGCGCGGGTGACGAAAGTCGACGGGCCGACGGCGGGAGCACCCCGGGAACGCCGACGGACCCGCGCCAGGGGGGGAGAGGCGCGGGTCCGTCCTGTGACCGTCCGGGCCCTGGGGGGGTGAGGGCACTGGGGACGGCCAGTCTGTGGAGTTGTTACCCGGAGTACCGGAGGTCAGATCCCCTTCGGGTGCCAGACCGTCTTCGTCTCCAGGAACGAGAGTAGCCGCTTTGTACCCGGCGCATTGGTCCAGTCCTGGGCGAACGGGTCCAGCGCCGGACGGACCACCCTCTTCAGGGTATCCGCGGCGGCCGCCTCCAGCGCGTACGCCGCGCCGGGACCGTCGGCGGCGATGGCCCCGGTGAGGTCCAGCGCGTTGACGTCCTGGTGCGAGGCCAGGGTGGGGGCGATGTCCGCGGTCCGGCCCGAGACGATGTTGACCACGCCGCCCGGGACGTCCGAGGTGGCCAGCACCTCGCCCAGCGACAGCGCGGGCAGCGGGGCGTCCGCGGCGGCCGCGACCACGACCGTGTTCCCGGTGGCGATCGCCGGGGCGATCACCGAGACCAGGCCGAGCAGCGAGTGCCCGTACCCGGCCTGCGGGGCGACGACCCCGACCACACCGGTCGGCTCCGGGGAGGAGAGGTTGAAGTACGGACCGGCGACCGGGTTGGCGCCGCCCGCGATCTGGGCGACCTTGTCGGTCCAGCCCGCGTACCAGACCCAGCGGTCGATCGCGGCGTCCACCAGCGCGGCGGCCTTCTTCGGGCCGATGCCCTCGGAGACGGCCACCTCGGCGGCGAACTGCTCGCGCCGGCCCTGGAGCATCTCGGCCACCCGGTACAGCACCTGGCCGCGGTTGTACGCGGTGGTGCCGGCCCAGCCCTTGACCGCCTTGCGGGCGGCCAGGACGGCGTCACGGGTGTCCTTGCGGGTGCCCAGCGGGACGTTGGCGAGCCACTCGCCCTTGGAGTCGGTCACCTCGTACACCCGCCCGCTCTCGGAGCGCGGGAACTTCCCGCCGACGTACAGCTTGTAGGTCTTGAAGACGTCAAGACGCGTTGCGACATCAGACATCGAGGGCCTCGACATTCAGGTAGGGCTCCAGACCGTGGCGGCCACCCTCGCGGCCGTAGCCCGACTCCTTGTAGCCGCCGAACGGCGAGGTCGGGTCGAACTTGTTGAAGGTGTTGGCCCAGACCACGCCGGCCCTGAGGCGGTCCGCCATCCAGAGGATGCGCGAGCCCTTCTCCGTCCAGATGCCGGCGGAGAGGCCGTACGGGGTGTTGTTGGCCTTCTCGACCGCCTCGGCGGGGGTGCGGAAGGTCAGCACCGACAGGACCGGGCCGAAGATCTCCTCCTGGGCGATCCGGTGGGCCTGGCTGACGCCGGTGAACAGGGTCGGCTTGAACCAGAAGCCGGTGCCCGGGAGTTCGCACTCCGGCGACCAGCGCTCGGCGCCCTCGGCCTCGCCGGCGTCGGTCAGCGCGGTGATCCGGGCCAGCTGCGCGGCGGAGTTGATGGCGCCGATGTCGGTGTTCTTGTCCAGCGGGTCGCCGACCCGCAGGGTGCCCATCCGGCGCTTCAGGGCGTCCAGCAGCTCGTCCTGGACGGACTCCTGGACCAGCAGGCGCGAACCGGCGCAGCAGACGTGGCCCTGGTTGAAGAAGATGCCGTTGACGATGCCCTCGACGGCCTGGTCGATCGGCGCGTCGTCGAAGACGATGTTCGCGGCCTTGCCGCCCAGCTCCAGCGAGAGCTTCTTGCGGGTGCCGGCCAGCTGCTTGGCGATGGCGCGGCCGACCGGGGTGGAGCCGGTGAACGCGACCTTGTTGACGTCCGGGTGGGAGGTCAGCGCGGCGCCGGTGCGGCCGTCGCCGGTGACGATGTTGACGACGCCCTTCGGCAGACCGGCCTGGCGGCAGATCTCGGCGAAGCGCAGCGCGGTCAGCGGGGTGGTCTCGGCCGGCTTCAGGACGACCGTGTTGCCGGTCGCCAGCGCGGGCGCGATCTTCCACGCCAGCATCAGCAGCGGGAAGTTCCACGGGATGACCTGGCCGGCCACGCCCAGCGGCTTCGGGTTGGGACCGAAGCCGGCGTAGTCCAGCTTGTCGGCCCAGCCCGCGTAGTAGAAGAAGTGGGCGGCGACCAGCGGCAGGTCGACGTCGCGGGTCTCGCGGATCGGCTTGCCGTTGTCGATCGACTCCAGCACGGCCAGCTCGCGGCTGCGCTCCTGGATGATCCGGGCGATCCGGAACAGGTACTTGGCGCGCTCGCTGCCGGGCAGCGCCGACCAGTCGGCGAAGGCCTTGCGGGCGGCGGCGACCGCGCGGTCCACGTCCTCCTCGGTGCCCTGGGCGAACTCGGCGAGCACCTGCTCGGTGGCCGGGTTGACCGTCTTCAGGGCCTCGTTGCCGGAGGAGTCGACGAACTCGCCGCCGATGAAGTGGCCGTAGGAGGTGGCGATGTCGCCCGCGGCGGCCGGCGACTCGGGGGCCGGGGCGTAGGCGAAGAGGCCGCCGGCGGGCTTGGCCACGGGCTCCTCGGTGTTCTTCTTCTTGGCCATGGTGATCAGTCCACCGTCACGTAGTCGGGGCCGGAGTAGCGGCCGGTGGCCAGCTTCTGGCGCTGCATCAGCAGGTCGTTGAGCAGGCTGGAGGCGCCGAAGCGGAACCAGTGCTGGGTCAGCCAGTCGTCGCCGAGGGTCTCGTTGACCATCACCAGGTACTTCATGGCGTCCTTGGTGGTGCGGATGCCGCCGGCGGGCTTGACGCCGACCTGGACGCCGGTGGCCGCGCGGAAGTCGCGGACCGCCTCCAGCATCAGCAGGGTGACCGGCGGGGTCGCGTTGACGGCGACCTTCCCGGTGGAGGTCTTGATGAAGTCGGCGCCGGCCAGCATCGCCAGCCAGGAGACCCGGCGGACGTTGTCGTAGGTCTGGAGCTCGCCGGTCTCGAAGATCACCTTGAGGTGGGCGGAGCTGCCGTCGGGGCGCTTGCACGCCTCCTTGACGGCCACGATCTCGTTGAAGACGTCGAGGTAGCGGCCGGAGAGGAAGGCGCCGCGGTCGATCACCATGTCGATCTCGTCGGCACCCGCGGCCACCGCGTCGGCGGTGTCGGCGAGCTTGACCGGGAGGGCGGCGCGGCCGGCCGGGAAGGCGGTGGCCACGGAGGCGACCTGGATGTCGGTGCCCTCCAGGGCGGCCTTCGCGGTGGCGACCATGTCCGGGTAGACGCAGATGGCGGCGACGCGGGGGGTGGTCGGGTCGGTCGGGTCGGGGGTCCTGCCCTTGGCGCACAGTGCGCGCACCTTGCCGACCGTGTCCGCGCCCTCCAGCGTGGTCAGGTCGATCATCGAGATCGCCAGGTCGATGGCGTACGCCTTCGCCGTGGTCTTGATCGAGCGGGTACCGAGAGCGGCGGCACGCGCCTCCAGGCCGACCTGGTCGACGCCGGGCAGGCCGTGCAGGAACCGGCGGAGCGAGGCCTCGGACGCAGCAACGTCCTGAAGGCCGCTGCCCGCAACGCCGAGGGCATTGGCTGCAACAGTGGACATAGTCACCAGAGCAGCATATCTACGCGCGTAGTGGGCCGCCAGGGCACCTGCCATTCGTGGCCGGACCGAGACCTCAGGGTGAGGGGCATGGGGCAGAATCGTCGACATGACCGATTCCGACGGCAAGCCCGGCCAGGGCCCCGCCGCCCCCGACGGGGAGCCCGAGTACGCGGACCGCGTGTACCGCTCTGTCCCCGGTGTGATCTCCGGAGTGCTGCTGCTGGTGGTCGCCGCCTGGCTGATCGGCGACGCGGTGGTGAGCGGGACGGGCAAGACGCCGTACGTCTCGCTCGCCGCGGTGCCGGTGTTCGCCTTCCCGGTGATCGCGTACACGCTGCGCCCGGCCGTGACGGCCGGCCGCGACCGGCTGGTGGTGCGCAACCCGTGGCGGACCGTCGTCGCGCCGTGGGCCTCGGTGGACGCGCTGCGCGCGGGGTACTCGGTCGAGCTGCTCGCGGGCGGGAAGAAGTTCCAGGTCTGGGCGGTGCCGGTGTCGCTGCGGCAGCGCAAGCGGGCCACCCGGGCGCAGAGCCCCAGCGCCGCCGAGCACGCCTCCCGGACCGGTCTGGGGCTGGGGATGGCCAAGCGGACCAACCCGGTCGTCCAGGGCTCGCCCGACCCCACCCGCGCCTGGTCCGACCAGGTCACCGCCGTCCTCCAGGAGCTGGCCGAGCGCAACGCCGCCCGCCCCGCCGCCGCGGGCCCGGTCGAGGTCCGCTGGTGCTGGTGGGTCATCGCCCCCACCCTGCTCGGCCTGGTCGCGCTGATCACCGTCATCGCGGTCTGACACCGCGCAAACGCGACGGAGGGGCCCGCCGGTCACGACCGGCGGGCCCCTCCACGTGTGCGCGGGGATCAGGCGGTGATGCCCGCCGCGTCGGCGAGGTCCCGCTTGACGGTGGCGAGCAGGGCGGCGGCGCGCTCGCGGACCGGGGCCAGGTCGGCGGCCGAGGCGACCGGGAGGACGACCTCCAGGTAGCACTTGAGCTTGGGCTCGGTGCCGGAGGGGCGGACCACGATGCGGGCGGAGCGGACGCCCTCGCCGGCCAGGTAGTAGCGCAGGCCGTCGGTGGGCGGCAGCTCGGCGGAGCCGGCCGACAGGTCGTCGGCGCGGGTCACCCGGAGGCCGGCCAGCACGGTCGGCGGCTGCTCGCGCAGGCGGCGCATGGCGTCGGCGATCAGCGAGAGGTCCTGGACCCGGACGGAGAGCTGGTCGGTGGCGTGCAGGCCGTGCTCCAGCGCCAGGTCGTCCAGCAGGTCGGACAGGGTGCGGCCGGACTTCTTGAGGGTGGCGGCCAGCTCGGCGACCAGCAGGGCGGCGGTGATGCCGTCCTTGTCCCGGACGCCCTGCGGGTCGACGCAGTAGCCGAGCGCCTCCTCGTAGCCGTAGCGCAGGCCCTGGGCGCGGGAGATCCACTTGAAGCCGGTCAGCGTCTCGGCGTAGCCCAGGCCCGCGGCCTCGGCGATCCGGCCGAGCAGGGTGGCGGAGACGATGGTGGTGGCGAAGGTGCCCTCGGCCTTCTTCGCGACCAGGGCCGAGCCGAGCAGCGCGCCGACCTCGTCGCCGCGCAGCATCCGCCAGCCGGAGGTGCCGTTGCCGGCGCCGGCCGCGTTGCCGTTGACGGGGACGGCCACCGCGCAGCGGTCGGCGTCCGGGTCGTTGGCGATCACGATGTCCGGGCCGACGGTGGCGGCGGTGCGGAAGGCGAGGTCCATCGCCCCCGGCTCCTCCGGGTTGGGGAAGGCCACGGTCGGGAAGTCCGGGTCGGGCTCGGCCTGCTCGGCGACCACGGTGGGCGCGGGGAAGCCGGCCCGGCGGAACGCGGCGACCAGGGTGTCGCGGCCGACGCCGTGCATCGGGGTGTAGACCACCTCCAGGTCGCGCGGGCCGTGCTCGTCGACGATGGAGACGGCCCGGTCCAGGTAGGCCTCGACGACCTCCTCGCCGAGCACCTCCCAGCCCGACGCGGCGCGCGGGACGTCGTCCAGCGAGCCGATCGCGTCGATCCTGGCGGCGATCCCGGCGTCGGCCGGCGGGACGATCTGCGAGCCGTCGCCCAGGTAGACCTTGTAGCCGTTGTCCTGCGGCGGGTTGTGGCTGGCGGTGACGGTGACGCCGGCGGCCGCGCCCAGGTGGCGGACGGCGAAGGCGAGCACCGGGGTCGGCAGCGGGCGCGGCAGCAGCGCGGCGCGCAGGCCGGCGCCGACCACCACGGCCGCGGTGTCGCGGGCGAAGTCGTACGACTTGTGGCGGGCGTCGTAGCCGATGACGACCAGGTCGCCCAGGCCCTGCTGCTTGACGTACGCGACCAGGCCGGCGGCGGCCCGGATCACCACGGCGCGGTTCATCCGCATCGGACCGGCACCGAGTTCGCCGCGCAGGCCGGCGGTGCCGAACTGGAGCCGGTCGGAGAAGCGCTCGGCGAGCTCCGCCCAGGCGAGCTTGCCGTCGGTCTCGACCTCCGGGGCCTCGGCCCGGGCCAGCAGGGCGGCGAGCTCCTCGCGGGTCTGCGGGTCGGGGTCCTCGGCCAGCCAGGTCCGGGCCCGGGCGAGGAGGTCGGTGGTGGGTGCCTGCGTCATGCCAGCTCCATGGGGACGTGCGTCGGTGTGTCGGCCGGAGGTTCCGCTGTGGGTCGGGAGGGTTCCGCTGGGACCGGAGGGTTCCGCAAGGAAGGGGGTCGCGCATGCGGACGGGGCCCACGGGAGGGCGTGATCAGCGGATCACGCCGCCCGTGGGCCCCGTCAGTCATGATTCTGCGCCCGCCGGGCGTCAGATCCGCTCAAGGACCTTCGCCAGCAGCTCGCCCATGCGCTCGGCGGAGGCCTTGCCGGCCTCCAGCACCTCGGCGTGGTTGAGCGGCTCGCCGGTCATGCCGGCGGCCAGGTTGGTGACCAGGGAGATGCCGAGCACCTCGCTGCCGGCCTCGCGGGCGGCGATGGCCTCCAGGGTGGTGGACATGCCGACCAGCTCGCCGCCGATGACCCGGGCCATGTTGACCTCGGCCGGGGTCTCGTAGTGCGGGCCGCGGAACTGGACGTAGACGGCCTCGTCCAGGGACGGGTCGATCTCGCGGCAGAGCTCGCGCAGGCGCTTGGAGTACAGGTCGGTGAGGTCGACGAAGTTCGCGCCGACGATCGGGGAGTCCGCCGTCAGGTTGATGTGGTCGCTGATCAGGACCGGCTGACCCGGGGTCCAGCCCTGGCGCAGGCCGCCACAGCCGTTGGTCAGCACGATGATGCCGCAGCCGGCCGCGGCGGCGGTGCGCACGCCGTGGACGACGGTGGCCACGCCGTGGCCCTCGTAGTAGTGGTTGCGGCCGAGGAAGATCAGGGCGCGCTTGTCGCCGATCTTCACCGAACGGATCGTGCCGGCGTGGCCGGCGACGGCGGGGGCGGGGAAGCCCGGGAGCTCGGTGACCGGGAACTCGGCCACGGTCTCGCCCAGGGCGTCGGCGGCCGGCACCCAGCCGGAGCCCATCACCAGGGCGACGTCGTGCCGCTCGGCACCGGTCAGCTCGCGCAGGCGCTCGGCGGCGGCCTGGGCGGCGGCGTAGGGGTCGGCGGAGACGACCGACTGAGGAGAAGCGTTCACGGGTCAGAGGATAGACGGGTTTCGGCTACGCGCGTAGAAATTCAGCCGCGGCATGCCGGATCGTTACCCGGTTGACCCGAAAACACAGCTCGGTGACGCTTTTCGGGTGAGCGGGCCGTCGGATCGCACACAACCCGGGTGCCGCGCCGGGCCTTTCCCTCCGGGCGGTCGCTTCGTGCGCGTGCCGTCGTGGCCCGTTTCCCGGCGGGCCGGTCCGGGGCCGGCGGCGTTACGGTGACGGTCGGGGCCCGAGGGGCCGAGGGGGCCGATCCTTCGTCGCCGGTCCGGTCCGCGGCTCCGGCGGGGTACCAGGACGGGGTCGACCGCCATGGGGAACACGGACAGCCGGTACCCGCCGCCCGCGGCGCCGCCCGGGCCCGCGCCGGTGGACCTGGCGGCCCGGGTGGACGCGTTCACCGCGGACTTCTTCCCGAGCGGCCGGTACACCGTGCCGGGCGCGGCCCAGCGCCGGGCGGTGGCCGACGGCGTGCTCGGCGTGCTGGACGGCCGGACCGGGGAGGCCGAACGGGCGCTGGCCCGGGCCGGGTACCGGATCACCGGCTTCACCGAGGCCGTGACCGGCCGCCCGGTCACCGAGATCGCCGAGACGGGCGAGACCGCCGCCGACGACGGCGGCACCGGGGGCGGCACCGGGGACGGCCGCGGCTGGGGCCGGGTCTACCTGGACCGCTCGGCCCGCCCCGCCTGGTCCGTACAGGTGCCCCACCCGGCCTCGGACGTCCGCACCGAGGCGCTCGGGGTGGAGCTGTTCCGGGCCGTGCCGGGCGGCGTGCTGGTGCTCGCCGGGGCGCACCGCCGGGCCGGGGCGGACGGCTCCTCGGACGTCGCGCACTGCAGCGACACCGTCTTCGCCGCCGTGGTCGAGGCGCTCACCCTGCGCGGCCTGCCCGGCATCCAGCTGCACGGCTTCGGCGCGGCCGGCCTGCCCGGGCGGGACGCGGTGGTCTCCAGCGGCGCCGGGCGGCCGGGCCCGGCCGCCGAGCTGACCGCCGCGGGGCTCGGCGGGGCCGGCCTGGTGGTCCGCCGGGCCTGGCGGGAGCCGGGTGCGCGGCTGGCCGGCGCCACCAACGTGGCCGGCCTGTTCGCGGCCGGGCTCGGGGTGCCGTGGCTGCACGTCGAACTGGCGTACGGGGTGCGCGCCGACCCGGCCCGGCGCGCGGCGGTGGCGCGGGTGCTCGCGGAGACCGTGCGCGGCTGGGCCGCGGATCAGCAGGGGCGGCGGCGCAGGTCCATCACGTAGTCGTGCGGGGCGCCGGCGCTCTCCGCGGCGTCGGCGACCAGGCCGAGGTAGCGGGCCGCGGGCAGGCCGCCCTCATAGTCGTTGAGCACGTACGTCCAGACCGGGATGTCCCCGTCCAGGGTCTGCGCGCGCAGCTTGATCTTGCGGTAGATGCCGAGCTGGACGCCCTCCCAGCGGTCCAGGCCCTCCTCGTCCATCGGCGCGACGTCGTACAGCGAGACGAAGACCTGGTCCTTCTCGTCCTCGACCACGGTGGCCAGCGAGCCCTCCCAACCCAGCTGCTCGCCACCGAAGGTGAGCCGCCATCCGGCTAGCCACCCCGTGCCGCGCAGCGGGGAGTGCGGGGCTCGGCGGGTCATCTGCCGGGCATCGAGGTTGGTGGCATACGCGGCGTAAAGGGGCATGGGGGCCAGGGTAGCCCGGGCGGCGGGCGGGCCGGGGCGACTGGACGAACGTACGGGAGCCCCGACCCCGGCGTGGCGGCGCCGCGGGCGTGCGGGACAATGGGGAACGTGACTCGGATCGTGATCATCGGTGGCGGACCCGGCGGCTACGAGGCGGCCCTGGTCGCCGCACAGCTCGGCGCGGAGGTGACCGTCGTCGACACCGACGGTCTGGGCGGATCGGCGGTGCTCACGGACTGCGTTCCGTCGAAGACCCTGATCGCGACCGCGGAGGTGATGACCACCTTCGACAGCTCGTACGAGGAACTGGGCATCCTGGTCGCGGACGACACCCCGCCCGTCGAGCAGGCGGCCCGGGTGATCGGCGTGGACCTGGGCAAGGTCAACCGCCGTGTGAAGCGCCTGGCGATCGCGCAGTCCCACGACATCACCCAGTCCGTCACCCGGGCCGGCGTCACCGTGCTGCGCGGCCGCGGCCGGCTCGGCACCGGCGGGCAGGCCGTGGACGGCTCCCGCGAGGTGCTGGTGGACGCGCCCGACGGCACCGTGCAGTCGCTGCACGCCGACGCGGTGCTGATCGCCACCGGCGCCCACCCGCGCGAGCTGCCGGACGCCCAGCCGGACGGCGAGCGGATCCTCACCTGGACCCAGGTGTACGACCTGGAGGAGCTGCCCCGCGAGCTGATCGTGGTCGGCTCCGGTGTGACCGGCGCCGAGTTCGCCGGCGCGTACCAGGCGCTCGGCTCCAAGGTGACCCTGGTGTCCAGCCGCGACCGGGTGCTGCCGGGCGAGGACCCGGACGCCGCCGAGGTGCTGGAGGACGTCTTCCGCCGCCGCGGCATGAACGTCATGGGCCGCTCGCGCGCCGAGAGCGTCAAGCGGATCGGCGACCGGGTCGAGGTCATGCTGGCCGACGGCAAGGTGATCGAGGGCACCCACTGCCTGATGGCGGTCGGCTCCGTCCCCAACACCTCCGAGATGGGCCTGGAGGAGGCCGGGGTCAAGCTCAACGACTGGGGCCAGATCCAGGTCGACCGGGTCTCCCGCACCACCGCCCCCGGCGTGTACGCGGCGGGCGACTGCACCGGCGTCTTCATGCTCGCCTCGGTGGCGGCCATGCAGGGCCGGATCGCGATGTACCACGCGCTCGGCGACGCGGTGCAGCCACTGAACCTCAAGACCGTGGCCTCCAACGTCTTCACCGACCCGGAGATCGCCACCGTCGGCTACACGGCGGCCGACGTGGAGTGCGGCAAGATGGACGCCGTCGTGGTCAAGCTCCCGCTGCGCGGCAACCCGCGGGCGAAGATGCAGGGCATCCGGGACGGCTTCGTGAAGCTGTTCTGCCGCCCGGGCACCGGCATCGTGGTCGGCGGCGTGGTCGTCGCCCCGCGGGCCAGCGAGCTGATCCACCCGATCTCGCTCGCGGTGGACGCCAATCTGACGGTCGAACAGGTGGCCAGCGCCTTCACCGTCTACCCGTCCGTCTCCGGCTCGACCGCCGAGGCCGCCCGGCAGCTGCACATCCGCAAGCGGGTCGACGGCGAATCCTGAGCGTCCGGCGCACAGTTGAGGGCGGTTGCCGATCGGCGACCGCCCTTCGCGCGGGCATGGCCGTCACCCGGACGGCGGGCGCAGTTCCGGGCCATTGACGGCGCGTATTCTACGGTCACGCGCCGCTCGTGCGTGAGCAATTCCCGCTACTAGCTGCAAACGCCTGAAAGCAGACGGTCACGCAGGTTACCGTCGGTTCTGTGTTTGCAGCAGAACGTCGCCAGTTGATCCTCGAAATGGTGCGCGCCAACGGAGCCGTCTCGCTCCGGGAGTTGGCCCGCGTCGTCCAGACCTCCGAAGTGACCGTGCGCCGTGACGTGCGGGCGCTGGAGGCAGAAGGGCTCCTCGACCGCCGGCACGGCGGCGCGGTGCTCCCCGGCGGCTTCAGCCGCGAACCCGGATACCCGCAGAAGACCCACCTGTCCGCGGCGGAGAAGAGCGCCATCGCGGACTTCGCCGCCGGCCTGGTGGAGGAGGGGGACGCGGTGGTGGTCGGCGCCGGCACCACCACCCAGGAGCTGGCCCGCCGGCTGGCCCGGGTGCCCGGGCTGACGGTGGTCACCAACTCGCTGCTCGTCGCCCAGGCCCTGGCGCACGCCAACCGGGTCGAGGTGGTGATGACCGGCGGCACCCTGCGCGGCTCCAACTACGCGCTGGTGGGCAGCGGCGCGGAGCAGTCCCTGCAGGGGTTGAGGGTCAACAAGGCCTTCATCTCCGGCAGCGGTCTGACGGCCGAGCGCGGGCTGTCGACGGCGAACATGCTGTCCGCGAGCGTGGACCGGGCCATGGTGCTGGCGGCCGCCGAGGTGATCGTCCTCGCCGACCACACCAAGCTCGGCGCGGCCGGCATGTTCCAGACCGTCGCCACCGAGACCATCACCCGCCTGGTCACCGACGAGCAGGCCACCGCGGACGACAGCACCGTCCGCGAGCTGGACGCGCTCGCCGACTGCGGGGTGCAGGTCGACCTGGCCCCGCTGGGCGCCGGCCCGGGCGGTGACGCCCCGGTGCACGGCACCGGCAGCGGCCCGATGCACCAGCCCCAGCCCGGCCCGATGGCCCGCCGCGGCGGCCCGCCCCCCGGCGGCGCCCCGCTGCCCGGCCAGCGCCGCCCCGGCGCGCACGGCGGGCCCGTCGCCCCGGGCGGCATGCCCGCCAGGCTGGCCGAACTGGGCCTGCCGCGCGGGCGCTGAGCCCGTACGGTTACGGTCCGCGGAAACGGGACCGGTCCGCACACCCCCCGAGGGGCGTACGGACCGGTCCGGGGTCAGGGACGGTGTCAGTCCTTGATCTCGCAGAGCGCGGCGCCGCTGCTGACGCTCGCGCCGACCTCGGCCTTGAGGCCGGTGACGGTGCCCGCCTTGTGGGCGTTCAGCGGCTGCTCCATCTTCATCGCCTCCAGGACCACGATCAGCTCGCCCTCGGCGACGACCTGGCCCTCCTCCACGGCGACCTTGACGATGGTGCCCTGCATCGGCGAGGCCAGGGTGTCGCCGCTGACGGCCGAGCCGGCCTTCTTGGCACCCACCCGGCGCTTGGCCTTGGCGGAGCCCGCCGCACCGGCCGCCGGGGCCGCCGTGACGCCCAGCGAGGACGGCAGCGAGACCTCGATCCGCTTGCCGCCGACCTCGACCACCACGGTCTCCCGGGTCTCGGCCTCCTCGCCGTCACCGGCCGCGCCGGCGAACGGCGGGATGGTGTTGTCGAACTCGGTCTCGATCCACCGGGTGAAGACCGTGAACGGCCCGTCGCCGCCGTGCACCTCGGGCGCGAACGCCGGGTCGGTGACGACCGCCCGGTGGAACGGGATGGCGGTGGCCATGCCCTCCACCTTGAACTCGGCCAGCGCGCGGCGGGCCCGCTCCAGGGCCTGCTTGCGGTCGCGGCCGCTGACGACCAGCTTGGCCAGCAGCGAGTCCCAGGCCGGGCCGATGACCGAGCCGGTCTCCACGCCCGAGTCCAGGCGCACGCCCGGGCCGGACGGCGGGGCGAACAGCGTCACGGTGCCGGGCGCGGGCAGGAAGTTCCGGCCCGGGTCCTCGCCGTTGATGCGGAACTCGAAGGAGTGGCCGCGGACCTCGGGGTCGCCGTAGCCGAGCTCCTCGCCGTCGGCGATCCGGAACATCTCGCGGACCAGGTCGAGGCCGGTGACCTCCTCGGTGACCGGGTGCTCCACCTGGAGACGGGTGTTGACCTCCAGGAAGGAGATCGTGCCGTCCAGCGCGACCAGGAACTCGCAGGTCCCGGCGCCCTCGTAGCCGGCCTCCTTCAGGATGGCCTTGGACGCCCGGTACAGCTCGGCGTTCTGCTCGGCGGTCAGGAACGGCGCGGGCGCCTCCTCGACCAGCTTCTGGTGGCGGCGCTGGAGCGAGCAGTCACGGGTGGAGACGACCACCACGTTGCCGTGCTTGTCGGCCAGGCACTGGGTCTCCACGTGCCGCGGGTTGTCCAGGTAGCGCTCGACGAAGCACTCGCCGCGGCCGAAGGCGGCGACGGCCTCGCGCACCGCGGACTCGTACAGCTCGGGGATCTCCTCCAGCGTGCGGGCGACCTTGAGGCCGCGTCCGCCGCCGCCGAAGGCCGCCTTGATGGCGACCGGCAGGCCGTGCTCCCGGGCGAAGACGACGACCTCGTCGGCGCCCGAGACCGGGTCCGGCGTGCCGGCCACCAGCGGGGCACCGGCCCGCTGGGCGACGTGCCGGGCGGTCACCTTGTCGCCGAGGTCGCGGATGGCCTGCGGCGGCGGGCCGATCCAGATCAGACCCGCGTCGAGGACGGCCTGGGCGAAGTCGGCGTTCTCCGACAGGAACCCGTAGCCGGGGTGGACGGCGTCCGCACCGGAGTCGGCGGCCGCCTTGAGGACCTTGGCGATGTCCAGGTAGCTGGTAGCGGGGGTGTCACCGCCCAGCGCGTAAGCCTCGTCGGCCGCGCGGACGTGCAGCGCATCCCGGTCCGGCTCGGCGTAGACGGCGACGCTGGCGATACCGGCGTCCGAGCAGGCACGGGCGACGCGGACAGCGATTTCCCCGCGGTTGGCGATGAGCACCTTGCGCACTGTGGCTCCCTTCTTGAACCTCGTTGAGTTTATGGATTCCTGGGCAGTACCGGCGAGTAGCCCCGGGTTGTGAACTATCCCACACGCTCGGTGATGGGTTTTCCGGGCCCGTGGGCGGCCCCGTGGACGACGTCGCAGGTCGGCGCCGGTCTGCCCGGATCGGCGGGGGCCACAGCGGGTGACCGGCCCGCGGCGCGGCGGGAGGGTGGCATGGGCCACAGTCTCGCGCGGGCCGCTCAAGCGGCGCCGGAGCGGGCGGCGGGCCGCCGCAGCGCCTCGGCCGTCACGTCGGCCGCCACCTCGACCATGTCCGGCCCGTACGCCTCCGGGTTGACCACCCGCAGGACGAGCGCGAAGGTGCCGTCCTGCCCGTGCCTCCGGGCGAGTTCGCGGTGGTGGGCGACCAGGTAGCGCACCCCGGCCTGGTTGGCGGTGCCGGTCTGGCCGGAGACCAGGAACACCGGGCGGCCGCCGTCCGGGGTGGCGATCCGGGCGAGCAGGACGTGCGTCTCGTCCGGGCCGGCGGTGAAGTCCCGCTCGCCCACCACGAGGACGTTGCTGCCCGGGCCCGGCCCCGAGGTGATCAGCACGCCCGGCAGGCCCCAGGCGAGGTGCGCGGCCATCCGCTCGTTGCTGACCGGACCGCCCAGGCACAGCTCGGTCTTGGCGCCCAGGCCGCGGTGCGCGGCGTCGTGGGCCACCAGCTCGGGCCGCGCCCCGCACTCCTCGACCAGCCCGGCCAGCCACATCAGTGCGTACGCGTCGCGCCGGGTCACGGTGTGGGCGTGCGAGCCCGTCCCGATGCTGCGCGGCACCACGATCAGGCACTCGCTGCCGCCCGGCAGCCCGAAGAACGCCCGCACCCGCTCGACCCTGCGGCGCCGCCGCAGCGCCTGGGCGAGCCAGCCGAGTCCGGCGCTGATCGCGCTGGCCACCAGGCCGAGCACCACGTTGAGCACGCTGTCGGTCATCTGCCGCGTCCCCTCCCCGTTCGAACGCCGGTCAGCTTAGGGGCACCGCCGCGGTGTTCGGCAGGTCAGTTCGCCCACAGATCCGTGATGCGCACGTCGAGGTCGGCGAGCAGCCGGCGCAGCAGCGGCAGGGAGAGGCCGATGACGTTGCCCGGGTCGCCGTCGATGCCGTCGATGAACGGCGCGGAGCGGCCGTCCAGGGTGAACGCCCCGGCCACGTACAGCGGTTCGCCGGAGGCCACGTACGCGGCGATCTCGGCGTCGTCCGGGGTGCCGAAGCGGACGGTGGTGGAGGCGGTGGCCGAGGACTGCCGGCCGGTCGCGGTGTCGATCACGCAGTGGCCGGTGCGCAGCACGCCGGAACGCCCGCGCATCGACTGCCAGCGGGCCAGCGCCTCGGTGGCGTCCGCGGGCTTGCCGAGGGCCCGGCCGTCCAGTTCCAGGACGGAGTCGCAGCCGATCACCAGCTCGCCGTCGGCGAGTTCGGCGGCGACGGCCTTCGCCTTGGCCTCGGCCAGGACGAGGGCGAGCTCGGCGGGGGTGGCGGCGGTGATCGCGTCCTCGTCGACGCCGCTGACCACCACGCGCGGGTCGAGGCCCGCCTGGCGCAGCAGCCCGAGGCGGGCGGGGGAGGCGGAGGCGAGGACGAGGGGGCGCTGGTCGGTCATGTCCACCAGCGTAGGGGGTGCCGGTGTCCGCCGTTCGGGTGAACGGCTCAGGTGAAGGAGCGGGAGATTATGATCAGCACGGCGCCGACCAGCACGAGGGCGGCGAGCACCTTGCCGGCCCGCTGCATCCGCTCCTGCATCCGACGGGCCTCGGGCGAGGGCTCGTCACGGGGGTCTGACCAGAGCACCCGTCCAGAGTGCGCCGCGCGGGGGTGCGGGCGCCTGAGTATCCGTACTCAGGTTTCGGGCAAAGCGGGCGCCGGGCGCCCGGTACGGCACGGAGGGGGAGGGCGGCGGGGCCGTCCTCCCCCTCCACGCCGCGGAGTTCAGTGCGCCCAGCCCGAGGTCCGCCAGGCGTTCGGGCCCGGACGGGCGGCGAGACGGAGCCGGCGGGCGCGGTCGCCCCAGGGGGAGTCCGGGCCGGCGCCGGCCCTGCGGGCCGCCTCGGCGGCGGCCTGTGCGGCGGCGGCCCGGGCCTGGACCACCGCCAGGACGGTGGCCAGCTCCTCGGGGGTCGGCTGCCCGTGCAGCACGTGGATCGACATGGCTGGTTCTCTCCCGACAGGGACGGGGCCTACAGGGGGATATTGCCGTGCTTCTTCGGCGGCAGCACCTCGCGCTTGCCGCGCAGCGCCCGCAGGCCGCGGACGATGTGCCGGCGGGTCTCGCTCGGCGCGATCACCGCGTCCACGTAGCCGCGTTCGGCGGCCAGGTAGGGGTTCAGCAGGGTTTCCTCGTACGAGGCGATCAGCTCGGCCCGCTTCTCCTCGGCGGTGCCGGCCGCCTCGGCCTCGGCGATCTCCCGGCGGTGCAGGATGTTGACCGCGCCCTGCGCGCCCATCACGGCGATCTGCGCGGTCGGCCAGGCCAGGTTGAGGTCGGCGCCCAGGTGCTTGGAGCCCATGACGTCGTAGGCGCCGCCGAAGGCCTTGCGGGTGATCACGGTGATCAGCGGGACGGTGGCCTCGGCGTAGGCGTAGATCAGCTTGGCGCCGCGCCGGATGATGCCGTCCCACTCCTGCTCGGTGCCGGGCAGGAAGCCGGGCACGTCCACGAAGGTCAGCACCGGGACGTTGAAGGAGTCGCAGGTGCGGATGAAGCGGGCGGCCTTCTCGCTGGCGTTGATGTCCAGGCAGCCGGCCAGGTCCATCGGCTGGCTGCCGACGATGCCGACGGACTGGCCCTCGACCCGGCCGAAGCCGGTGATGATGTTGCCCGCGAACAGCGGCTGGGTCTCCAGGAACTCGCCGTCGTCGACGATGTGCTCGATCACCTTGCGCATGTCGTACGGCTGGTTCGCCGAGTCCGGCACGATGGTGTCGAGTTCGAGGTCCTGCGCTGTGACGGTGAGGTCGGCCTGCTCGGGGTAGGACGGCGGGTCGCTCAGGTTGTTGGAGGGCAGGTACGAGAGCAGGCTCTTGACGTACTCGATCGCCTCCTTCTCGTCCGCGGCCAGGTAGTGGGCGTTGCCCGACTTGGTGTTGTGGGTGCGCGCGCCGCCCAGCTCCTCCATCGCGACGTCCTCGCCGGTGACGGTCTTGATCACGTCGGGGCCGGTGATGAACATGTGCGAGGTCCGGTCGGCCATCACCACGAAGTCGGTGATCGCGGGGGAGTACACCGCGCCGCCCGCGCAGGGGCCCATGATCAGCGAGATCTGCGGGATGACGCCGGAGGCGTGCACGTTGCGGCGGAAGATCTCGCCGTACAGGCCGAGCGAGACCACGCCCTCCTGGATCCGGGCGCCGCCGGAGTCGTTGATGCCGATGACCGGGCAGCCGGTCTTCAGCGCGAAGTCCATCACCTTGACGATCTTCTCGCCGAAGACCTCGCCGAGCGAGCCGCCGAAGACGGTGAAGTCCTGGGCGAACACGGCGACCTGGCGGCCGTCCACGGTGCCGTAGCCGGTCACCACGCCGTCGCCGTACGGCCGGTTCCTCTCCTGGCCGAAGTTGGTCGAGCGGTGCCGGGCGAACTCGTCGAACTCCACGAAGGAGTCCTCGTCCAGCAGTTCCACGACCCGTTCGCGGGCGGTCAGCTTGCCCTTGGCGTGCTGCTTCTCCACGGCCTTGGACGAGCCGGAGTGCACCGCCTCGTCCAGCCTGCGCCGCAGGTCGGCGAGCTTGCCGGCGGTGGTGTGGGGGTCGTACGGCGCCTCGGTCATCCGGTGGCTCTCCCTGATCCATGGCCGCGACCTGTTCGAGTGCGCGCGGGGCCGGGTGGTGGGCCCGCGCATGAGGGCAGGGCGGCGCTACGAACTACCGCTGGGTAGCGTAGCCAGCGCGGAGGGCTGTCCGGCACGTCCCGGCGTCATGACCATCGACACAGTTCTGTTGACGGGTGTTCTGCGGGACGATGGGGCGGCCTACGTCCCGGACCCGCTCTAGGGTTTTCCCATGACCGCACCCGAGACCCCCCGCCGCAGCGGACTGCGCGGCTTCGGCCACGCCGGACCGTCGCCCTGGACCGACCTGGACCGTCCGCCGCTGGACGAGGAGGCGCTGCGCCGCGACCTGCTCGTCCCGGGCGGCCTGTGGACCTCCCTGGACGTCGTCGCCGAGACCGGCTCCACCAACAGCGACCTCGCCGCCCGGGCCGCGGCGGGCGCCGGGCAGGGCGCGGTGCTGGTGGCCGAGGCGCAGAGCGCCGCCCGCGGCCGGCTGGACCGGCGGTGGACCGCCCCGCCCCGCTCCGGGCTGTTCCTGTCCCTGCTGCTGCGCCCAGAGGAGGTGCCGCTCGAGCGGTACGGCTGGCTGCCGATCCTGGTCGGGGTGGCCGCGGCCAGCACGCTGGGCCGGGTCGCCGGGGTCGAGGTCGGGCTGAAGTGGCCCAACGACCTCCAGACGGAGATCGACGGCGCGGAGCGCAAGCTCGGCGGCGTCCTCACCGAGCTGGCCGGCGGCGCGGTGGTGGTCGGCATGGGCCTCAACGTCTCGCTGCGCGCGGAGGAGCTGCCCGTCCCCACCGCCGCCTCGCTCGCGCTGGCCGGCGCCACGACCACCGACCGGGGCACCCTGCTGCGCGCCCTGCTGCGCGAACTCGCCGAGCTGTACCGGGAGTGGACGGCCGCCGCGGGCGACCCGCACGCCAGCGACCTGCTGCGCGCCTACGTGGACCGCTGCACCACGCTCGGCCGCCAGGTGAAGGTGCACCTGCCGGGCGACCGCGAGCTGGTCGGCGAGGCCGTCGCGGTGGACGGCGACGGGCGGCTGGTGGTCCGCACACCCGACGGCGTACGCCGGGCGGTCGGCGCGGGCGACGTCGTCCACGTACGCCCCGAGCCCCGCTGAACGGCACTCTTCACCTCTCCTTGACCCGGGCTGATGCCCCGGATCCGACGATTCCGTGCGAACATTCCACCTGGCAGCGGTGTGAGGCGCGCCACTGCCCGCCCGGGTGGCGGAGTGCGCGCCCGGACAGGTAGGACACGAGGCGAGTGCGGCGATCGCACGGGGACGGACCGGTGGCAGAGGACGGCAGCAGCGGCGCGACGGCGGGCAGCAACGACCCCACGGTCGCGCTCGAACTGGAGCGCCTGATCCTGGACGCGCCGCGCCGCTACACCCCGTACCAGGCCGCGCGCGCCGCCGACGTCCCGATGGAGCTGGCCACCCGCTTCTGGCGCGCCATGGGCTTCCCGGACATCGGGCAGTCCCGGGCGCTCACCGACGGCGACGTGATCGCGCTGCGGCGGCTGGCCGGCCTGGTCGAGTCCGGGCTGCTCAGCGAGTCGATGGCGATCCAGGTGGCCCGCTCCACCGGCCAGACCACGGCTCGGCTGGCCGGCTGGCAGATGGACACCTTCCTGGAGAACCTCACCCAGGCCGTCGAGCCCGGGCTGACCCGCGCCGACGTCGCGTACCCGCTGGTCGAGCTGCTGCTGCCGGAGCTGGAGCAGTTCCTGGTGTACGTCTGGCGGCGCCAGCTGGCGGCCGTCACCGGCCGGGTGGTGCAGGCCGCCGAGGACCACGAGATCACCAGCGGGCGGCTCGCCGTCGGCTTCGCCGACCTGGTCGGCTTCACCCGGCTGTCCCGGCGGCTGGAGGAGGAGGAGCTCGGCGAGCTGGTCGAGACCTTCGAGAACACCTGCTCGGACCTGATCGCCGGCCAGGGCGGCCGGGTGATCAAGACGCTCGGCGACGAGATCCTCTACGTCTCCGAGGACCCGGCGACCGCCGCCGAGATCGCGCTGAGCCTGATCGAGGCGCTGGCCGGGGACGACACCATCCCGCCGCTGCGGGTCGGCATGGCCTTCGGCACGGTCACCTCGCGGATGGGCGACGTCTTCGGCACCACCGTCAACCTGGCGAGCCGGCTCACCTCGATCGCGCCCAAGGACGCGGTGCTGATCGACGGCGAGTTCGCCGCCGCGCTGGAGCAGAACGGCAGCGTCGCCCCGGCCGACGCGGAGGGGCCCGGCCTGGCCGAGGCGCTGTCGGCCGCGGCCGGGATGCCCGCCTCCGGGCTGCCGATCCCGGGACCGGACGCCGGGGCGCGGTTCCACCTGCAGCCGATGTGGCGGCGGCCGGTGCGGGGGCTCGGCCTGGTCGAGCCGTGGCTGCTCACCCGGCGGCTGAAGGCCGAGTAGCGCCTGCGCGCGGGGCCGTACGCGGCGGTGGCCGTAGGCGGGTGGCGGCCGTACGCGGTGGTGGCCGTACGCGGGTGGCGCGCGTACGGCGGGCCCGCGCGGGGAAGACGCATCCGGTGGACGTACGGGGACGCGCGCTTCGGCCGTCCGCGGGCAGACGCATGCGGTGACGGCGTTCGTGGGCACGCTTCCCCACGGCGGACGGGCGGTTGCGGGTGCTGAACGGTTGAAACCCGTACGTTCTGCTGCGGGTCCGCCCGGGCAAACGGGGCATAAGCGAACGAAACCGCCCTAGTCTTGGTGCAAGCGGCCGGTCGGGTGCGGCCGGCCGACGGGGGTCCGGCAGGACCGAGCACAGGGAGCGAGGCGAGCCGGTGAGCAGCGAGGCGATCATGACGGACCGCGACTGCGACTGCGGCGGCTCGCGGCACTCCGACCCGCTGCCCGACCTGAGGCTGCAGTCCGTGGTCGAGCTGGCCCAGGACATGGCCGCCGCGCTCACCCCGCTGGAGGCCGTCCGGGCCGCCGCCGCCCGGGCCACCGAGGCGCTCGGCGCCACCATGGCCGCCGTCTCCGTCTGGGACCGCGAGTCCGGCCGGCTGCGGGTGCTGGTCAACCACGGCGACCTCGCCCCGGGCGAGGAGGAGCTGCCCGAGGACGAGTCGTACCCGGTCGCCGACTTCCCCGAGATCGTCACGTACCTGGAGGAGCGCTGGACCACCGGGCGGCTGCCGCGCGCCTGGTTGCAGAGCGCCGAGAACAGCGTGCAGCACGCCGGGCACGCCCACCCGACGGCCGGCGCGTACTGCCAGGAGCGCGCTGCGGCGCTGCGCCGGCGCGGGCGGGCCTGCTGCGTGGTCGCGCCGGTCGTGCTGCACGGCCAGGCCTGGGGCGAGCTGTACCTCGCCCGGTCGGCCGGGATGCCGGAGTTCACCGAGGCCGACGCCGACTACGCGACCCTGCTCGCCGCCCAGGTCTCCGCCGGGCTGGCGCAGACCGAGCGCCTCGCCGACCTGCGCAGGCTCGCCTTCTCCGACCCGCTCACGGGCCTGGCCAACCGGCGCGCCGTCGACGCCCGGCTGGAGAGCGCGCTGGAGGCGCACAACCGGGACAACACCGTGGTCTCCCTGGTGGTCTGCGACGTCAACGGGCTGAAGCGGGTCAACGACCAGCTCGGCCACGAGATGGGCGACCGGCTGCTGGAGCGGTTCGCCCACCAGCTCTCGCTGGCCGCCGCCAAGCTCCCCGGCAGCCTCGCCGCCCGGCTCGGCGGCGACGAGTTCTGCCTGCTCGTGGAGGGGCAGAAGGCCGACGAGGTGGTCTCCGTCGCCGAGGAGCTGTGCGCCCGGGCGCTCGCGCTCTCCGAGGGCGAGGGCGTGGCCTGCGGGGTCGCCTCCACCGGGGACTCGATCGGGCCCGTCACCACCCCCGACCGGCTGTTCCGGCTCGCCGACGCCGCCCAGTACCGGGCCAAGGCCGCCCGGGCCGCCCACCCCGTCGTCGCCGGGCGCAGCCACGGCCCCGGCTTCTCGCCCGACCCCACCGTGCTGCTCGCCGACGCCGCCGACCCGCACCACCGGGCGGACGGGCGGCGCGGGCCGAACGGCCGGGCCGGGGCGGGCGACCGGCGGCGGTTCCGCGGCGCCGCCCACAGCGCCGACCCGGGGCAGCTGCTCACCGCCGTGCTCGCCTCCCTCGACCAGGCCGCCACGGCCCGGGCCGTCCACCCCGCGGACACCCTCGGCAAGCTGGTCGTCGTCGCCGAGGCCTCCGCCCGGCTGCTGGACGCCGTCGGCTGGTGGGTCTCGTACGTCCCGCCCGGCTCCCACCTCATGCGCACCGCCCAGCACGCCGTCTACCGGATGACCAGCGGCCCCAGCAGCGTCCGCGCGGAGACCCAGCGGGCCCAGATCGAGGCCCCCGACGCGGTCTTCGACCTCCGGCACTACCCGATGACCCGCCGCGCCGTCCGCGGCGGCTCCTTCGCGCTGCGGGCGGGCGCGGCCGGCAACGACCCGGCGGAGGAGGCGATGCTCGTCGTCTCCGGGTACCGGGGCATGGTCGCCGCGGGCGGCCAGAACCCGGCCGGCGGCTGGCTGGTGGAGCTCTTCGCCGACGACGCGACGCTGCCGCTGGGGCAGGCCGCCTCCGCCATGCGCGCCCTGGTCTCGGTCGCCCTGGCGGGGCCGGCCTCGCCGCCGGCGGTCTGAGGGACCGGCCGCGGTGGTGGCCGTCCGCTGGTTCAGGCGCCGGAACCGCCGCCGGCGGACGGCGGGTTGAGGGCCCGCAGGGCGGCGTCGACCAGGCGGTCGGCGTGCTCGTGGGTGAGCGGGCCGAGCCGGTACTGCCAGCGGTAGTAGAGCGGGCCGTAGACGATTTCGACGGCCAGGTCGAGGTCGGTGTCGGGGGCGATCTGGCCGGCCTCGCGGGCGCTGCGGAGGCGGTCGCGGGTGACGGCCAGCAGGGGGTCCAGCAGGCGGGTGCGGTGCTCGGCCTGCAGCGCCGGGTCGTTGAGGATCTCCGCCATGATCGCCCGGTAGGTGCGGTCGGTGTCCGGGTCGGCCAGTTCGTCGCTGGTGGGGCGCAGGACGGCGCGGAGGTCGGCGGCGAGGTCGCCGGTGTCGGGGAGCGCGATGCCGCCCTCGTGCTCGCCGGCGGCGAGGAAGGCGTCGAAGACCACGGCGCCCTTGGAGGGCCACCACCGGTAGATGGTCTGCTTGCCGACGCCGGCCCGGGCGGCGATCGCCTCGATGGTCAGCCTGCCGTAGCCGATCTCGGCGACGAGTTCGGTGGTGGCGGCGAGGACGGCGGCGTGCGCGCGCTCGCTGCGTCGGGCGGGGTCGGGAGCTGTTCTGGAGGCCATGGGAAAAATTCTATGCGAAACAACGAGACGAGACGTATTGTCTTCCCATGCCATCGCGAGACGGATCGTCTCGTCTCATCCCCCCTTCCCCGGAGGTGCCCGTGAACCGCCCCCCTGCACACATCCTGATGGTCTCCATTCCCGCCCATGGGCATGTCAATCCCAGTCTCGCGGTGATCACCGAGCTGGTCGCCCGGGGCCACCGGGTCAGCTACGTCAACGACCCCTCCTTCCGGGAGGTCGTCGAGTCCACCGGCGCGACCTTCGTCCCGTACCCGACCAAGCTGCCGCTCACCGACGACCCGGCCGGCTGGCCGTCGGACCTGGTGGCGATCCAGGAGGTGTTCCTGGACGACACGCTGTCGATGTGGCCCGTCCTGCTGGAGGCCTTCGAGGACGACCGCCCCGACGTGGTGCTCTACGACATCGGTGGCTTCGCCGGGCGGGCGCTCGGCGAGCGGCTGGGCGTGCCGGTGGTGCAGCTGTCGCCCGCCTTCGTCGGCTGGGAGGGCTTCGAGGAGGACCTCGCGGCGATGTTCGAGCCGATGCGCAACGGCCCGGGCGGCCCTGAGCACTACCGCCGGTACGCCGACTGGCTGGTCGAGGCGGGCGCGGTGCAGCGCGACGTGGAGGGCTTCAAGAACCGCCCCGAGCGGTGCGTGGCGCTCGTCCCGCGCGCCCTCCAGCCCAACGTCGACCGGGTCGACGAGCGGCGGATCAGCTTCGTCGGGCCCTGTTTCGGCGACCGCGCCCACCAGGGCGAGTGGCAGCGGCCGGAAGGCGCCGAGAAGGTGCTGCTGGTCTCGCTCGGCTCGGCCTTCACCCACCAGCCCGCCTTCTACCGGGCCTGCGTGGAGGCCTTCGGCGACCTGCCGGGCTGGCACACCGTGCTCCAGGTCGGCAAGCACACCGACCTGGCCGAGCTCGGCGAGGTGCCGGACACCGTCGAGGTGCACCGGTGGGTGCCCCAGCTGTCGGTGCTCTCCCAGGCGGACGCCTTCGTCACCCACGCGGGCATGGGCGGCTCCAGCGAGGGGCTGTTCCACGCCGTGCCGATGATCGCGGTGCCGCAGGCCGCCGACCAGTTCGCCAACGCGGACGCCCTGGTCGGCCTCGGCGTCGCCCGCCGGCTGGACACCGAGCAGGCCACCGCGGAGGCGCTGCGCGCCGCCCTGCTGGAGCTGACCGGCGACCCGGCGGTGGCCCAGCGGCTGGCCGAGCTGTCCGCCGCCGGCCGGGCCGAGGGCGGCACCACCCGGGCCGCGGACCTGATCGAGGCCGAGCTGCGCGTGTCGTGACGCCGCCCGTGCCGTGATGCGGGGGGCGATAGGGGGCCGCGGTGTGCGGCGCCGATCCGGAGGGCGGAGAATCCGGATGGCGAGCACCTGTTGTCATATCTTCATTCACCTGATGAGATGGTGTATATGGATATGCACAGTGCTGTGGCCCCCGACGCTCCGCTGGTCCTGGTCGGCAAGGCCGACGTCGGTGCCGAGGACGTCCTGGCCGTCGCCCGGGGGAACGCCCGGGTCGAGATCGGTCCCGACGCGCTGGCCGAGAT
The DNA here is from genome assembly GCF_042268845.1 of Kitasatospora sp. NPDC056273. Classification (NCBI taxonomy): domain Bacteria; kingdom Bacillati; phylum Actinomycetota; class Actinomycetes; order Kitasatosporales; family Streptomycetaceae; genus Kitasatospora; species Kitasatospora sp. NPDC056273. The sequence continues at coordinate 41,128 of NZ_JBHJSJ010000043.1, read as the reverse complement.
GGCGGCCGCCCGTGCGCGGATCGACGCCCTCGCGGCCGAGCCGCGCCCCGTCTACGGCGTGTCGACCGGCTTCGGCGCGCTCGCCGTGCGCCACATCAGCCCCGAGCTGCGCGCCCAGCTGCAGCGGTCGCTGGTGCGCTCGCACGCCGCCGGCATGGGGCCGGCGGTCGAGCGCGAGGTGGTCCGCGCGCTGGTGTTCCTGCGGATGAAGACGCTGGCCTCCGGCCGTACCGGCGTCCGGCCGCTGGTCGCGCAGACCATGGCCGCCCTGCTCAACGCGGGCATCACCCCGGTGGTGCGGGAGTTCGGCTCGCTCGGCTGCTCCGGCGACCTCGCGCCGCTCTCGCACTGCGCGCTGGTCCTGATGGGCGAGGGCACCGCCACCGGCCCGGACGGCGTGGAGAAGCCCGCCGCCGAGCTGCTCGCCGCCGCCGGCATCGAGCCCGTCGAGCTGCTGGAGAAGGAGGGCCTCGCCCTCATCAACGGCACCGACGGCATGCTCGGCATGCTGGTGATGGCCATCGCCGACCTCCAGCGGCTGTTCACCACCGCCGACATCACCGCCGCGATGAGCCTGGAGGCGCTGCTCGGCACCGACAAGGTGCTCGCCCCCGAGCTGCACGCCCCGATCCGCCCGCACCCGGGCCAGGCGCTGAGCGCCGCCAACATGCTCGCCGTCCTCAAGGACTCCGGCCTCACCGGCCACCACCAGGACGACGCCCCGCGGGTCCAGGACGCCTACTCGATCCGCTGCGCCCCGCAGGTGGCCGGCGCCGGCCGGGACACCGTGGCGCACGCCCAGCTGGTCGCCGCGCGCGAGCTGGCCGCCTCGGTCGACAACCCGGTGGTGCTGCCGGACGGCCGGGTGGAGTCCAACGGCAACTTCCACGGCGCCCCGGTCGCGTACGTGCTGGACTTCCTCGCCATCGCCGCCGCCGACCTCGGCTCGATCTCCGAGCGCCGCACCGACCGGCTGCTCGACAAGGCCCGCTCGCACGGCCTGCCGGCCTTCCTGGCCGACGACCCGGGCGTGGACTCCGGCCTGATGATCGCCCAGTACACCCAGGCGGCGCTGGTCAGCGAGAACAAGCGGCTCGCCGTCCCGGCCTCGGTCGACTCGATCCCGTCCTCCGCGATGCAGGAGGACCACGTGTCGATGGGCTGGTCGGCCGCGCGCAAGCTGCGCCAGGCGGTGGCCAACCTCGGCCGCATCCTGGCCGTCGAACTGACCGCCTCCGCCCGCGCGCTGGAGATCCGCCGGCAGGCCGACGGGGCCGGCGGGCTCGCCCCGGCCACCGCGGCCGCGCTGGCCGCCGCCCGCGAGGCGGGGGTCGGCGGCGCCGGCCGCGACCGCTTCCTCTCGCCGGACCTGGAGGCCGCCGCCGAACTGGTCGCCTCCGGCGAGCTGGTGCGCGCGGTCGAGCGGGTCACCGGTCCGCTGGCCTGACGTCCGTCCGACCGGGCCGATGGCGCCGCCACGGGGTGACGGGGACTCAGTCCCAGTCGTCGCTCCGCGGCGAGCGCTCCCCGCGGCCCCCGCGGTTGCGCAGCTCGCCCAGGGCGGCGGCCAGGTTGACCCCGACGATGCCCGCCCAGCAGACCACCAGGCCGGCGAAGCCGCCGCTCTCCGGACTGCCCGCGATCGCCGTCAGCGGGACGCCGATGACCAGCGAGGTCACCGCGAGCCCGGTGTTGGAGCGCTTGCCGAAGCCCGAACGGCGGGGGTGGCCCCGGTGCTCGGAGCGCGGCTCGTCGTCCAGCCGCTTGGCCACCGAGCGCTCGACCCGGGCGTCCAGACGGGCGTCGAGCCGCCTCATGAAGGAGTCGACGAGTTCGTCCTCGTACTCCTTGCCGAGCTCCTTGCGGGCCTGGAGGGTGGCGTCGAGGTCGCGCCGCAGTTCGTCCTGACGAGTGTCCATAGGACCAGAGTGGGGCCGCGGGGGCGTCCGGTCCATCCGTTCGCGGGAGGAATCCGGGCGGGCTCAGGGAGAAATCAGGGTTGCCCCGCTCCGGCCCGGGTTTGTCCGACCCCGGCCCGGGTTTGCCCGACCCCGGCTCAGGTCTGTCCGACCCCGGCCCACCCGGCCCGGACCACCGCCGGGCCGTCCGACCCGCGGGGCGTCCCACCGGACGTCCCGCCGTACGAGACGTCTTTGCCAGGCGCCGCCCGCTCCTGCACAGTCGTCGTCCGAACCGCACGCACCCGGAGGTACCGCTGATGACCGCCACCGACGAGGCCGGCAGCGTCGGCCCCTCCGCCCGGCTGCTCCAGCTCTTCGAGGGGCACCGGCTGACGCCGACCCAGCGCCGGATCGCCCACTCGCTGGTGCGGCACGCCACCGAGGCGCCGTTCCTGTCCAGCGTGGAGGTCGCCGAACTCGCGGGCGTCAGCCAGCCGTCCGTCACCCGCTTCGCGGTCGCGCTCGGCTACGACGGCTACCCGGCGCTGCGCAAACAGCTGCGCGAACTCGGCGGCGGCGAACCGGCCGCGCCGGAGACCCCGGACGACGCGGTGCGCAACGAGCACCAGCAGGCCGTCCTCGCCGAGATCGCCCACCTGCGCCACCTCGCCGAACTCCTCGCCGACCCGGAGCCGATCATCCGGGCCGCCCGGCTGCTCGCCGCCTCCCGCCCGCTGCCGGTGCTCGGCCTGCGGGCCGCCTCGGCGCAGGCGCGCGGCTTCGCCTACTTCGCGTCCAAGGTGCACCCGGACATCCGGCTGCTGGACGAGGGCGGCAGCATGCTCGCCGACCGGCTGGAGCAGGCCCGGGCGGCCGGCGCCAGCGCGCTGCTCTGCTTCGCCCTGCCGCGCTACCCGCGGGAGCTGATGGACGCGCTGACGGTGGCCCGCGAGTGCGGGCTGACGGTGCTGACCGTCGCCGACAGCGCCTTCGCGCCGGTCGCCAAGCTGTCCGACCTGATGCTGCCGGCCGCCGTCGGTACCGGGCTGGTCTTCGACACCGCGTGCGCGCCGATGATGCTCGGCCGGGTGCTGCTGCAGTCCATGTGCGACGAACTCCCGGGTGCGGAGGCCCGGTTGGAGGCGATCGAACAGTCGGCGGCGGCGCGCGGACTCTTCCTGGAATAACCGCGGCCCGCGGTGGCGGTGGGGGAGTAGCCGCCACGAACCCGGGCATCCCCCCTGCAGGGGGTGCCGCCCATGCGCGTGATCCACGAGATGAAGTTCGTCGCCCGCCTCTCCTCGGGTGCCGACGAATGGTCCTGCCCCACCTGCGGACGCCGCGTCACCCTGCGGCGCCTGCCCGAACCCGAACTGACCGTCCTCGACCCGGGCGACGAGTCCGCCGTCCACGTCGGCGTCATCGAACCCGACGCCCGCGCCGCCGCGGCCGCCGAGAAGTACGGCCTCGGCCCCGTCCAGAACATCCCCCGCCCGCCATCCCCGCCCACCCCCGACGCCGACGACCGCCGCTGGCTCGCCGAGATCGGCATCGACTGGGACGGCGGCGCGGCGGCCTGAAGAGGTCAGCGACGAGGGGTGTAGATCGGAAGCTCGTCGGTCTGCAGTTCTGCGGGCAACGGGTCGGTGAGTGGAATGGGCTCGCCGTACTTGCCGTGAAGCACGCCCTGGTACTCGCCGTCGCGTGGATGCGTGTAGAGCGTCCAGGTGCCGTCGCGAGGGTCGGCGGCGACCAGGACGGCCACACCCGCGATGGCGTACCACTCGGTCTTGGCGGCGATGCCGCTGATCCGCTCGGAGGTGGAGATCACCTCCAGGGCGAAGGCGACGTCACCCGGGTCCGCCAGCCATTCGTCGTCGTCGCCCCAGTCCTTCGGGAAAACGACCAGGTCGGGAGTGGCGTAGTCGTCCTCGTTGTCCGGCATGCAGATCGACGAGTTCTCGTAGACGCGCAGGTCCTTGGGCAGCTTGGGGATGAGCTGGTCCCGTAGAACCTGCACGGTTCCCGCGTGCTTGCCGCGAGGCGTCGGGGACATCACCAGGGTTCCTCCGATGATCTGGACGCGAAGTCCTGTGCGCTGCTCGATCTCCTCCGCCACATCCCGGAGTCTGCCGGGCCGCACGGTGATGGCCGTCATCGTGTCCTCCGTTCTCTGGAGCTGGGCCGAGTGGCTGGTGTCCGCCGGGTTCAGGCTAGCGCGCCAAGTGGGCCGGTGCCGGGGCTGATCGGATGGTTCCGGGGTCTGGTCGAAAGCCGACTGTTTAGTTATATTCAATCGAACATAGCTTGAATGAATCCATCCGCAGGGAGGCCGGACTATGGTGCAGCAGGCGAGCGGGCCGCGAGAGGTGCGCGCGGCGCGGGGGACGGGGCTGACGGCGCAGGGGTGGCAGCAGGAGGCCGCCCTGCGGATGCTGATGAACAACCTCGACCCGGAGGTGGCCGAGCACCCGTCGAAGCTGGTGGTGTACGGCGGGACGGGCAAGGCGGCGCGGGACTGGCGGTCCTTCGACGCCATGGTGCGGACGCTGGAGGGGCTGAAGCAGGACGAGACCATGCTGGTCCAGTCCGGCCGGCCGGTCGGCGTGATGCAGACCCACGAGTGGGCGCCGCGGGTGCTGATCGCCAACTCCAACCTGGTCGGCGACTGGGCCAACTGGGAGGAGTTCCGCCGGCTGGAGAGCCTCGGGCTCACCATGTACGGGCAGATGACCGCCGGCTCGTGGATCTACATCGGCACCCAGGGCATCCTCCAGGGCACCTACGAGACCTTCGCGGCCGTCGCCGGCAAGCGCTACAACGGCTCGCTGGAGGGCACCATCACCCTCACCGCCGGCCTCGGCGGGATGGGCGGCGCCCAGCCGCTGGCCGTCACCATGAACGGCGGCGTGGCGATCTGTATCGACTGCGACCCGTCCCGGATCGCCCGCCGGATCGAGCACCGCTACCTGGACGTCGAGGCCAAGGACCTCTCCCACGCGCTGGAGCTGGCCACCGCCGCCCGCGACAAGAAGCAGCCGCTCTCCATCGGCGTGCTGGGCAACGCCGCCGAGCTGGTCCCGCAGCTGCTCGCGATGGACGCGCCGATCGACATCGTCACCGACCAGACCAGCGCCCACGACCCGCTGGCCTACCTGCCGGTCGGCGTCGCCTTCGAGGACATGGCGGACTACGCCGCCGCCAAGCCCGCCGAGTTCACCCAGCGGGCCCGCGAGTCGATGGCCGCGCACGTCGAGGCGATGGTCGGCTTCCTGGACCGCGGCGCCGAGGTCTTCGACTACGGCAACTCGATCCGCGGCGAGGCCCAACTGGCCGGGTACGACCGCGCGTTCGCCTTCCCGGGCTTCGTCCCGGCGTACATCCGCCCGCTGTTCTGCGAGGGCAAGGGCCCGTTCCGCTGGGCGGCGCTGTCCGGGGACCCGCAGGACATCCACAAGACCGACAAGGCCGTCCTCGACCTCTTCCCGGAGAACGAGTCGCTGGCCCGCTGGATCAAGCTGGCCCAGGAGAAGGTGCACTTCCAGGGCCTGCCGGCGCGCATCTGCTGGCTCGGCTACGGCGAGCGCGACAAGGCCGGCGAGCGCTTCAACGACATGGTCGCCTCCGGTGAGCTGTCCGCCCCGATCGTGATCGGCCGCGACCACCTGGACTGCGGCTCGGTGGCCTCCCCGTACCGGGAGACCGAGGCGATGCTGGACGGCTCCGACGCGATCGCCGACTGGCCGCTGCTCAACGCCATGGTCAACGTCGCCTCCGGCGCCTCGTGGGTCTCCATCCACCACGGCGGCGGCGTCGGCATCGGCCGCTCGATCCACGCCGGCCAGGTCACCGTCGCCGACGGCACCGCGCTGGCCGGGGAGAAGATCCGCCGGGTGCTCACCAACGACCCGGGCATGGGCGTCATCCGGCACGTGGACGCCGGCTACGACCGGGCCACCGAGGTCGCCGCCGAGCGCGGTGTCCGCGTCCCGATGGGCGAGCTGTGACGGTCCCGTCGTTCGAAGAGATGTGGGCGGAGCTGCTCCCCGTGGGCCGCTCCGCCGCCTCCGGCGGCTACCGCCGCTTCGCCTGGAACTCCGCCGACGCCGAGTGCCGCGCCTGGTTCGAGCAGCAGGCCCGCGGCCGCGGCCTGGCGTACGAGCTGGACCGCAACGGCAACCAGTGGGCCTGGCTGGGCGATCCGACCGCCGGCGGCGCGGTCGTCACCGGCTCGCACCTGGACTCCGTCCCGGACGGCGGCGCCTTCGACGGCCCGCTCGGCGTGGTCTCCTCCTTCGCCGCGCTGGACGAACTGCGCTCCCGCGGCGCGGAGTTCACCAGGCCCCTGGCGATCGTCAACTTCGGCGACGAGGAGGGCGCCCGGTTCGGCGTGGCCTGCATCGGCTCCCGGCTGACCGCCGGGGTGCTCTCCCCGGAGCAGGCGTACGGGCTGCGCGACGCCGACGGCGTCCGGCTGCCCGACGCGATGGAGAAGGCCGGCTACGACCCCACCGCGATCGGCGCGGACGGGGACCGGCTGGCCCGGATCGGCGCCTTCGTCGAGCTGCACGTCGAGCAGGGCCGCTGCCTCGCCGAGGGGCAGCCGGTCGGTGTGGCCGGGGCGATCTGGCCGCACGGCCGCTGGCGGTTCGACTTCCACGGCGAGGCCAACCACGCCGGCACCACCCGGATCGAGGACCGCCGCGACCCGATGCTGACCTACGCCAACACCGTGCTGGCGGCCCGCAAGAAGGCGAAGCAGGCGGGCGCGCGGGCCACCTTCGGCAAGGTCGCGGTCGAGCCCAACGGCACCAACGCGATCGCCTCGCTGGTGCGCGGCTGGCTGGACTCCCGGGCGGCCGACGAGCACACCCTCACCGAGCTGGTCGAGGCGATCGAGCGGGCCGCCGCCGAGCGCGGCGAGCGCGACGGCGTCCGGGTCGAGCTGACCCGCGAGTCCTACACCCCGGTGGTGGACTTCGACGGGCCGCTGCGCGACCGGCTGGCCAAGCTGCTGGACGCCCCGGTGCTGCCCACCGGCGCGGGACACGACGCCGGCATCCTGGCTTCGGCGATCCCGACCGCCATGCTGTTCGTGCGCAACCCCACCGGCGTCTCCCACTCCCCGGCCGAGCACGCCGAGCAGGCCGACTGCCTGGCCGGGGTCGCCGCCCTCGCCGACGTACTGGAGGACCTGGCGTGTCATTGACCCCGTCGAGCCCCGTGGCGTACTGGGCCCAGTACGCCTGGCTGCCGCACGACAACGGGCCGGTGGTCGAGCGGGACGTGCTGATCACCACCGGCCCCGGCGGGACGATCGCCGCCGTCGTCCCGGACAGCGGCCCCTGCCCGCCCGGCGCCGTCCGGCTCGACGGGCTGCTGCTGCCCGGCCAGGCGAACGCCCACTCGCACGCCTTCCACCGGGCGCTGCGCGGGCACGTCCAGGTCGGCTCCGGCACCTTCTGGACCTGGCGCGACACCATGTACCGGTTCGCCGGCGCGCTGGACCCGGACCGCTACCTGGCGCTCGCCACCGCCGTCTACGCCGAGATGGCGCTGGCCGGTGTCACGGCGGTTGGCGAGTTCCACTACCTGCACCACGCGCCCGGCGGCGCCCGGTACACCGACCCGAACGCGATGGGCGAGGCGCTGATCGAGGCCGCCGCCCGGGCCGGCATCCGGATCACCCTGCTGGACACCTGCTACCTGTCCTCCGGTTTCGGCGCCGAGCCGACCCACCCCCAGCTGCGGTTCAGCGACGGCGACGCCGAGGCCTGGGCCGCCCGGGCGGACGCGCTCAAGCCGCGCGAGCACGCCCGGATCGGCGCCGCCGTCCACTCGGTGCGGGCCGTTCCGGCCGAGCAGCTGGACACCGTCGCGCACTGGTCGGCGGTGCGTGGGGCGCCGCTGCACGTCCACCTGTCCGAGCAGACCGCCGAGAACGACGCCTGCCTGGCCGCGCACGGCGTCACCCCGACCCGGCTGCTCGCCGACCACGGCGCGCTCGGCCCGCGCACCTCGGCCGTGCACGCCACCCACCTGACCGACGAGGACGTCAGGCTCCTCACCGACTCCTCCACCACGGTCTGCATGTGCCCCACCACCGAGCGGGACCTCGCGGACGGCATCGGCCCGGCCCGCCGGCTCGCCTCGGCGGGCTCCCCGATCACCCTGGGCAGCGACAGCCACGCGGTGATCGACCCGTTCGAGGAGGCCCGCGCGCTGGAGCTGGACGAGCGGCTGCGGACGCGGACGCGCGGCCACTGGACGGCGAACGCGCTGCTGCGGGCCGGCACCGAGGACGGGCACGCCTCGCTCGGCTGGCCGGAGGCCGGACGGATCGAGGCCGGGGCGCTCGCCGACTTCACGGTGATCGCGCTGGACACCGTCCGTACGGCGGGCCCGCCGCCCCGGCTGGGCGCCGAGATCGCCGTCTTCGCGGCCTCGGCGGCGGACGTGCGGCACCTGGTGGTCGGCGGCCGGCACGTCGTCCGGGACGGCGTGCACCTGCTGGTGGCCGACGTGCCGGGTGCGCTGCGCTCGGCGATCCGCGCGCTGGACTACTGACCCCCGTTCAACCCCCTTCGGAAGGCGTTGTCTTGAGCACCACGACCACCCTGATCACGGGCATCGGCAGCCTGGTCACCAACGACCCCGGGCAGGGCGCCGGGCCGCTCGGCCTGCTCACCGACGCGGCCGTGGTGGTCGACGGCGGCACCGTCGCCTGGGTCGGCCCGGCGGCCGACGCCCCGGCGGCGGACGAGCGCTTCGACGCCGGGGGCCGGGCGCTGCTGCCCGGCTTCGTCGACTCGCACGCCCACCTGGTGTTCGCGGGCGACCGCACCGCCGAGTTCAACGCCCGGATGTCCGGGCAGGCGTACTCGGCGGGCGGCATCCGGACCACGGTGGCGGCCACGCGGGCCGCTTCGGATGCCGAACTGGAGGCCAACCTGGCCGGGTTCGTCCGGGAGGCGGTGCGCCAGGGCACCACCACCATCGAGTGCAAGTCCGGCTACGGGCTGACGGTCGAGGACGAGGCGCGGGCGCTGCGGATCGCCGCCGGGTACACCCCGGAGACGACGTACCTGGGCGCCCATGTGGTCGCCCCGGAGTACGCCGAGGACCCGGCCGGGTACGTGGAGCTGGTGACCGGCGAGATGCTGGACGCCTGTGCGCCGCACGCCCGTTGGGTGGACGTGTTCTGCGAGAAGGGTGCGTTCGACGGGGACCAGGCGCGGGCTGTTCTGACGGCGGGGATCGAGAAGGGCCTCACGCCGCGCGTGCACGCCAACCAGCTCACCTACGGGCCCGGCGTGCAGCTGGCGGTGGAGCTGGGGGCCGCCTCGGCGGACCACTGCACCCACCTGACGGACGAGGACGTGGCGGCGCTGGCCGGCTCGGCGACGGTGGCCACCCTGCTGCCGGGAGCGGAGTTCTCCACCCGGGCCGAGTACCCGAGCGGGCGCCGACTGCTGGACGCGGGCGCGGTGGTGGCGCTGTCCACGGACTGCAACCCGGGCTCCAGCTTCACCAGTTCGATGGCGTTCTGTATTGCCGTGGCGGTGCGCGAGATGGGCATGACCCCGGACGAGGCGGTCTGGGCGGCGACGGCGGGCGGCGCCCGCGCCCTGCGGCGCAGTGACGTCGGGACGGTGGCGGTCGGCTCGCGGGCGGACCTGCTGCTGCTGGACGCGCCCTCGCATGTGCACCTGGCCTACCGTCCGGGTGTCCCCCTGACGGCCGCGGTCTGGCGCGCGGGCGTCCGCGAGGTCTGAGCGGTGGGTTCGCGTCGCCCCGTCGAGCAGCGGCTCGGCGGGGCGACGTGCTGTCCGTCTGCGGTCGCCAGGGTGCGCGGGTTCCTCGGCCGGGACACGGCAGCGCTTCCGGGCAGGCCGTGATCATTAGTCCAGGACGGGAATACTGCCCGAACCGTGTGGACAGGACACGCGGCCAGTCCATAGCGTCTCGCCCAGGCGGTCCAATCCGGGCCGAGCTGAAGGGGGTTGGCATGGCTCACCAGCGGCTCACGGGTGTCGGCGTCGGAGACTGCAAGGAGGGAGACTGCCCGAACGTCTACCTCACCGACCGGGGCACCCTCGTCTTCCAGGGGAACCAGTACGCGGAGCTGGCGGTGCTGGTACACGAAGGCGTCGTGGAGCTGCCCGAGCATGTCGTGAAGGAGGCCATTCGTGTTCTTGGATGGTGAGGACTGGCAGAGGCTTCTGCATGGTTTCTCGCGGTCGGCGTTCCGGCTTGAGACTCTGCCCGCTTACAAGGTCGCGGGGGAGGCGGAAGAGATCGAGGAGTTCCTGAACGGGTACCGGATCGACCCCGGTACCTACTCGTCCGGCTGGACCGACAGGCTCAGGGCTCATACCGCGGCCGGCCGTACGGTTCAGCGCGTACACATCGTTACCCGGCCGCTGAGTGACTACCTGCGGTACGAGTTCATGTACTACACACCGCATGCCAGGGCCGGCGAGGACATCCGCATTCTCGACCTGACCGACAGGCCGAACCCGGGCCTTCCGGCCCAGGATTTCTGGGCCTTCGACGATTCGACCGTGGTCCTGATGAACTACGAACCCGACGGAACGCAGATCAACCGCGTGCTTGTCGAGGACGACGTCGAGAAGTACCGGGAATGGCGGCGGATCGCCGTGGCTGAGTCGGTGCCCTTCATGGACTATGTGGAAGAGCACGGGTGGCAATAGACCCGGAAGAGCTGGGGCTATGACCTGTGGTGATGCCGTTCGGCGGAGCCAGATCGCCACGCGATCGCCGCACCTCGGCCAGCCGTCACGCATCACGTCGCTCGAACAAAGCAAACCGCCCCGGCCTTCTCGGCTGGGGCGGTTCTCTCATCTGCTCGAACTGACCGTTAGCGCCACGGGGGAAGCGACGGGCAGCCCGGGCTGCTCGGGATGGCGGTTAGGCCGCGTAGAACAGGGCCGTGGCTTCCTGGATCTCCAGGACGGCAGCGGCGAAGTCCTCGGGACCGCCGCCCCACGGGTCGGTGATGCCCGAGCCGAGGATGCGAACGGGCCGGTGCGGACCGGCGAGCGCTTCGACCGCGAGAGCGGTTTCGTCGTCCACCGCGACCAGGGCGTCAGCCCAGTCAAGTAGCTCCGTGTCCAGCACGGCGCCCCGGTGCCCGGTGAGGTCGTAGCCGAAGGCGGCGGCGGCCTCGATCATCAGCGGGTGCGCGGGCTTGGCCACGTGCCAGTCGCGGGTGCCCGCCGAGCGCACGTCCAGCGCGCCCCCGGACCGCTCCGCGATGATCAGGGCGGCGATCGGGGAACGGCAGTGGTTTCCCTTGCAGACCACCAGGACCCGCCTTCGCCTACTCACCGGGGTTCACTCGCTCGATCTCGAACGTGATCACGCCGAGGGCTTCCTTCTCCGGCGGGAAGATCGCGTGGATTGCCCGCAACTGCTCGGCCTCGGTCGCGTGCGGGTTGACCGCCTTCACGTCCTCGGTGCCGAACATCTCCTTGAAGGTCCTGTACGTGCCGATGCGCTTCACCTTGGTCAGGCACTCCTCACCGCGACAGGTGAAGTTGAGCAGGTCCCCGACCCTGATTCGCTTCATCGAGGCGTAGGCGACCCGGACTTCGACGGTCTTGGAGCCGTCGGCGATCAGGTCGAAGTACTGCTTGTAGATCTGGATGTTGCGGGGACGGCCATGCGCCTGGGATTGGTTCCTGGCAGGCTGGCGGGTGGTCATCAGGGCTTCCAATGCGGTCGTGGTGTAGGACCGGAAGAAGTGCCTCGGGCTGCTGAGCATCAGCTCACCGGCACCCGTGAGCGCTTCGACGTAGTCCGCTTGCGTGCCGGGCCAGGCGCCCGGGTCGAGCAGCCATTCCGCGGTGCTGCCTCCCGTCGCGTCTCCGGCTTCGGCAGCCGCGCGAAGGAGGCTCTTGGAGAGTTTCCCGCCGTCGCTGCCGAGGATCTGGGGGGTGAAGACACGTAGCGGCACCGGAGCGGCCGGCGCCCCGATCGCGACGTGGGCGCCGTCCACCAGTTGGCAGCCGAACGCCCAGTCGCCGCCCTTCACCATCACGTGCAACGTGCCGTCGTCGGGGCGGTAGGACCGTTCCTTGACCACGTTCCGGTACAGGGTGGAGAGGTCCAGGTACCCGCCGCCGAGCGGCGTGACGTCCACCTCGTAGCGGCCGTGCTCGTGGCACATCGCTTCGAACAGTGCCCCGGAGCCGTCCAACTCCAGTAGCCGCGTGTGGTCGGCGTACTTCTGGGCCCACCCGCACACCGGACACGGCAGCCGGATGTGTGCCGTACCGCTGGCCGGAGCCAGCCAGAACCGGATCTGATCCAGGAACTCCAGCGTCCGCAGGAACTCGGCCCGGAACTCCGGACCCGCCTGCTGCTCGGTGTAGCTGCTGACCCGGTACTCCACGCCCGTGCGGCTGGTCATCGCGTCCAGAAGAGGGGCGTAGTACTCAGCGACCAGAGCGCGGATGCCGTGATCACCGAGCTGGTGGTGGTAGGTGAGCTGGTACATGCGGCCGCCATCGGTGATGGTCTCCGCCGGGGCGTTGTCCAGTGCCACGAAGTCCACGGCCGCATCGACCCCGAACTCATCGCGGGCCCGCTCGGCGACCAGGAACGACAGGCTCTGCACCAGGTGCGTGCCGATGTGCGGACGCCCGTTGAGCTGCGTCCCCACGGTGAACTCGATCCGTTCCGTCCCGGTCTCCAGGAGGCGGGGACGGAGCACGTCCAGGGCATCGTCAACGGCGTTGGCCAGCACGGTGTTCGGCGACCTGAGGAGGTCGATGGTGTTCAAGTGGTGCCTCCGCTCTGCTCAGGAACCGGCTGCGGCCGGCTCAGTGCTGGTGTCGGTGGCGCATGCGCTCGGCATGCAGGGTCCTGAACCGCTCCACAACGGCGCTCACGACATCTGGCGCTTCCGGGGTGTTGGGCGGCTTGGCGGACGTTGAGGACTCGCCCGCCTCGGTCGGCGGGGGAAGGGCGACCGCGTCATTCACCGGAGCTCCCAGCGCGACACCGGGGACACCCACATTCCGGCGGCAGCGGGTACCGCACCGGCCGGGACTCCGACTGTGCCACCCGGTACTCGTTCAGGATCGCGGTCATCTTCTGCGGACTGGCACGTTCTCTGCTCCGGCGCGAGCCGGCGGACCTCACAGCAGCGGACATACCTGGCTCCCTCTCCTTCGCCGATGCGTAGGGGCGTGGAGTAGACCGTACGAACCTCGGCCAGCGGCACTCAACAAAGTTGCTCATAGTTGCTGGAACCCCTCTGAGCGAGCTTCGGTGCCGTCGAACGCTTGACCTTGGGGTGGTCATAGGGCGAAGGTCGGAGGTGACACGCGGCCGGATCGCGGGGGGAGCAACATGCGGCAACACAGCAGCGACGGCGACGACTTGACCGCTACGTTCTTCTGCACGGACCCCAACTCTCAGGGTGGCGTCGAGTGCGAGACGTTCTATGAGACCGACCGTGACTCATGGATCGTGCAACTCAAGAAGCGCGGGCCGAAGGTTCGGGATCAGCTCGTCGCACTTGCCGACGACGAGACGTTCGGGGAGTTGTCCGGGCGGACCATGGATGTGTTCGTGCGGAAGTACGTCAGGGAGCGTTATGGAATTGATCTCGGCGGCACGCCGAATTGAGCTGCTGTTCGGTGAGCCCGCCCAAGAGGTCCGAAAGCTTGAGCTACGGGACTTCTACGAGGTGGACCGCCCGTTGTTCGAGGCATGGCGCTCAAGTGACCGTGGGACGGTCGAGGAGACGATGCGTGGACATCGGGCGTTCCTGACCGGGAAGGCCGCCGCCGGCTTCCCTTACCGGCGTGTGCGGGTCGTCTCCGAGCCCCTCTCGGACTACCAGCGGATGGCGGTCGAGCTGGCCGACCCCACGGAACGTCTTCGGTGGCTTCCCCGCCGTCTCGTGTCGGCTCTGCCCTTGCCGGGGAACGACTGCCTGATCCGGGATGACCTGGTGGTCTTCAACCTCATCGGAGGAGACAACCAACAGGCCGACATCCAGCTCTCAACCGATCCGGACGTGATCCGGTTCTGCAACGATGCGTTCGAGCAGGCATGGTCGCTCGGCGTCCCCAATGGTGAGTACAAGCCGTAGCGACATGTCCGACCAGGAACCATCCGAGTCCGCAAGGCGCGCTTTCGGGACTCAGCTCAAAGAACTCCGTCGGGATGCCCATCTCTCGGGTGTCGAGCTCGCGCAACGCTGTGGCTGGCACAAGACCAAGGTGTCGAAGATCGAGCACGGGACGCAGATCCCGACCGAGGAAGACATCCGACGATGGGCAACGGCTTGTGCCGTCGAGGGGCAGACTCCCGAACTCATCGCAATGAGTCGTGAGATCGAGCAGATGTGGACCGACTACAAGCGATGGCACCGACCGGGGATGAAGCGTCTCCAGTTTCAAGCCATGGACTTGTACGCGAAGACCAAGCTGCTCCGGGTGTACGAGTCGCTGTTCGTCCCCGGTTTCCTACAGACGGTCGAGTACGCCAAGGCGCAGTTCACCATCCATGCCAAGCTGCACGGCCTGCCGTTGGATGACGTGGAGGAAGCGGCACAGAACCGCATGGTCCGGAAGCGGTTCCTCGGCACCGGGGCGCCGATATTCTCGTTCCTCCTGGAAGCCTCAGCGCTAACCAACAATACGGGTGGCGCTGAGGTGATGAACGGGCAACTTGACCACCTCCTGGAAGTGTCCAGGCTCCCGTACGTGTCCATCGGGGTCATCCCGCAAGGTCGGCCACGGTCGCTCTACCCTGGCGAGGGCTTCTACCTGTTCGACGAGAGCTTGCTAAAGCAGGAGTTCTGGTCGGGGGCATTCCAGACGTCCAGGCCCGAGAACATCTCGTACTTCGTCCGCGTGTTCGCCGCTCTGCGGGACCAAGCGGTGTTCGGTACTGCGGCCCGAAACGAGATCGAAGCGGCCCGTGGCCGTCTTCAAGGGGCCTGAGAGCGCCACCCCGGGGCATCGTCAGAGTCGGCCTGTACGCCGGGTTCATGTCGCCCCCGTCGAGCAGCGGCTCGGCGGGGGCGATGTGCGTTCCCTTCAGGGGTTGGTGGTGAGGTGGTCGAACTCGCCGGCCTTGGCGCCCTGGAGGAAGTTGGCGAACTTGGGGTGGGTGGTGCGGACGATGACGTCTGCGTCGTCGGACTCATGGAGTTCAACTACCCCGTCGGCAGCCCGGACCTCAACGCATGCGTTGCTGGAGCCGGAGTAACTGGACTTCTGCCATGCGGGGCTGGTCATGAGGCCCAGGCTAGCCACCGGCGGCCTCTTGCGGGGGAGCAAGAGGCCGCCGGAACGATTCACTCAGGCGTTGGTGATCAGGTGGTCGAACTCGCCGGCCTTGGCGCCCTGGAGGAACGTGGCGAGGTTGAGGGGGGTGGTGCGGACGATGACGTCGCCCTCATCGGACTCGCGCACTTCGATCAAACCGTCGACGGAGCGCACCTCGACGCAGTTGTCGCTTGCGGCAGAGTAGCTGGACTTCTGCCACGCGGAGCTAGACATGCTGGCCTGCCATTTCTTCCTTGATCGACTGCAGGAGGTCACGTGACTTCTCCTCGGAGAGTGCCGTGGAGCCCATCATGGCAAGGAGAGCGCGGAACCTTGTGAGGTGGGCGGGGCTGTCGAAGAGCTGGCCGCCATGGCCTGTGTCCATCTGCGCAGCGTCGAGGTCCGTTATGGGCCCTTCGGCATAGATGAAGTTCTCGCACGGGCTCGGGACAGCACCGGAGGCGAACGGTACGACTCGGACCGAGATGCTGGGCTGTTCCGAGTCGGCGAGGAGTGCCTCGATCTGTTCGATGTTGACCTTCGGATCACTGAACTGCATGCGCAGGGCAGCCTCGTGGATGAAGGCCGTATACGGCGTCGCTCCGGATCGGACGATGCGCTGTCGCTGCATGCGAAAGGCCGTCTTGAGATCGACCTCGTGACGCAGCGGTGGCGGGTAGGCCTGAGCGAACAACGCTGCCGTGTAGGCGCCGACTTGGAGTAGGCCAGGCACGAAGGTGGTCCCGTAGGTCGAGAGCCTCCGAGCGTGACCCTCCAGTTCGGCGACGTCGAGGAAGTCTGCTGCCAGAGTCTCCCGATACTCCTCCCACCATCCGGGCTTGCTGCGCTCGGTGATGATGTCGGCGAGCGCGTCGATCAGCGGCTGGTTGGAGCACATGCATGTCGTGGCGATCGTGTGCAACCGCTCCACGCTGATGCCGATTCTTCCGGCCTCCATCTGCGTCACCTGCGCTGGGCTCATGCCGACGAGGCGGCCGAGCTCGCTGCCACCGAAGCTGGCCTGCTCACGCATCCTTCGCAGCTCTGCACCGAGCCGTCGCTGACGGAGCGTCGGGTTTGCGCGTGGAGCCATGACTTCCTTCCGGGGTGGGTCGTCCCAGTCTGCCGCGCGTCTTGCCGGTCGGTCCATCTGGGGCGGCCAGTACCACGATAGAGGGAAGATCTGAGCTTGGGGTAAAACTTGATCTCACTTTGGGCTATCGTCATTCTCAGGTCAATCCGACGGACCGTCAGTAATCCCTGTGTCCAAGGCAGTAGGCGCCTGCTGCCCGCACGCCGAAGAGCAACCGCCGCCCCGGCCTGGCTCACGGTGACGACCGTCATCCCCCTCCCCACGCCACAGCCTCACGGAGGTTCCCGTGTGCACCCGTAACACCCCCTCGCTCACCCTCTCCCGCCAGGCCCTGCGGGACGCGATGACCCGTAGCGGCGGCTGGGACGCCGACAGCATCTTCAACGCCGAACTCGCCCTGATGGAGCTCGTCGTCAACGCCTGGCGGCACGGCGACACCCCCGCGCCCGTCGTCTGGTTCTCCGTCCTCGGCCGCACCCTCCGGGTCACCGTCTCCGACGAGAGCGACGCCCTCCCCCGGCGGCGAACCCCCGCCGACTCCGCCGAGTCCGGCCGGGGCCTCCAACTCGTGGAGGGCCTCACCCACCGCTGGGGCGTCGACCCGCAGAAGCGCGGCAAGTCCATCTGGTACGAGCTGGACTGCCGCGCGTGACCGGCTACCCCGTCCTGCCGGAGGACCCCCGGATGCGTGACTACACCAAACCCCACCTCATGGCCCTTCTGGGCGAGTTGCACAGGCGCGGCCTGCCGCACGGGCTCCTCTGGGGGTCCGCCTCGCCGGGTGAGACCACCATCGACGGACGCATCCTGATCGACTTCGGGAACGCTCCGGTGAGCACTTTGCTCAACCTCCTCCGCCTGCTCCGCGAACTGGACGATGACGACGAGGCGTGGCGCCAGTGAAGTTCTTCATCGGCGCGATCCTCCTCGCCCTCCTCGCCCTCGGCGTCCTCGCGACCCTCAGGATGCCCCGCCCCGAGGCGCGCGACGAGCAGTACTGAAACACGCGAAGGCCCTCGCCCACCCAGGGCGAGGGCCTCGCGGGCATGGAGCCGGTCTTCGTCAGATCTCGTACAGATGGTGCGGGAGCGCTCGCTCCCAGACTGCTTCGAACGCGGTGGTGCACAGCGTCACGGCGTCCGGCTCTGTCGTGATCTCGTCCTCGACCACGGTGCCGTCCCCGGAGAAGTGGTGCACTCGAAGCGGCGCACCGTCGAACAGCCAGAAGTCGTTCCCGGGCAGGGGGATGCTCGTGGCCTGCCGCCGTGGCAGCCAGCGGACCTGCTCGCCGGCCGTGACGTTGGCGTGGGTGACGTAGTGCTCCCACCGGATGTACTCGGACACGGGCTCGGAGACCACCCGGGCTCGGCGAATGACCACGCCCCGCGCCACGGCGTCCGTGATCAACTGGTCATAGGGATGCCACCAGGACGCCTGGTCCTCCCAGTTGATCCGCTCACCGCGCTGCCAGGCCTCGAACCGATCCGTCGGAGCGTACGAGTCCCGCAGCTCCAGATGGACGGCGGACCGCCGGCACTGCTCAAGCAGCTCAGCGAAGCCGGGCACGCTCGACGGCATCACATGCCTCCCCTGATCATGAGCACCGGCCCGTTCGCTGGGCAGGCGTTCGGTGGCGCGGTGCTGATCACTTCATTCCCAACGAGCGGCGCAGGAAGTGCAGTTCGTGGTGCAGCAGGTTTTCCACCACCGCCTCGTCCGTCGGCCGGTGGCCGGTGGCGCGTAGGGGGAGGAGCTCGTGCGGGCGGCCGGCGGCGAGGAGGGCGGCGGAGAGCCGCAGGGTGTGGGCGGGGTAGACGTTGTCGTCGGCGAGGCCCTGGATCAGCAGCAGCGGGCGGCTCAGCTTCGGCGCCTCGGCGATCAGCGAGCCGCTGTCGTAGTGCTCGGGATGCTCGTCGGGGTGGCCGAGGAAGCGCTCCTGCCAGTGGGTGTCGTAGAACCGCCAGTCGGTGGGGGCGGCCCCGGCGGAGGCGGCGTGGAAGACGTCCGGGCGCCTCAATACGGCGAGGGCGGCGAGGTAGCCGCCGTAGGACCAGCCGCGGATGCCGACCCGGTCGAGGTCGAGCAGTCCGGGCCGCAGCCGGGCGGCCGCCCGCAGGCCCTCGACCTGGTCCGCCAGCGGGAGCGTCGCCTTGTCGCCGTACACGGCCTTCTCCCAGCGGGGCCCGCGGCCGGGGGTGCCCCGGCCGTCCACCACGAGGACCGCGAAGCCCTGGTCGGCGAACCACTGGGAGACCTGGTCCCACCAGAGGCCGCCGGTGGTGGCCTTCTGCGTCGCGGGCCCGCCGTACGGGTCGAGCAGGACGGGCAGCGGGCCGTCCCCGGGGCGGTGGCCGGCGGGGAGGAAGAGTGCGGCGCGCAGGGCGTGTGGGCCGAGCCTGAGCAGCTCGGGCGCGGCAGTGACGACGGGCGGCTCGGCGTACGAGGTGAGCGGGCGGGGTGCCGAGCCCTCCCGCAGAGCGGTTGTGAAGCCGCCGGGGTGCCCGGGGGTGCGGGTGGTGAGCACCAGCGTGCCGCCGCGCCGCACGCCGGTGTGCAGGCCGGGGCCGTCGCTCAGCCGACGGATGCCCCCGTCCGGTCCGTACGTCCAGAGGTGGGTCTCGGTGGGCTCCTCGGAGGCGGTGAACAGCACCTGCTCGCCCTCCGTGCCGAGCACCGCGCGCAGCTGGAGCCCGGGCGGGGTGACCGGCTCGCCGCCGACGGTCAGGTGCCGGGTGTCGCCGAGGTCGGCGGTGTCCACCAGGGCGCCGCCCGCGGTGCGGGCGGGCAGGCCGGGCAGCAGCTCGACCCAGTGGGCGTCCCGGCGCTCGGCGAGCGGCCGGGTGGTGCCGTCCGGCTCGACGGCCACCACAAGGACGGTGCGCTGGTCGCGGCTCTGCACGGCGGCGTACGGGCCGTGGCCGTCCCAGCCGGCGGCGGTCAGGTACTCGAAGGCGGTGCGGTCCCAGCGGACCTCGGTGTCGCTGCCGTCGAGGCCGAGCAGCCGCAGCGAGACCTCGGCGTTGGCGGTGCCGGCGAGCGGGTAGCGGACGGCGCGCGGCGGGCGGTGCGGGTCGGCGGGGTCGGCCGGGAAGAGCCGGGCGAGCGGGCGGTCGTCGACCCGGGCGACCAGCAGCGCGGTGCCGTCGGGGGACCACCAGTGGCCGCGGTCGCGGTGCATCTCCTCGGCGGCGACGTACTCGGCGAGCCCGTAGGAGACGTCCTCGGCCTCGGGTTCGGCGAGCGGGCGGTCGTCGGTGCCGTCGACGCCGACCACCCGCAGGGCGCCGCCGCGGACGTAGGCGATCCGGCGGCCGGTCGGGTCGAGCCTGGGGTCCTGCGGCGGGCCGGGGACGGGGACGGCGCGGACGGTGCCGGCGGCGGTGTCGGCCAGCCACAGGGCGCCGTCCAGGGCGAAGGCGGCGAGCGTTCCGGCGGCGTCGGTGCTGTACGCGGCGATGCCCTCGTCGGCGCCCAGCGCGGCCGGGTCGGCGAGCAGCCGCTCCTGGCCGGTGGCGGTGTCCAGGGCCCAGAGGCAGGCGAGCGGGTCGGTGCCGGAGCGGCCGCGCAGGAAGAGCACGGTGGCGCCGTCCGCCGAGGGCTCGGGCCGGGTGGGGACGCCCAGGGTGAAGCGCCGGGTGCGGGCCAGCTGGCGGGGTAAGGAGGGGGTCGTCATGCCGGGCACCATAGGCACGGCCGACGGGCTCCTGTCGAGCGGGAAAAGCACTCGGGGCCGCCGCGGATCCTGGAATCCACGGCGGCCCCGGAGCGGGCGGGGACGGGCGTCAGTGCACGTCGCCCATGAGGGCCTGGACCTTCTTGCGGTAGGTGAAGATGGCGAACCCGGCGAGGGCCGCGAGCGACGCCTGCATCGCGATGATCCCGGTGCCGTTGAGGCTGACGCCGGCCAGCGAGAGCAGGCTGGTGGTGCAGTCACCGGCGGTGACGGCGAGGAACCAGACGCCCATCATCTGGGAGGCGTACTTGCGCGGCGCCATCTTGGTGGTGACCGAGAGGCCGACCGGGGAGAGGCAGAGCTCACCGATGGTCTGGATCAGGTAGATCGAGACGAGCCAGAGCGGGGAGACCAGGGTGCCGTTGTCCGCCATGGTCATCGGGATGATGAAGACGAAGAACGAGACACCGACCAGGAGCAGGCCGATCGAGAACTTCACGATGGTGTTCGGCTCCTTGTCCCGGCGGGACAGCCAGAGCCACAGCCAGGCGAAGACCGGCGCGAACGCCATCACGAACAGCGGGTTCAGCGACTGGTACCAGGTGGCCGAGAAGCCGAGGCCGAACAGGGAGTCCGCGGTCTTCTTGTCCGCGAACAGGGAGAGCGTCGACCCGCCCTGGTCGTAGATCATCCAGAAGATCGCAGCCGCGGCGAAGAACCAGATGTACGCGGACATCTTGGACTGTTCGTCGGAGGTCAGGTCCTTGTCGCGCTTGATCCGGGTCAGCACGGTGATCGGGATCAGCAGACCGGCGATGGTCAGCGGGACGAGGGCCCAGTTCAGCGTGTAGACGCCCAGGCCGGCCACGACGCCGTAGAAGGCGGCGACGCCGAGCACCGTCAGGCCGGCCTTCTTCAGCAGGCGCTTGCGCTCCTCGGGCAGCAGCGGGTTGGGGACCTCGCTGCTCACCGGGTTCAGGTGGCGGCTGCCGAGCAGGAACTGGGTCAGGCCGAGGGCCATGCCGATCGCGGCCAGACCGAAGCCCAGGTGCCAGTTGTACTCCTTGCCGATCGTCCCGATGACGAACGGGGCGACGAAGGCACCGAGGTTGATGCTCATGTAGAAGACGGTGAACCCACCGTCGCGGCGCGGGTCCTCGGGGCCGTTGTAGAGCTGGCCGACCATCGTGGAGATGTTGGCCTTCAGCAGCCCGGAACCGAGCGCGACCAGGAGCAGGCCGAGGAAGAACGCCGCCTGGCCCGGGACGGCCAGCGCGATGTGGCCGGACATGATCACGAACCCGGCGATGGCGACGGTCTTGCGGGCGCCCCAGACCCGGTCGCCGAACCAGCCGCCCGGGTAGGCCATGAGGTAGACCATCGAGACGTAGACGGAGTAGATCGCCGTCGCCGTCGTCGCCTTCATGGCGAGGCCGCCGCCCTGGCTGCCGACGGCGGCGTCGGCGCCACCGGAGACCAGGTAGTAGATGAGCAGGGCGCGCATGCCGTAGTAGGAGAAGCGCTCCCACATCTCGGTCATGAACAGCGTGGCGAGACCTCGGGGATGCCCGAGGAAGGTCTTGCCGCTGGGAGATGCCGACGTCGCGTCGGTGTCCAGGGTCTTAGACGCCATGAGTAGTGGTTCCTTGCCTGACAGCGTCCGCGTAGGGGGGTGGGCGGCGGACGTGGACCAAACCACTCTACGTGGCGACATTTGGCTCTATCAGATGACAAAAGTCTTGAATCAGGTATGTGAATGGCAAAGTTGGCGACAAATCTGCCCGATCTATCGATGGTAGACGGGCGTGTCTTCCTTCGGTTTCAAGATCCAACAGGCGATTCTTCACCGAAGGGCCGGTCTGTTGCGCCCTGTTGAGCCCGATTGCGGCCTTGTATAACGATCACGCTCTGTGAACTACCTCACAGGGCGTACGGGGATACCCCGGCGGACTACCATCACCACATGACCTGTGTGCTGCTCGCCGAGGACGATCCGGCGATCTCCGAACCGCTCGCCCGGGCCCTGCGACGCGAGGGCTATGAGGTGCTCGTCCGCGAGGACGGTCCGACCGCACTCGCCGCCGGCCTCACCGAGGAGGTCGACCTCGTCGTCCTGGACCTCGGCCTGCCCGAGATGGACGGCCTGGAGGTCTGCCGCCGCCTGCGTGCCGACGGCAAGAGCTGCCCCGTCCTGGTGCTCACCGCCCGCGCGGACGAGGTGGACACCGTGGTCGGCCTGGACGCCGGTGCCGACGACTACGTCACCAAGCCCTTCCGCCTGGCCGAACTGCTCGCCCGCGTCCGGGCCCTGCTCCGGCGCGGCAACGTCGACCAGCTCACCACCGGCGCGCACGGGGTGAAGATCGACATCGAGTCCCACCGCGCCTGGCTCGGCGACGAGGAGCTCACCCTCTCCGCCAAGGAGTTCGAGCTGCTGCGCGTCCTGGTCCGGGACGCCGGCCGGGTGGTCACCCGCGAGGAGATCATGCGGCAGGTCTGGGACACCACGTGGTGGACCTCCACCAAGACCCTGGACATGCACATCTCCTGGCTCCGCAAGAAGCTCGGCGACGACGCGGCCAACCCGCGCTACATCGCCACCGTGCGCGGCGTGGGGTTCCGGTTCGAGAAGAATTGACCCTGACGGAGACCGGGCCCTCGGCCCGCGGCGGCGGAACAACCCGGGGAGCGGCAGCGTGAAGCGCAGGATGATCAACTCGCTGCTGGGCGTCGTCCTGGTGGTCGTCGTGGTGTTCTGCGTGCCGCTCGCCCTGGTCGAGAAGCGGACCATCGTCAACTCGGCCCAGGACCGGGTGGACGCCGCCGCCGTCCGGGTGCTCGCCCTGGTCGAGAGCCGGCTCGCCGCGGGCGAGCCGGTCACCGGGCGGGCCTTCGAGAGCCAGGTCACCGAGGGCAGCTACGTCGAGGTGCAGGTGCCCGGCCAGCCGGTGGTCTCCGCCGGCGAGCGCCCGGCCGGGAACCACCTGCTGAAGGCCGTCGAGCGCGGCAACAGCGGCGAGACCGTCACCGTCGAGCAGTCCCGCGAGGACGTCGACCACGAGATCGCCAACAACCTGCTGCTGCTCGGCGTGGTCGCCCTGCTCGCCGTCCAGGCCGCGGTGGCGCTCGCCGTCTGGCAGGCCAAGCGGCTCGCCCGGCCGCTCACCGATCTCGCCGAGACCGCCGAGCGGCTCGGCTCCGGCGACCCGCGCCCGCGCGACCGCCGCTACGGGGTGCCCGAGCTCGACCGGGTTGCCGAGGTGCTGGACACCAGCGCCGAGCGGATCGCCCGGATGCTCACCGCCGAGCGCCGGCTCGCCGCCGACGCCTCGCACCAGCTGCGCACCCCGCTCACCGCGCTCTCCATGCGGCTGGAGGAGATCACCGCCCTCGCCGAGGAGCCGGAGACGGTCAAGGAGGAGGCGACCATCGCCCTCCAGCAGGTCGAGCGGCTCACCGACGTGGTCCAGCGGCTGCTCACCACCCAGCGCGACCCGCGCAGCCCCACCGCCGTCGCCTTCGACCTGGACGAGGTGATCAAGCAGCAGGTGGAGGAGTGGGGCCCGACGCTGCGGGAGCAGGGCCGGGTGCTCTCCCTGGAGGGGCTGCACGGGGTCACCGCGGTCGGCACCCCGGGGACGGTCGCCCAGGTGCTGGCCACCCTGATCGAGAACTCGCTGATGCACGGCGCCGGGACGATCACCCTGCGGATCCGGCCCTCCGGCACCTCGGTGGTGGTCGAGGTCCAGGACCAGGGCGCCGGCGTGCCGCCGGACCTCGGCAACCGGGTGTTCGAGCGCGCGGTCAGCGGGCGCAACTCCACCGGCATCGGGCTGGCCGTCGCCCGCGACCTCGCGGAGGCGGACGGCGGGCGGCTCGAACTGCTCTCGCTGAAGCCGGCGGTGTTCGCGCTCTTCCTCGGGCGCAGCCACCAGGACTGAGGGCCTGAGGCCGACCGGGACACGGCAGGATCCGGCAGGGGGATCCGGTGGGGGGATACGGCCGGGGATACGGCGAGCCCCGGCGGCCGGGTTCGGCGAGCCGGGGCTGCGCGGGGTACGAGGGCGGTGCGAGGACCGCGGGGCCTACTCGGCCTTGGCGAGCCGGATCCGCTCGGTGGCCAGCATCAGCTCGGCCTGCGCGGCCAGCTCCTGGCCGGCGGCGGCGCCCACCGACTGCTGGGCGGGCAGCTCGACGGTCTCCGGCACGGCCTTGAACACCCAGGTGCGGTACGAGACGAAGCGGAACACGGTGGCCACGGCGAGGCCGATCACCTTGGCGCCGATCTGCTCGTAGTGCGAGCGCAGGTCGAGCACGTACACCGAGAAGCCGAGGACGCCGGTCTCGATCAGCATGCCGATGCCGCTGTAGACCAGGAAGAGCGTGATCTCCCGCTTGCGGGAGGCGGCGTCGCGGTCCCGGTAGAGCCAGTAGCGGTAGCCCAGGTAGTTGGTCGCGATCGCGATCACCGTCGCGACGATGTTCGACCGCACCGAGGCCAGGCCCATGCCGTTGAGGCAGACCCAGAACACGGCGAAGTTGACCACCACGCCGCTCAGGCCGACGATGCCGAACTTCACCACTTCGCCCTTGAGCCCACGCAGCTTCTGCGCGAGTGAGGGTTCCGAAGCCGCGTTCGTCGCCATACCGGAGTGCCTCCATGTGCCTGCTGGTCGAAAGGGCCGGTCGCGGTCGCGCGGCCGCCCCTTGAGCCCTGCGTGCACGCACATGATCGGACCGCGCAGACCAGGACCTAGCCGTCCAGGCTACCCGCTTCCATCGAACGGCTCAGCCCCCAGGGCGCCAGGTTGACATCTACGCGCGTCCGCTCCAGCGGCCCCACCTGCGGCTCCACCGCCCCCGACCGGCCCGGATATCCTGGGCCGCGTGACTTCCCCGGGCAATGTGAATTTTCCAGTGGTGGGCATGATCGGTGGCGGGCAGCTGGCCCGCATGGCACACCAGGCGGGCATCCCGCTCGGGGTCAGGTTCAAACTCCTCGCCGACACGCCCCAGGACTCCGCCGCACAGGTGGTCTCCGACGTCGTCCTCGGTGACTACCGCGACCTCGACACCCTGCGCGCCTTCGCCGCCGGCTGCGACGTGATCACCTTCGACCACGAACACGTCCCCACCGAGCACCTGCGGGCCCTGGAGGCCGACGGCATCGCCGTCCGCCCCGGCCCGGAGGCGCTGGTCAACGCCCAGGACAAGGGCGTGATGCGGGCCAAGCTGGACTCCATCGACGTGCCCTGCCCCCGGCACCGGCTCGTCGCCGACCCGGCCGACGTGACCGCCTTCGCGAACGAGGGCACCGGCTACCCGGTCGTCCTGAAGACCGTCCGCGGCGGCTACGACGGCAAGGGCGTCTGGGTCGTCGACGACGAGGAGCAGGCGCACGCCCCGTTCCTGGCCGGCGTCGCGGTGCTGGCCGAGGAGAAGGTCGACTTCGTCCGCGAGCTGGCCGCCAACGTCGTCCGCTCGCCCAGCGGCCAGGCCGTCGCCTACCCGGTGGTGGAGAGCGTCCAGGAGAACGGCGTCTGCGCCGAGGTCACCGCCCCCGCGCCGGACCTCGACCCGGCCCTGTCCGACGAGGCCCAGCAGCTCGCCCTGCGGATCGCCGGGGACCTCGGCATCGTCGGCCACCTCGCCGTCGAGCTGTTCCAGACCCGCGACGGCCGCATCCTCGTCAACGAGCTGGCCATGCGCCCGCACAACTCCGGGCACTGGACCCAGGACGGCGCCGTCACCTCGCAGTTCGAGAACCACCTGCGGGCCGTCCTCGACCTCCCGCTGGGCGACCCCCGCCCGCGCGCCAGGTGGACCGTCATGGTCAACGTCCTCGGCGGCGACTACCCGGACATGTACCACCCCTTCCTGCACTGCATGGCCCGCGACCCCGGGCTGCGGATCCACATGTACGGGAAGGACGTGAAGCCCGGCCGCAAGGTCGGCCACGTCAACGTCTTCGGGGACGACCTCGAAGACGTCCGCGAGCGCGCCCGCCACGCGGCCGCCTACCTGCGAGGAACGATCACCGAATGACCAACCCCCTCATCGGCATCGTGATGGGCTCGGACTCCGACTGGCCGGTCATGGAGGCCGCCGCCCAGGCCCTGGACGAGTTCGAGGTCCCGTACGAGGTGGACGTCGTCTCCGCCCACCGGATGCCCCGCGAGATGGTCGCGTACGGCGAGCAGGCCCACGGGCGCGGCCTGAAGGCGATCATCGCGGGCGCCGGCGGCGCGGCCCACCTGCCGGGCATGCTCGCCTCGGTCACCCCGCTGCCCGTCATCGGCGTGCCGGTGCCGCTGCGGTACCTGGACGGCATGGACAGCCTGCTGTCGATCGTCCAGATGCCGGCCGGCGTGCCGGTGGCGACCGTCTCGGTGGCCGGCGCGCGCAACGCCGGCCTGCTCGCGGTGCGGATGCTCGCCGCCTTCGACCCCGAGCTCACCGAGAAGATGACCGACTTCCAGGCCGAGCTGAACAACCAGGCCACCGAGAAGGGCAGGAAGCTGCGCGCCAAGGTGGCCGGTTCCGCGTCCTTCGGCTTCGGCAAGTAGTTCGGCCACCCGCGGGCGTGGGGTAGAACAGCACGCATGACCGCTGACCTGGACTCCCCCACCCCGCTGGACCGCGCCCGCGCCCTGCTGCGCACCGCCCCCGTGGTGGACGGCCACAACGACCTCCCCTGGGCGATGCGCGAGCAGGCCGGGTACGACCTCGGCGCGCTCGACCTCGCCGCCGACCAGAGCGACCGGCTGCACACCGACCTCGCCCGCCTCGCGGAGGGCGGCGTCGGCGCCCAGTTCTGGTCCGTCTACGTTCCCTCCTCGCTGGCCGGCGACCACGCCGTGAGCGCCACCCTGGAGCAGATCGACTTCGTCCACGCCCTGGTGGAGCGCTACCCGGACCGGCTGCGCCTGGCCCGTACCGCCGCCGACATGGAGGCCGCCCGCGCCGAGGGCCGGATCGCCTCCCTGATGGGCGCCGAGGGCGGCCACTCCATCGACTGCTCGCTGGCCACCCTGCGCGCCCTGTACGAGCTGGGCGTCCGGTACCTGACGCTCACCCACAACGACAACGTGCCGTGGGCGGACTCCGCGACCGACAAGCCGGCGGCCGGCGGGCTGACCCGGTTCGGCGAGGAGGTCGTCCGGGAGATGAACCGGCTCGGCATGCTGGTCGACCTCTCGCACGTCTCCGCCGACACCATGCGCGACGCCCTGCGGGTGAGCGAGGCGCCGGTGGTCTTCTCCCACTCCTCCTCGCGCGCGGTCTGCGACCACCCGCGCAACATCCCGGACGACGTGCTCGCCCAGCTGCCCGCCAACGGCGGCGTGGCGATGGCGACCTTCGTGCCGAAGTTCATCCTGCCCGCCGCCATCGAGTGGACCGTCGCCGCCGACGGGAACATGCGCGCCCACGGCTTCCACCCGCTGGACACCACCCCGCCGGCCATGGAGCGCCAGCGCGCCTTCGAGGCCGCCAACCCGCGCCCGATCGCCACCCCGGCCACCGTCGCCGACCACCTCGACCACATGCGCGAGGTGGCCGGCATCGACCACATCGGCATCGGCGGCGACTTCGACGGCACCGCCTTCCTGCCGGACGGCCTGGACTCGGTGGCCGGCTACCCCAACCTGGTCGCCGAACTCCTCGGCCGCCACTGGTCGGAGGCCGACCTGGCCAAGCTCACCTGGCACAACGCCGTCCGCGTCCTGCGCGACGCCGAGTCGGCGGCCGCCGGGCTGCGGGCGGGCCGCCGCCCCTCCATCGCCACCATCGCGCAGCTGGACGGCCCCTCGGCCTAGACGGAGGGGCCCTGGCCGAGGCGCGGGATCTCGATGGCCGGGCACCTGTCCATCACCATGGCCAGCCCGGCCTCCCGGGTCCGCCCGTAGGCGGCCTCGTCCACCACGCCCAGCTGGAACCAGACCGCCTTCGCCCCGGCGGCGACCGCCTGGTCGGCCACCTCCCCGGCCAGCGCGCTGTTCACGAACACGTCCACCACGTCGACCGGGAACGGGATCTCGGCGAGCGAGGCGTAGCCCCGCTCGCCGAGGACCGTCTCGGCCTTCGGGTGCACGGGCACGATCCGCTTGCCGTACTCCTGGAGCACCCGGGCCACCCCGTACGCGGCCCGGGCGGTGTTGGTGGACAGGCCCACCACCGCCCAGGTGTCACCGGTGCGGGTGAGGATCTCGCGGACCGCCGCGTCGTCGCCGTAGCTCGTCATGCCGGTGGGAACGCCGGGCGGCGGTGCGGGATTCCTGCCCGGTCAGCTCGGGCGGCCCAGGGCGCGGTAGGTCCAGCCGGCGGCGCGCCAGGCCTCGGCGTCCAGGACGTTGCGGCCGTCGAGGAGGCGGCGTTCGGCGACCACGGCGCCGAGGACGGCCGGGTCCAGCTCGCGGAACTCGGACCACTCGGTGAGGTGGAGGACGACGTGGGCGCCCTCGGCGGCCTCCAGGGCGGAGTGGGCGTAGGCGAGGGAGGGGAACATCTTGCGGGCGTTGTCCACGGCCTTGGGGTCGTAGACGGTGACCTGGGCGCCCTGGAGCTGGATCTGGGCGGCCACGTTGAGGGCGGGGGAGTCCCGGATGTCGTCCGAGTTGGGCTTGAAGGCGGCGCCGAGGACGGCGACCCGGCGGCCCAGGAAGCCGCCGCCGCACTGCTCGCGGGCCAGCTCGACCATCCGGGAGCGGCGCCGCATGTTGATCGAGTCGACCTCGCGCAGGAAGGTCAGCGCCTGGTCGGCGCCGAGCTCGCCGGCCCGGGCCATGAACGCGCGGATGTCCTTGGGCAGGCAGCCGCCGCCGAAGCCGAGGCCGGAGTTGAGGAACTTGCCGCCGATCCGCTCGTCGTAGGCGAGCGCCTTGCTGAGCTGGGTGACGTCCGCGCCGGCCGCCTCGCAGACCTCGGCCATCGCGTTGATGAAGGAGATCTTGGTGGCCAGGAAGGAGTTGGCGGCCGCCTTGACCAGTTCGGCGGTCGCGTAGTCGGTGACCATGAACGGCACCCCGGCCGCGATCGGCTCCGCGTACACATCGCGCAGCAGCCGCTCGGCCCGCTCGCTGTGGGCGCCGACCACGATCCGGTCCGGCCGCAGGGTGTCCCGCACGGCGAAGCCCTCGCGCAGGAACTCCGGGTTCCAGGCGAGTTCGGCGCCCTCGCCGACCGGCGCCAGCGCGGCCAGCCGCTCGGCCAGCCGGGCCGCCGAGCCGACCGGGACGGTCGACTTGCCGACCACCAGGGCGGGGCGGGTCAGGTGCGGCGCGAGCTCGTCCAGCGCGGTGTCGACGTACGACATGTCGGCGGCGAACTCGCCCTTGCGCTGCGGGGTGTTGACGCAGATGAAGTGCACGTCGCCGAACTCGGCGGCCTCCCGGGCGGAGGTGGTGAAGCGCAGCCGTCCGGTCGAACCCTCGTGCCCTGCCACGTGCTTGAGCAGCAGTTCGGACAGCCCGGGCTCGTACATCGGGACCCGCCCTGCGGTCAGCATGGCGATCTTGTCCGGGTCGATGTCCAGGCCCAGCACCTCGAAGCCGAACTCGGCCATCGCGGCGGCGTGCGTGGCGCCGAGGTAGCCGGTGCCGATCACGGAGATGCGGAGGGTCACGGGTTCTCCTTGGATGCGGACGCGACCAGTACGGATGCCCTGATGCTATCCGCCCGCCGGGGGCGCCCCGGGATCACCTGCACGCCGGAGGGGCCGTCCCGCCGGTCGCCCCCGGAGCGCGGACATGAACGACCGGGCCGCCGCTGGACGCTAGGCAGCCGCAGGTCGGCGCCCTAGGATCTCTACTGAACGGTAGTTAACCGCGGATTCGACTCGCACCGGGCGTCGATCGGACCTCGATCGGGCCTCGCCCGGGCGTCGGTCACT
Organism: Kitasatospora sp. NPDC056273; assembly: GCF_042268845.1. Lineage (NCBI taxonomy): Bacteria > Bacillati > Actinomycetota > Actinomycetes > Kitasatosporales > Streptomycetaceae > Kitasatospora > Kitasatospora sp. NPDC056273. The sequence continues at coordinate 11,262 of NZ_JBHJSJ010000043.1, read as the reverse complement.
GAACGACGAGGCAGGCATCATGGCGGGCAGCGCAGGGGCGGCTGACTTCGATCTCTTCCGGATCTCCGAGGAGCACGGGATGCTCCGTGAGGCGGTGCGTTCGCTGGCCGAGGCGAAGATCGCTCCGTTCGCGGCGGAGGTGGACGAGCAGGGGCGGTTCCCGCAGGAGGCGTTGGACGCGTTGCGGGGCAACGACCTGCACGCGGTGCACGTGCCGGAGGAGTACGGCGGTGCGGGGGCGGACGCGCTGGCGACGGTGATCGTGATCGAGGAGGTGGCGCGGGTGTGCGCGTCGTCCTCGTTGATCCCGGCGGTGAACAAGCTGGGGTCGCTGCCGGTGCAGCTGTCGGGTTCGGAGGAGTTGAAGGCGAAGTACCTGGGGGCGCTGGCGCGGGGCGAGGGGATGTTCTCGTACTGCCTGTCGGAGCCGGAGGCGGGTTCGGACGCGGCGGGGATGAAGACCCGGGCGGTGCGTGACGGGGACTTCTGGGTGCTGAACGGTGTGAAGCGCTGGATCACCAACGCGGGGGTGTCCGAGTTCTACACGGTGATGGCGGTGACGGATCCGGAGAAGCGGTCGAAGGGCATCTCGGCGTTCGTGGTGGAGAAGGGCGACGAGGGGGTGTCCTTCGGTGCGCCGGAGAAGAAGCTGGGTATCAAGGGGTCGCCGACGCGTGAGGTGTACTTCGACAACGTGCGGATCCCGGCGGACCGGATGATCGGTGCGGAGGGGACGGGTTTCGCGACGGCGATGAAGACGCTGGACCACACCCGGGTGACGATCGCGGCGCAGGCGATCGGGATCGCGCAGGGTGCGCTGGACTACGCGAACGGGTATGTGCGGGAGCGCCGGCAGTTCGGGAAGGCGATCGCGGAGTTCCAGGGTGTGCAGTTCATGCTGGCGGACATGGCGATGAAGCTGGAGGCGGCGCGGCAGTTGACGTACGCGGCGGCGGCGAAGTCGCAGCGGGGGGACGCGGATCTGACGTTCTTCGGTGCGGCGGCGAAGTGCTTCGCGTCGGACGCGGCGATGGAGATCACGACGGACGCGGTGCAGTTGCTGGGCGGGTACGGGTACACGCGGGACTACCCGGTGGAGCGGATGATGCGGGACGCGAAGATCACGCAGATCTACGAGGGGACCAACCAGGTCCAGCGGATCGTGATGGCCCGCAACCTCCCGTAACGCGCACACACACGCACCGGCGTACAGCCACGGCCCCCGACCGCCCGTCCGCGGTCGGGGGCCGGAAAACCGTGCGACGGCGGGCGGCCGCGCTCCGTAGGCTGCCCGCCATGTCCTCCACGCCCGCCGCGACGACCACGCCGTCCGCACCGCCCGCCACGCTCAGCCTGGCCCCGATCACCCCCGAGAACATCGACGCCGCCCTCGCCCTGCGGGTCCGCCCCGACCAGGAGCACCTGGTGGCGCCGGTGGTGAAGTCGCTGGCCGAGGCGTACGCGTACGGGGAGACGGCCTGGCCCCGGCTGATCCTGGAGGACGGGCGGCCGGTCGGCTTCGTGATGGCCTTCTTCGACATCGTCTTCCACCCCGACCGCCCCGGCGACCGCCCCCGCTCAGGCCTGTGGCGGCTGCTGGTCGACGCCGGGCAGCAGCGCGGCGGGTACGGCCGCTTCGCCGTCGAGCAGGTCTGCGCCGAGATCCGCCGCCGCGGCGGCACCCGCGCCACCGTCACCTACCACCCGGGCCCGGACGGCCCGGCGGAGTTCTACGCCCGCCTCGGCTTCCGCCCGACCGGCGAGCTCAGCGGCGACCAGGCCGTCGCCGAACGGGAGTTGTAGGACCGCCACGGCCTGCCGCGGGCCGGCGGCCGCCGGGTAGGGTCCGGGGCCATGACCGAGCCGGGCTTCCTCACCGAGACCAGGGCGTTCTACGACGCCGTCGCCACCGAGTACACCGACCTCTTCCGGGACGCGCTGGACCGCATGCCGATGGACCGGGCGATGCTGGCGCTCTTCGCCGACCTGGTCCGCGCCGAGCGGCCGGATGGCAGGACGGCCGAAGTCGGCTGCGGCCCGGGCCGGATGACCGGGCCCCTGCACGGCCTCGGCGTGGACGTGCACGGGATCGACCTCTCGCCGCGGATGGTCGAGCTGGCCCGGAAGGCCCACCCGGAGGTGCCGTTCAGCGTCGGCTCGATGTTCGACCTCCCCTTCCGGGACGGGGAGTTGACCGGCGTGGTGGCCTGGTACTCGATCATCCACACCCCGGCGGAGCGGCTCCCCGAGGTGTTCGCCGAGTTCGCCCGGGTGCTCGCCCCCGGCGGCCACCTGATGCTCGCCTTCCAGGTCGGCGACCGGCCCCTGCACCTGGAGCGGCCGTTCGGGCAGCCGGTGTCGCTGGACTTCCGCCGGCTGCGGCCGGAGCACGTCGAGGAGCTGGCCCGGGAGGCCGGCCTGCCGGTCACCTCCCGTACGGTCCGGGAGCCGGAGGGCGACGAGAGGACCCCGCAGGCCTACCTGCTGGCCCGCAAGCCGGTGGCCGGGGGCTGAACCGGAGGCCGGATGCCGAACGCCGCGCCGAACGCCGACGGCCGCACGTCAGGCGGCCGGGGCCGACGGCTGCCCGGAGGCGGTCGCGATCACCTCGTCCAGCACCTCGCGGGAGCGGAGCAGGTCGTCGATCGTCCGGTCGATCCGCTGGCGCTCCGCGGTGAGCTCCTCGACCAGGAGCGGGGTGGCGATCTCGTTCGGGCTGCCGTCGGAGTCCCGCATGCAGGGGAGGATCTTGTAGATGGTCCGGCTGTGCAGTCCGGCCGCGAACAGCTCCTGGATGTGCACCACCCGGTCGACGGCGGCCTCCGGGTACTCCCGGTGGCCGCCCTCGGTGCGGCGGGCGGCCAGCAGGCCCTGCTGCTCGTAGTAGCGCAGCGAGCGCTCGCTCACACCCGTCCGCCGGGCCAGTTCGCCGATCCGCATGCCGTCCACCCCGTCCCGTGCCGTGCCGTGCCGCCGTCGCCGTCCGCCGTCGCCGTTCACCGGCCCCGCCCGCCGTCGCGGATCGGGCCGCCCGGAAACCTGACATCGATGGTAGCTTCCCGGTCCCGGCGCGGGGGGCGGAACCGGATAACACAGCGGTGTCCGGCCCGGCCCGACCGGGGGTGACGCGCGAGGAACAGGCGATCGTGCCATGATCCCTGCATGTCTTCCAACGTTTTCTTCGACATCGAGATCAACGGCGAGGCGGCCGGCCGGATCGTCTTCAAGCTCTACGACGACGTCGTCCCCAAGACCGCCCAGAACTTCCGCGAGCTGGCCACCGGCCAGAACGGCTTCGGCTACGAGGGCTCCGGCTTCCACCGCGTGATCCCGGCCTTCATGCTCCAGGGTGGTGACTTCACCAACCACAACGGCACCGGCGGCAAGAGCATCTACGGCGAGAAGTTCGCCGACGAGAACTTCAAGATCAAGCACGACCGCCCGGGTCTGCTGTCGATGGCCAACGCCGGCCGCAACACCAACGGCTCGCAGTTCTTCATCACCACCATCGTCACCGACTGGCTGGACGGCAAGCACGTCGTCTTCGGCGAGGTCCTCGAGGGCATGGACCTGGTCAAGAAGATCGAGGGCCTCGGCTCGCAGAGCGGCCGCACCTCGGCCAAGATCACCATCGCCAAGTCCGGCGTGGTCGCCTAAGCACCGCCGCCACCTGGCACGCACCGCCCCGGAGCGGGACGTCGGATCTTCCGATCTCCCGCTCCGGGGCGGTTTCGCGTCCGCCCCCGTACCCGCGCCCGCGCCCGGACGCCGCCCGGTTCCCGCCCCCTTTCGCGCCGGGCGCCGCCGTGCGGCGGGCAGGGTAGCCCGGAGCGCGGCCGTCCGGGCCGGAACCGGGCAATCGTGCGGCCTGCCTGCGCCGGAGCCCTACGCTCGATTCGGACGCGGCCCCAGCCGCGGCCGAACTCGACTCTGCGGCAAGGTGGTTGACCGATGATGGAGCAGGGCGCCGACGACGGCGAGGTGACCTACGAACAGGTGACGGTGGTCTCCCTGGCCGGCTGCGAGCCGGTCGGCCCGGCGCGGTTCGCCGTCCGGGTCGCCCGCGAGGGCATGACCGTCAAGCGGGTGGCGGGCTACTGGGTGCGCTGGGACGAGCGGTGGGGCCCGGAGGAGGTCCGCCACCACTCCCGCTGGATCGCGGACGAGGAGTACGTGCGGCCGGACACCGGCAGCCTGGAGGGCACCCTCGCGGTGATGGTCGCCGCGTACTGGACGGACCCGGCGGGCGCCTTCCCGCGCCGCCCGGGCACCGAGACCGTGGTGACCTTCCGGCCGGGCGAGACCGAGCACGAACTGGTGCTGGAGCAGCCCGCGCCGCCCGTGTCGGCGGCCGCCGCCGCGCACCGCCCGGCCTCGCTGTCGGTGCAGCTGACCCACGCGCGGTGGCTGGGCGGCGACGGGCAGCCGATCCACTACGGCTTCTCGGGCGCGACCGAGGAGGCGGCCGGCGGCGAGGGGGAGTGGCTGGTCCGCTTCCCGGAGTGCGGCACCGGGCTGCTGCCGTACGTCTAGGCCGCATGGCACGTCCCGTACCCCCGCGGGTTCAGGCGGGGCTCGGAGCGGGCCGGGCCGGTGCCGCCGCGGGCCCCCAGTCGCCCGCCCGCGTCCCCACCTTGCGCGCCGGTGCGCCGGCCCAGATCTCGCCGGGGCCGGTCGAGCGGGTGAGCACCGCGTTGGCCCCGACGACGGTGCCCGCGCCGACGGTCAGCACGCCCTCCTTGCACACCACCTTGGCGCCCGCGCACAGCACCGCCCCGTCCTCGACCACCACCCGCCGCATCGCGCTCTCCTCCTGCGGCACCCACGGGTCGGCCCGGCCGATGGTCACGCCGTTGTAGAGCGTCACGCCGGCGCCGAGGGTGGTGTACGGGTGCAGCACGGTGCCGAAGCCGCGGTGGAAGACCATCAGCCCGGGCCCGATCTCGCAGGCGGCGGGCACCTCCATCCCGTACAACGCGAGCGCCTCCTGGACCAGGCGGCCCAGGAGGCGGTGGCGACGGCGGCGGATCAGTGCGGTGACGAGTGGCATCCACTCATTGTGGTGGAGCGGTCACGCGAAGTGGCCGACTACTTGAACTCCGGCACCGCGGTGTCGTTCTTGAAGGCGTCGAAGACCTGCTTGGACTTGCCGGCGTCCCAGAGCACGGCGGACTCGCCGGTCTTGGTCCGGTAGTCCGGGTTGCCGATCGGCACGGTCAGCGACTTGCCGCTGCCGCCGTTGACGTCCTTCATGGCGAGGAAGAGCGAGCCGAGGTCGGTCAGCCCGCAGTCCTCGTCGACGATCAGGGTGCCGAGCGCGGAGTCGACCAGCGGGTAGAAGGTGAACGGGTTCATCAGGTTGCCCGGGGAGGCGGCCTGGTGGGCGAGGGCACCGAGGAACTTCTGCTGGTTGCGCATCCGGCCGAGGTCCTGGTCGGCCATCTGGTGGCGCTGGCGGACGAAGGCCAGGGCCTGCTTGCCCGTGAGGGTCTGGTCGCCGGCCTTGAGGTCGAGCCCGGAGTCCTTGTCCTTGACGTCCTGGTCGATCTTCATCTCGACGCCGCCGATCGAGTCGACGATGCCGACGAAACCGCCGAAGCCGATCTCGGCGTAGTGGTCGATCCGTATGCCGGTGTTCTGCTCGACGGTCTGGACCAGGAGGCGGCCGCCGCCGTTGCCGAAGGCCGAGTTGATCTTCGCGGTGGTGCCCTTGACCGGCTTGCCGTTGCTGCCCGGGTGCTCGGGGATCGGCACCCAGGAGTCGCGCGGGATGCTCATCAGGGTGTTCCCGTTGTCCCCGACGTGCAGGATCATCATCGAGTCGCTGCGCTTGCCCTCGGTGTCGTGCCCGGTGTGCAGGTCGTCCTGCTCGGAGTCGGTGAGGCCCTGGCGGCTGTCGGAGCCGACGATCAGCCAGTTGGTGCCCTTGCCCGCGGCGGGGCGGCCGGGGTAGTCGGCGAGCACGTTCTCGTGGTTGAGCTTGGAGTCCGCCCAGAACCAGGTGGAGACGGCGGTCACCATGACGGCGATCAGCAGGCCGAAGACCGACCACTTCACGATCCGCCGCCGCGGCCAGCGCCGGGCCTGGGCACCGGGCGGGCGGGTGCCGCCGGGGCCGCCGGGGCCGCCGGGGCGGCCCTGACCACCCTGGCCCCCCTGCCCGCCGGGACCGCCGGGCCCGCCCGGGCCACCGGGGCCACCGGGGCGCCCCGGGCCGCCGGGACGGGCGCCGGGTGCGCCGGCCCCCTGCGGCGGGACGCCGCCCAGCCGGGACTGCCCCGGTTGCCCCGGCTGCCCCCCGGGCTGTCGCGGCTGCCGTGGCGCGGCCGCCCCCGGCCCGCGCGGGTTCAGCGAGGACGGCAGCGGCGGCTCGGCCGAGCCGCCTCCACCGCTGCCGCCGTACGGGTTCCCGCCGCCCCCCGGGCGGCCCTCCTGCCACGTGTTCATGCCGACGAGGATGCCCGACCCCGGTCGGGCTGACTCCCCCCGGGGGGCCCACCAGGCCTCTTGTAGCAGTTTTGGTGCACGCCCCGAATCGTTCCGCCGAAACATCCGGACACCCGCCGTTCCAGCGGCTGAAACGTTTCTTGACCAGCTCGAACACAGCGTGTTTGCATTCCAGGCATGGATCAGCGTTGGGCACTCACGCGTCGGCGGCACGTCGACCTGCGGCGCGGTGTGGCCTGTTCGCTCTGTCGCGGCTGACACGCGCCCGTCGGGTCCCCGTACTCCCCGCAGGCCCCGCACGTCCGCCGACGTAGCGCCCCGGTGCCCCGCAACGCCCCCCCCGCACCGTTCCCGCACCGCCCCCGGTACCGGCCCCCACCGCGGCGCCTTCCCCCGCCGCCGCACTCCGCCGCACCGCGCCGCCCCGCTTCCAGCCAGAGGTGAAACCCATGGCCGTCGTCCTGTCCGTTTCCGGCTCCCCGTCCGCCACCTCCCGCACCACCCGCCTGCTGCGCCACGTCGACGCGCGGCTGGCGGAACGCGGCCACCACGTCGTCCCCTTCGAGGCCCGCAGCCTGCCCGCGCACGCGCTGCTGTCGGGCGACTTCGACCACCCCGAGATCGTCGCCGTCACCGAGCTGTTCGCCCGCGCCGACGGCGTGGTCGTCGGCACCCCCGTCTACAAGGCCGCCTACTCGGGCCTGCTGAAGGCCCTGCTGGACGTGCTCCCGCAGTACGCCCTGGCCGGCAAGGCCGTCCTGCCGCTCGCCACCGGCGGCTCGCCCGCGCACGTCCTCGCGGTGGACTACGCGCTGCGCCCGGTGCTCAGCTCGATGGGCGCCGGCCACATCACCCAGGGCTGGTTCGTGCTCGACCGCCACATCACCGCCCGGGAGGACGGGACGACCCTGGTGGAGCGCGAGACCGAAACGCTGCTGGCCCCGGTCGTGGACGGCTTCGCCACGGCCCTGGAGCGGCTGGCCGCACCCGCGCTGACGAGCTGACGGACCGTCGCCGCCGGCCCGTACGGGGCGTCCCCGAGACGGGCCGCGGCGACCCCTAGGGGGAGCCGCTCCGTGGCCCGTAGAACCTTGGTTGAGAGGCTTCATTCCGGCGGATGACGAGCGCTCCGCCGCCGACTCCTAACGTGGTTCACACATCCCCACCCGCCAGGAAGCGGCCCGGTTGCGCCGGGTCCGGTGGCCAGGTCCACCGGGAGGGTGGAGACAACTCCCGGTCGAGGACTACCGCCCGCGCCATGTCGCGCGGCGGGCGGGCCCGTGAGGCTGGGGGCCAACGGGTGAGCGCATCTTCCTTAGGAGTGTCCCAGTGACGACGGCAGCAGCAGCCGTGTACGACCCCCAGCTTCCCGGCGGGGCGCCCGCCGTCGCCGCGTCGGCCCGTCAGGTCACCAAGGCGTACGGCTCGGGCGAGACCAGGGTGACCGCGCTCGACGCGGTCGACGTCGACATCCAGCGCGGCCGGTTCACCGCGATCATGGGGCCGTCGGGCTCCGGCAAGTCCACCCTGATGCACTGCCTGGCGGGCCTCGACACGGTCACCTCCGGGCAGATCCGGATCGGCGACACCGAGATCACCGGCCTGAAGGACAAGCAGCTCACCAGGCTCCGGCGCGACAAGATCGGCTTCATCTTCCAGGCCTTCAACCTGCTCCCGACGCTGAACGCGCTGGAGAACATCACGCTCCCGATGGACATCGCCGGGCGCAGGCCCGACCAGGCCTGGCTGGACCAGGTGGTGGAGACGGTCGGCCTGTCCGGCCGGCTCAAGCACCGCCCCGCCCAGCTCTCCGGCGGCCAGCAGCAGCGCGTCGCGGTGGCCCGGGCACTGGCCGCCCGCCCCGAGATCATCTTCGGCGACGAGCCCACCGGGAACCTGGACTCCCGGTCCGGTGCCGAGGTGCTGACCTTCCTGCGCCGCTCGGTGGACGAACTGGGCCAGACCATCGTGATGGTCACCCACGACCCGGTCGCCGCCGGCTACGCGGACCGCGTGCTCTTCCTCGCCGACGGCGTGATCGTGGACGAGATGTACGCGCCCACCGCCGACTCCGTCCTCGAACGCATGCGCCGTTTCGACGGCAAGCGCACCAGCTGAGCGGCGGGACGACACCATCATGCTGCTCAAGACCTCACTGCGGAGCTTCCTCGCCCACAAGGGCCGGATGGCGCTCTCGCTCATCGCCGTCGTGCTGTCGGTGGCCTTCGTCTCCGGCACCCTGGTGTTCTCCAACACCGCCACCGGCACCTTCGACAAGCTCTTCGCCGCGACCTCCTCCGACGTCTCGGTCCAGCCGCCCAAGCCGGCCGAGGACGAGGAGCAGCAGGCCGCCGTCAAGCCGCCGACCGTCCCGGTCGCGCTGGAGCGGCAGGTCGCCGCGCTGCCCGGGGTGAAGAGCGCCGTCGGCCAGGTCCTGGTCGAGAACGCCGTCATGATCAACCCGGCCACCAACAAGCTGGTCGGCCCGACCACCGGCGCGCCCACCCTGCTCGGCAACTGGACCGACACCCCGGGCAACCCGCTGAAGGTCACCTCCGGCCACACGCCGCGCGGCCCGACCGAGCTGCTGCTGGACGCCGACACCGTGAAGAAGGCCAAGCTCGCCCTCGGTGACACGCTCAGGGTCGAGAACCCCCTCGGCCGGCACGACTTCACCATCGTCGGCATCGGCACCTTCACCACCACCAACCCGGGCGCGGCGCTCGGCTTCCTGGACACCCCGACCGCCCAGCAGGCACTGCTCGGCGGGCCGGCCTTCAGCACCGTCGAGGCGTACGGCGACGGCAGCCGCGGCGACGACCGGCTCAAGGCCGACGCGCTGGCCCAGCTCGGCGGCGGGTACCAGGTGAAGACGGCGGCCGAGCAGAAGGCCGACCGCAGCGAGCAGGTCGGCAAGGGCCTCGGCTTCATGAAGTACGCGATGCTCGGCTTCGCCTTCGTCTCGGCGATCGTCGGCGCCTTCCTGATCGTCAACACCTTCTCGATGCTGGTCGCCCAGCGCACCCGGGAGATCGGCCTGCTGCGCGCCATCGGCGGCAGCCGGCGGCAGGTCAACCGCTCGGTGCTGGTCGAGGCGCTGATCCTGGGCGTGCTCGGCTCGACCCTCGGGGTCGCGGCCGGCCTGGGCGTGGCGGTCGGCCTGATCAAGCTGATGACGGCGATCGGCATGGACCTGGAGGCGGCCGACCTGCAGATCGGGCCGGACGTGTTCGTCGCCGGGTACGCGCTGGGCATCGTGGTCACCCTGGTCGCGGCCTGGTTCCCGGCCCGCCGGGCGAGCCGGATCTCGCCGATGGCCGCGCTGCGCGACCACGGCACCCCGGCGGAGGCCCGGGCCAACCTCGTCCGCACCGGCCTCGGCCTGCTGCTGACGGCGGGCGGCGGCGCGGTGCTGGTGCTCGGCGCGGGGGCGGAGAAGGCGGCCACCGGCGGCCGGTACCTGGGCCTCGGCGTGGTGCTCACCCTGATCGGCTTCGTGGTGCTCGGCCCGCTGCTGGCCTCGGCCGTCGTCCGGGTGCTCGGCGCGCTGCTGCCGGCGCTGTTCGGCCCGTCCGGCAGGCTCGCCCAGCGCAACGCGATGCGCAACCCGCGCCGCACCGGCGCCACCGCCGCCGCGCTGATGATCGGCCTGGCGCTGGTGATCGCCTCCGCGGTGTTCAGCTCCTCGGCCGTCACCTCGACCAGCGCGCAGATCGACAAGTCGGTGGGCGCGGACTACATCGTCTCCGGCGGCCGTACCGCGATCACCCCCGAGATGACGGACGCGGTCCGGAAGACCCCGGGCATCGACCACGTCACCACCCAGCGGTTCTTCGCCGCCAAGGTCCAGCTGCCGGACGGGCAGAAGGCCAAGACCCCGCTGACCGCCGTGCCGCCGTCCTTCTTCGGCACCGACTTCCGGCCGACCGTCGACTCCGGTGCGGTGGACTCGCTCCAGCGCGGCTCGCTGGGCATCGGCGCCGCCTTCGCCAAGGACCACGGCCTGAAGGTCGGCGACCAGGTCACCGTCGACTACGGCCAGGGCCGCACCCAGACGGTGCCGGTCGGCGCGGTCTTCGGCAAGGGCGAGCTGTTCGGCGACGGCTCCTTCGTGGCCATGGACACCATGGAGAAGGTCGTCCCGGCCGCCGAGCAGCCGCCGGTGTGGACCTTCTTCGCCAAGGCCTCCCAGGGCGCCGACGTCGACCGGACGCTGACCGCGCTGGAGGACGGGCTGAAGGAGTACCCGCAGCTCACCATCAAGGACCGGGCCGGCTACAAGGAGCTCGCCCAGTCCCAGATCAACACCCTGCTCTACCTGATCTACGGGCTGGTCGCCCTCTCGATCACGGTCGCGGTGCTCGGCGTGGTCAACACCCTGGCGCTGTCGGTGGTCGAGCGGACCCGCGAGATCGGCCTGCTGCGGGCGATCGGGCTCTCCCGCCGCCAGCTGCGCCGGATGATCCGGCTGGAGTCCGTGGTGATCGCGGTGTTCGGCGCCGTCCTCGGCACCGGACTGGGCCTCGGCTGGGGCGTCACCGCCCAGCGGGTGCTGCGGGACCAGGGCCTCGGGACGCTCTCCGTCCCGACCGTCACGGTGGCGGTCACGCTGGTCGCCTCGGTGCTGATCGGCCTGTTCGCCGCACTCGTCCCGGCCTTCCGGGCCGGACGCATGAACGTCCTCGCGGCCATCGCGACGGACTGACCCGGCGCCGGGGGGCGCCGGGCCCGGACCACGGGGGAACGGGGGAACGGGGGGACCCACGGGGGACCGGGGGGCACGGGGGACAGGGGCCGGGTGCGCACAGCACCCGG
>NZ_JBHJSJ010000042.1:0-74203 GCF_042268845.1 Kitasatospora sp. NPDC056273 | reverse complement strand
CCCGCCCTCCCGCAGTCAGGGCGGGCCGCACCCCCGTGCCGGCGGCCGGGGGACCGCTGCCCGGTCCCCCGACCGCCACCCTCCGCCCCCGGCGGACCCGCTCGGCGGTGCGGCTATCGTGCACGGGTGCACGAGGCGGCCCGGGACCCCGGGGCCAGGGCATGTGAGGGGAGCTCCAGGTGATCGGACGGGCGCTGAACGGGCGTTACGAACTCGTCGGGATACTCGGCGTCGGCGGCATGGCGACCGTCTGGCGCGGGGTGGACCGGGTGCTGGGCCGTCAGGTGGCCGTCAAGGTCCTCAACGGCGGCCTCGCCGACGACCCCCGCTTCGCCGAGCGCTTCAGCCGCGAGGCCCAGCACGCGGCCATGCTGGTGCACCCGAGGATCGTCATGGTCTTCGACTCGGGCGTGGACCAGGGCACCCCGTTCATCGTCATGGAGCTGGTCACCGGCCGTTCGCTGGCCGCCCTGCTGGCGGAGCAGCAGGTCCTGCCGGTGGAGCGCGCGGTCGGCATCGCGGCGGCGGTCTGCGAGGCGCTGTCGGTCGCGCACGCGGCCGGGCTGGTGCACCGGGACATCAAGCCCGGGAACATCATGATCACCGACGACGGCGGGGTGAAGGTCGTCGACTTCGGCATCGCCCGGGCCGGCTCCTCCAGCAACCTGACCCAGACCGCGAGCGTGCTCGGCACGGCCGCCTACCTCTCGCCCGAGCAGGCCACCGCCTCGGCGCTGGACGGCCGGACCGACCTGTACGCGGTCGGCTGCGTGCTCACCGAGATGCTCACCGGCGCGACCCCGTTCACCGCCGAGACCCCGGTGGCGATCGCCTTCAAACACGTCAGCGAGCAGCCGCTGCCGCCCTCCGTCCGGCGCCCCGGCCTGCCGCCCGCGCTGGACGGGGCGGTGCTGCGGCTGCTGGCCAAGAACCCGGCGGACCGCCCGGCCGACGCGGCCGCCGCCCGGGCCGAACTCCTCGGCACGGTACCGGGACTGATGGTCGGGGACCCGACGGCGGAACTGCTCGCGAACACCGCCGGCGCCGCCACCCAGCTGCTGCCGCCCGTGCCCTTCTCCCCGCCGCCGAACCAGCCATACCAGCCGAACCAGCTGAGCCAGCCGAACCAGCTGGGCCAGCCGGACCAGCAGCACACCACCCTGCTGCCGCCCCAACCCCCGGCCGCCACCTCGGTGATGGCGCCGATACCCGGCCCGGTCCCCGCCCCGATGCGCGCCCCGGCGCCCGCCCCCGCCGCCAGGCCCGCGCCCGCCCGCGGCCGCCGAAAGCCGCTGGTGCTCGGGGCATTGGGCGTGGCGGGCCTGGCCGGCGTCACGGCGCTGGCCCTGACCGCCTTCGACGAGCCGGCCGGCAACGCGGCCGCCGCCAAACCGGCCGCGGCCACCGCCCCCACCACCCCCGCCGGTCCGGCCGCGACGCCCACCCAGAAGGCCTCCCCGACCGCGACCTCGGCGGCCCCCACCACCCCCTCGGCGCCCCCGTCCGCGCCCCCGGCCCCCACCCAGGCCGTCCCGCGCAACCAGCCCGCCGCGCTGCAGATCCAGGCCTTCCGCCAGGCCGTCGCCCAGGCCCAGGTCGGCAAGGAGCGGGACAAGCAGGCGGAGCTGCTCAGGATCCTCGACGCCACCGCCGCCCGCCTCAACGAGGGCAACCCGGACGACGCCGCGCAGGAGCTCAAGGACGCCCAGAAGGTGATCCGGGACATGGGCAAGAAGCACGCCGTCGACGTCCCCACCTACGCCAACTGGAACGCCCGCCTCTCCGCCCTGTACGCCACCCTCCACACCACCGCCGACTTCCAGGACGACTGACGGGCCGCCACGATGGCGGTGTGCCGACGCTCGGTACCGTCGCCCTCGGCGCCGAGCGCGTCGACTGGAAGCGCTACCCCGAGGACCCGGACTTCGTGGTCCTGGCCGACACCGAGGGCAATCGCTTCCGCGTGATCGACACCGGCCGATCCTGAGCCCACAGTGTTGTCCACAGGCTGTGGACAACACTGTGCGGCAACTGGTCCGTACGTCGGGCCGGTTCAGCCCCGCTCGCGGATCCTGCGTTCGACGTTGCCGCGGATCGCCCGGGAGGCCGTTCCGGCGGCCGCCGCGAGGAAGACGAAGTTGTACCCGATCTGGAGCACCACCACGAGCCGTGCGGTCTGCCCGGCCGGGGTGATGTCGCCGTAGCCCACCGTCGCCATCGTCACGACGGTGAAGTAGAGCGCGTCCAGCCGGGTCTCCAGTCCGGCGAACTCCGCCTTGTGGGCGCCCAGGACGTAGTACGTGGCGGCGAAGATGGTCAGCGCCAGGAAGATCAGGAAGGCCAGCCAGAGCACCGGCTGCCTGGCCGTCCCCCGCATCACCCCGACGATCTTGGCGAGCATCAGCCAGGTCAGCCCGACCAGCGCCCCCGCGAACACCAGCCAGCTCAGCAGCGGCCGGCGCTCGCCCAGCAACTGCAGCGGCAGCAGGAAGTACCCGAGCATCAGCAGCGTGGACGCGCCGAGCAGCCAGGACCAGGCCCGCAGGTCGGCGGGCGGCGGCAGCGGGTTCTCGGACATCCCGCTCAGCCTCGGCCACCGCACCCTCCGGCGCGCGTCGGACTGCTCCGCTCAGGCCAAGCCCGGTGCCCGGGCGGGCCGGCCCGCTCAGGCCGGGGCCCGGGTTCCTTCCCCGGGCCGCCCCGGCTCGTCCAGCAGCTCCAGCACCGCCAGGACGGCGACCAGCCCGAGCGCCAGACAGAGCGTCACCAGCACCGTCGGGTAGCTCCACAGGACGAAGGCCAGCGCCGCGAGCGCCACCGACAGCCAGCCCAGCGGGGCCTTCCAGCGGTGGACGAACCGGCCGACCGGCCCGAGTCGCAGCCCGGACCGTCCGGCCACCCGCCGTACCGCGCCCAGCCCGGCGCGCCAGCCGCCCCGGACGGCGCGTGCCCAGCGCCCGGGGCCGATGATCCAGGCGCCGAGCGCGACCAGCAGCCCGAGGGTGACCACCACCCGGACGGCCGAGCGCAGGTACCGCACCAGGGTGTCGTACACCGCCTGGGCGACGGCCTGGTCGACGTCGGCGGGGAGCCGGTCCAGGTAGACGGCCCGGAACACGCTCAGCCCGATGCCCAGCAGCAGCGCACCGCCCGCCATGCCGAGGGCCGTCGTCACCACCGCCTGGCGTCGCCGGGCCGCGAGCAGCACCCCGCCGAGCGCGCAGGCGCCGGCCAGCACCGGGACCCAGAAGCCGGCCAGGTCCAGGACCCGCAGGGCGGTGCGGACCTTGGGGATGGCGTCGGACTGCACCAGCGGGTACGAGGTGTGGATCTCCGGGATCCGGGAGGCCAGCGGGACGCCCTGGTCGACCAGCGCGGACTTCACCCGGGCGATCACCGGGGCGAGGTCCAGCACCACGGTGTCGTTGCGGACCTCGACGGCGCCGCCGCCCTGTCCGGTCACCATCTTCTCCAGGGCGGCGTGCGCGTTCCGGTTGACCTCCGTCCAGAGGGCGACGAAGGCGTCGCTGTCCACGAGCCGGGCGACCTGGGTGTGGACGAGGCCGCTGAGTCCGTCGGTCAGGGCCTGGCCGATGCCGCCCAGCAGGGCGCCGAGCTGGGGCCGGTCGGCCGGGGCGAGGCCGTCGAGCAGCGAGTCGAGCGGGAGCTGCTTCACGATCTCGGCGGTCACCCGGTCGGTGACGGCCGTCTTGATCCGGGGGTCCCTGGCCAGCGGGGCCATCGTCGCGAGGTAGCGGTCGGTGTCGCTGATCTGGGACCTCGCCCAGAAGGCGAGGGCGCTGAGCGGGGTGAGCACGCAGGCGAGGACGATCAGCAGGGCGGCGAGGAAGGAGCGCACCCGGTGCCGGGGCGGCGGACGGTCCGTCGGGTGCGGCGCCGGGCCGGTCGCCAACTGTCGGGCGAGCCGTGCCTCCTGGGCCTCGACGGCGCTCAGCCGGGCCCGCAGCTCGGCCAGCTCGTCGCCGGGCCGGTCGGTCGGCATGCCGGGACTCCGTTCCTCCGGGGGTGCAATCCAGGGGACAACGGATCAGATCGGACGGCCAGTCGGGAGGCGCGGTGGTGGGAACGGCCCCGCGACCAGCCCCTGTGCGGGCCCGCGAACGGCCCCGCGAACGGCCCGGAACGGCGGAAAGCCCCTGGTGGGGTCACCAGGGGCTTTCCGGAGGAGAAAGGAGGATCAGGCGGTCGTCTCGGGCCGCTTGGTCTCGGTGGCCTTGGTCACGTTGGTCGGCGTGACGGCCGGGCGGTCGGCGCTCTGCTGGGGAGCGGCGGTGCTCTGCGCGGTACCGGCGGCAGCGGCGTCCGCCGGGGTGTCGTCCTCGCGCATGGCCTTCGTCTCGGCCTTCAGGATGCGCATGGACTTGCCCAGACCACGGGCCATCTCGGGCAGCTTCTTCGATCCGAACAGCAGGATGACGACCGCCAGCACCACGAGAATGTGCCAGGGCTCAAGACCGTTCCGCAGCATCCCTGGCCACCGGTCCCTTCTTGTCTAGAGTCGTGGCGGGCGCCAGCGCCCGTGTTGGCCAGTATGCCTGGCCATGACGGAGAACGGATACACCAGCTGGGAAACGCTGGCCAAAAACCAGGTGCCGTTCGAGCGGATCGCGAGCGCCGCGCCGTCCACCTGGCCGAATGCGGGTGCCGAAGCTCACACCCGCCGACCGCTCCGCTCCGATCGGTATCCGATCAGTAGATGAACGGCACCAGACGCTTCGACACCCGGCGGTACTCCGCGTACTCGCTCCCGAGGGCGTCCAGCAGCAGGCGCTCCTCGGCGGAGATCCGCCAGCCGTACGCGGCGAGCAGCAGGGCCGCGACCACCAGGGTGGCGGCCCAGCCGCCGGTGCCGACCGCGTAGCCGACCCAGACCAGCAGGCTGCCGGCGTAGCCGGGGTGCCGGATCAGCCGGTACGGGCCGGTGCGGACCACGCGCTGGGTGTCCACGGTGCGCAGGGTGCGGGTGTAGTAGCGGCCCAGGGTGCGCATGCCCCAGGCCCGCAGCGCCAGCCCGGCGGCCACCGCGGCCACCCCGAACCAGCGGGCCCAGGTGGGCAGTTCGCCGACCGCGGCACGGTCGAACAGCACCACGGCCAGGACGGAGAGGGCGTAGCAGCCGAGCAGCAGCCGGGTCGACCCGCGGTCGCCGCGGTCGGCGTGCCAGCTGCCGGCGGAGGCGTCCTCGCGCCGGCGCAGCAGCAGCTCGTAGGCGATCCAGCAGAGGAGGCCGAGGAGGGAGAGGAGGGCGGGCAGGGACATGAGGGGCTCCCGGCGGTCGGGTCCGAGGTATGCCTCCACGGTCCTCCCCGGCGGGCGGCCGGGGCACGCACCCGGGGGTGGACCCACCGCGGTCCACCCCCGGGTGGAGGTCCGGCGCGGGCGGCACGCGGGGATCGGCGCCCGGTGCGGGGTTCGGGGCGCGGAACGGCGGAGAGCCCCCGCCCGGGTGGGCGGGGGCTCTCGATGACTCGCGTGGATCGGGCCGGCCGGGTCAGGCGGTGACGGGCTCCGGGGCGGGGGCGGGGGTGGCGGCCGGGAGGTGGCGCATCAGGCGGTAGGCCAGGGCCGCGGCGCCCAGGGCGAAGACCAGGCCGACCACGGCGGCGACGTGCAGGCCGTCGGTGAAGGCGGTGCGGGCGGTCTCCAGCAGGTCGGCGCCGAGCCGGCCGGGCAGGTGGGCGGCGACGGTGGCCGCGCCGCCGAGGGTGTCCTGGGCGGTCCGGGCGGCCTCGCCGTCGACGCCGGCCGGGAGGGCGCCGTCCAGCCGGTGGTGGTAGACGGCGGCGCCGGCCGCGCCGAGCAGGGCGATGCCGAGGGAGCTGCCGAGTTCGACGGCGGTCTCGGAGGTGGCGGAGGCGGCGCCGGCCTGCTCGACCGGGGCGGCGGAGACGACCATCTCGGCGGTCATCGTCATGGTGCCGACCGTCCCGGCGGCCAGTACGCCGGCCGCGGTGAGGACGAGTGCCAGCGGGGAGTGCGGGCCGACCTGGGTCATCATCGCGAAGCCCGCCGAGCCGACCAGGAAGCCGCCGCCCATCAGCACCGCCGGGCGGACCCGGCCGGCCAGCGCCGAGCTGACGCCGACCGCCGCGCCGACGCCCAGGCTCGGCACCAGCGACCAGAGCGAGGCGGTCAGCGGGCTCATGCCCTTGACCAGCTGGAGGTACTGGGAGGTGAAGAGCGCGAAGCCCATCATCGCGAACATCGCGATGCTGTTGACGCTGATCGCGCCGCTGAAGGTGCGGATCCGGAACAGGCCGAGGTCGAGCAGCGGGTTCGCGGCGGTGCGCTGGCGCTGGACGAAGGCGCCGGCCAGCAGGAGTCCGGCGGCGACGGCGAGCCCGGGCAGGAGGCTCCAGCCCTCGACGGCGATCGTCTTGACGCCGTAGACCAGCGGCAGGATCGCGGCCAGCGACAGCGCGGCGCCGAGCAGGTCGAAACGGCCGGTGCGGCGGGTGGAACGGTACTCGGGGAGCAGGACGGGCGCGGTCAGCAGTACCAGGGCCATGACCGGGACGGCGAGCAGGAAGGCCGAGCCCCACCAGAAGTGCTCCAGCAGCAGGCCGCCGGCGACCGGGCCGAGGGTGGCCCCGGCGGTGAGGATGCCGCCCCAGGCGCCGAGCGCGATCTGCCGCTGCCTGGGGTCGTGGAACATCGTGCGGATCAGCGCGAGGGTCGAGGGCATCACGGTGGCCCCGGCGGCGCCGAGCACGGCGCGGGCCGCGATGAGCTGGCCGGCGTCGTGCGACCAGGCGGCCAGCAGCGAGGCGCCCGCGAAGCCGGCGGCGCCGATCATCAGCAGCCGACGGCGGCCGATCCGGTCGCCCAGCGCGCCCATCGTGATGAGCAGCCCGGCCAGCAGGAACGAGTACATGTCCATGATCCACAGCTGCTGGGTGCCGCTCGGCGCCAGCGTGGTGGAGATGTAAGGGACGGCGAAGAAGAGCACGCCCATGTCCATGGTGAGGACGAGGGTCGGGAGCAGGAGGACGGCCAGGCCGATCCATTCGCGACGGCCTGCGCGGCCGGTGGTTGCGGTCATGGGGAAGACGGTACGGATGTGTCAGACGCTTGTCTAGTACATATGTGCAAGACATCTGTTCAGTTCTTCCGTAGGATCGGGGCATGGGAAACCGCGAAGACCTGATGGCCGGCGCCAAGCGCTGCCTGTACGAGAAGGGCTACGGGCGCACCACCGCCCGTGACATCGCGACCGCCTCCGGCGTCAGCCTGGCCGCGATCGGCTACCACTTCGGCTCGAAGGAGACGCTGCTCAACGCGGCGATGATCGAGGCGATCGGGGAGATGGGGGAGGCGCTCGGCGCGGTGGTGATCGCCGCCAACCAGGTGTCGGACGACCCGGAGGTGCGCTTCGCGGCCGTCTGGGACGGGCTGCGGGACGTCTTCGTCGAGCACCGCGGGCTCTGGGCGGCCCAGTTCGAGGCGCTCGCCCAGGCCGGGCACGCCCCCGAGCTGGCGCAGGCCTTCGCGGCGGCGCAGAAGGAGGGCCGGCTGGGCCTCGCCGCGGTGTTCCGGGGGCTGCCGGAGGTGCCGGACACCGAGGAGGAGGTCGCCCGCGGGAGCTTCTACCAGACCCTGCTGGCCGGTTACTGCGCCCAGTGGCTGGCCGCGCCCGAACTCGCGCCCAGTGGGCAGGACTTCCTGCGCGGGCTGCGGCTGGTCAGCGACAGTGTGTTCAACCCCGTGCGGCCGTAGGGAACGTCCCGCCCGTAGGGTGCGCCCCGCCTGCGGGGAGCGCCCCGCGCGCCCGTAGCGGGTGTTCCGCCGCCCGCTACGCGGTGACGGCGGTCAGCAGCACCACCGAGTCGACGTGCGCCAGCAGCCCGTGCCGCTCCTGCGGGACGGGCTCCAGGCGGCCGGCCGCCAGTTCCAGCCGCCGGCCGGCGATGGTCAGCGAGACCCGGCCGCGCAGCACCTGGACGCTGCCCGCGGTGGGCGGGTTGTGCTCGTCCAGCGCGGTGCCCGCGGTCAGCGCGATCACGGTCTGCCGCAGGATCCCGTCGTGCAGGACCAGGTGGGCGCTGCGCCCGTGCGGGCTCTCGGCCGCCCGGGCGGCGTGCTCCACGGCGAGCTGTTCGAGATCGGGCATCGCGCCTCCTCCTCGCTCCGGGCGCACTCCGTGTGCCCAGGGTCGCGGACGCCAGGGGGCCCCGCACCCGGAAGCGCTCCGGACCCCGGAAGGGCCCCGCATCCCGGAGCGGCCCGAGGTGCAGCCCCCGCCGACTGCCCGCATCGTGGAGGCATGGCGACCAACCAGATCTTCAACGGGCTTCAGGTCAACCGCTCGCTGCTGGCCGGCGGCGTGGTGCTCACCGGCGTCGGATCGCTGCTCGGCGCGGCCGGCGCGGCGATGGTGTGCGCCGCGCTGTTCACCGCCGGCCGCGGCTGGCTGCGGAGCCTGGAGACCGCTCCGACCGCGCTCGCCCAGCGGGCCCTGCACGACGCGAAGGTGGCGTCCTCGGCCGGCTGGGACGCCTGGCGCGCCCAGCACGGCTCGCCCAACTGAGCCGGTGCGGCTGTCGGTCCGGGTGCGGCGGGTCACGTCTTCGGGCGGCCCGCCGCAGCCGGACCGAACGACCCGAACGGCCCTACAGCCCGAGCGACTTGGCGATGATGCTGCGCATGACCTCGCTGGTGCCGCCGTAGATCCGGAACACCCGGTTGTCGGTGTAGAGCCGGGCGATCGGGTACTCCAGGATGTAGCCGTAACCGCCGTGCAGCTGGAGGCACTTGTCGATCACGGTGGAGGCCGACTCGGTGCAGAACAGCTTCGCCGCGGCCGCGTCCGCGACGGTCAGCTCGCCGTCCTGGTACAGCTCCAGCGCCCGGTCCACCATCGACTGCTGCGCCACCACCTGGGCCTCGCAGTCGGCCAGGGTGAACTTGGTGTTCTGGAACTCGGCCACCGCCTTGCCGAACACCTTGCGGTCCTTGACGTACTGCACCGCGAACCGCACCGCCGCCGCGGACGCCGCGTAGGCGCCGACGGCGATCGCCAGCCGCTCCTGCACCAGGTTGTGGGTCAGGTAGGAGAACGCCCGGCCCTCCTCGCCGAGCAGGTTCTCCACCGGCACCCGGACGTCGCTGAACGCCAGCTCGGCGGTGTCCGAGGTGCGCAGGCCGATCTTCTGCAGCTTGCGGCCGACGGTGTAGCCCGCGGAGGAGGTGTCCACGCAGAGGATGGACAGCCCGGCCCGGCGGTTCTCCGGGTCGTACGGGGCGGTGCGGCAGACCACCAGGACGAGGTCGGCCAGCACGCCGCCGGTGATGAAGGTCTTGGCGCCGTTCAGGACGTAGTGGGTGCCGTCCTCGGAGAGCCGCGCGGTGGTGGTGATGCCCGCGAGGTCGGAGCCGGCGCCCGGCTCGGTCATCGCGATCGCGGTCATGATGTCGCCGGAGACGAAGCCGGGCAGCCAGCGCCGCTTCTGCTCCTCGGTGGCGTACTCCAGCAGGTACGGCAGCACCAGGCCGGTGTGCACGCCCGAGGAGCCGAAGCTGACGCCCGCCCGGGCGGTCTCCTCGGCGACCACCGCCTGGTACTTGAACCCGCTCTCGCCCGCGCCGCCGTACTCCTCCGGCACCTCGATGCCGTAGACGCCGAGCGCGCCGAGCTGCCGGTAGAAGTCGCGCGGCGGGTGGCCCTCGGCCTCCCAGTTCTCGTAGACCGGGACGACCTCGTTGGCGATGAAGTCCCGGATGGTCTCCCGGAAGGCCTCGTGGTCCTCGTTGAACACGGTGCGGCGCACGGCGGCGCTCCCTTCGACGGCACCGGCCGGGGCTGCCGGCCGGGGCGGAACGTGCCTGGTGATGGCCCCACAAGTTAATCCGGGGTAGCTTCGACTGTCCAGCGTCCGAAGGCTATTGGAGCACGGGCGGCGGGGGCGGCAAGTGAATCCTTGCTAGCCTGCTGGGAGTGTCCGGGGAGACAGCGGGGAGGCGTACCATGGTGGTCCGACGGCCGCCCGGGCGGCGCGCCCAGATCCTGGCCGTGGCCGCCGACCGCTTCCACCGCAGCGGCTACCACCAGGTCTCGATGACCGAGGTCGCCGCCGGTGTCGGCATCACCGCGCCCGCGCTCTACCGGCACTTCCGCGGCAAGCCCGAACTGCTCGACCGCGCCGTCCGGTTGGGACTGGACGCGCTCGCCGAAGGCCTGCGCCCGGCCCGCACGACCGCCGACCTCGGAGCCGCGCTGGCCGCCGTCGCGGTCGGCCACCGTGCGCTCGGCACCCTGGTGCAGCGCGACGCCCGGCTGCTGCCGCCGGCCCGGCGGGCGGCGCTGCGCCGTGAGCTGCGCGCGGACGTCGCCCTGATGGTCGCCGTGCTGCGCGCAGAACGGCCGGAACTCGCGCTCGGGGACGCCGAGTTGCTCTGCTGGTCGGCGCTCTCGGCCTGCGCCGGGCTCTCCTACCAGTCGGCGGCGCCGCAGCCCCGACGGGCCGAGGCGCTGCTGCGCGAGGTGGTCGCGGCCGTCCTCGCGGTCTCCCCGGGCGGTACGGCCGCGGGGCCCGGCGCCGTGGCCGGGCCGCGGTCGACGCCGGAGCCCAGGGCACGGGCGCGCCGGGAGGAACTGCTCGCGGCGGCCGTACGGCTGTTCCACCAGCGCGGCTTCGACAACGTCAGCACCGACCAGCTCGGCGCCGCCGTCGGCATCTCCGGCCCCAGCGTGTACCGGCACTTCGACAGCAAGGCCGAGCTGCTCGCCGCCTCGCTGGTGCGCAGCCGCGAGCGGCTCTGGCACGAGGTGGACGGCGCGATCGCGGCCGCCGCCGGGCCCGGGGCGGCGCTCGACGCCGGGCTGGGCGCGTACGTCGACTTCGCGCTGCGCAACGGGGACTACCTGGGCGCGATGCTCAGCGAGACGGAGCGGCTGGCCCCGCCCGACCGCCGGGCCGCGGTGGACTTCCGGCGGGACTTCCTGCGCACCTGGGTCGGACTGCTGCGGCAGGTGCGTCCCGGGTACGACGCGGCGGCCGCCCGGATCCGGGTGCACGCGCTGTTCGCGCTGGTCAACGACGGGGTGCGGAACCGTCCGCACAACGCCCGGCCGGACCTCGGGGACTGCCTGCTGCGGCTCGGCCGGGCGGTGCTGGGGCTCTCCTGACGGCGAGTCGGTGGCGGGCCCTAGTAGAGGACGTGCGGGTAGTAGACCTGCGCGTCGACGCCGCGGTCGCGCCGGGGAGCGTCGCGCCGGGGAGCGTCGCTCCGGAGGGACTTGTGCTGGACGGTGTTGCCCTGGTCGGCGCTGACCGTCCCGCCGTTGCCCGTCACCGCGACGCCGTTGTTCTGGTTGCCCGCACCCGAACCGGTGGCCGTCTGCTGGGTGTTGACCACATTGCCGTGGACGGTGCCGATGATGTTGCCGGAGCCGGAGTCGCTCACCACGCTGCCGTTGGAACGGTCGCCCGCACCGGCGCCGGAGCCGCTGTCGGCGTGCGCGGTGGCGGCACCGAGGCCGACGAGGAGGAGTGCCCCGAGGGCGGTGACGGCGGCGGCTGCGCGAATACGGGACACGCTGGTCTCCCTGGCGAGAAGCGAATGGTGGTGCCGCCCGGAGCGGCCGCCCCGGGGCGCCGGGACCTGGCGTCGCGCCTTCAGCATTCACCAGTGGGGTGGACGAACTCCACCGAACGGGTGGCAATTCCCCCGATGGTGGAGGGGTGGTCAATTCGACGTTGTCGAAGTTGACCGCATTCCGTCATTCCATCGGGAAGGCGTCAAGAAGAAAGAAATGGTCGCCAGATAGTCGCACTGGCACACTGAGGACCCATGTCTGATGGTGCCCCGCCCGAGTTCACCCCCGCCGAGGAGCTGCGCACGACCGAGGTCGATCTCGGCGGCCTGGTGAACGTCCTCGCCACCCACCTCTACTCCACCCCGCTGGTCGCCCTGCGCGAACTCGTCCAGAACGCCCACGACTCGCACACCCGCCGGCTCCTGGAGGACCCGGACGGCGACCACCGCCCGCTGATCCGGGTGCGCGCCGACGCCGCCCGGCGGACCGTCGCCATCGAGGACACCGGCGCCGGCCTCACCGAACCCGAGATCCACTCCTACCTGGCCACCGTCGGCACCGGCTACACCCGGATGCTGCGCGACCTGACCGGCAACCAGGAGCTGATCGGCGCCTTCGGCCTGGGCTTCCTCTCCGCCTTCTCGGTCGCCGACGAGGTCACCGTCACCACCACCTCGCACCGCGAGCCGGGGCTCGGCCACCGGTACCGCAGCCGCGGCGGCGAGCAGTACCAGGTCGAGCCGGTGCCCGCCCGGCCCCGGCCGGGCACGGTGGTCGAGCTGGCGCTCAAGGCCGAGCACGGCCACCTCGCCGACGAGGACGTCCTGCGCGACGTGCTCGGCCGCTACTGCGTGCTGCTGTCGGTCCCGGTGCACGTCGGCGAGGACGAGCGGCCGGTCAACTCCGTCGAGGTGCCCTGGCGCGGGCGTCCGGAGGGCGACCCGTACGCCGCCCGGATGCGCTTCGCCGCCGCCTTCGGCCGCCGCTTCGAGCCGCTCACCGCCTTCCCGGTCGAGCCGGTCGAGGGCGCCACCGACGCGGTCGGCCTGCTCTGGGTCCAGGACGGCGGCAGCTACGGCAGCAGCGACAACCGCGACCTCGCCGTCTACCTGCGCGGCATGCTGCTCGCCGAGGACGCCCGCGACCTGCTGCCCCGCTGGGCCGGGTTCATCGGCGGCGTGGTCGAGTCCGACCGGCTCACCCCCACCGCCAGCCGCGAGGACCTCCAGCGCGACGAGCACTACCACGCGCTCCGGAAGGCCCTCGCCGACGCCATCGTGGACGGCCTGTACGAGACCGCCCGGCTGCGGCCCGCCGCCTGGCGCCGCATCCTCACCCGGCACGGCAACGACCTGCTCGGCGCCGCGCTCTGCGACGAGCGGCTGTTCACCCTGCTCGCCGACGACGTCCCGGTGCCCACCTCCCAGGGCGACCTCACGGCCGGCGCGCTGCGCGCGGCGGGCGGCGGCGCGGTGCACGTCGCGCTCGGCAGCGGCGGCGGCTTCGAGGAGATGCTGTACCGGGCGATGCGGGTGCCGATCGCGCGCGGCGACCGCTACGCCGTCCTGCCGTTCCTGCACCGCTACGCCGAACTGCGAGGCTGCCGGGTGGTCGAGCTGGGCAGCGAACGCGGCAACCGCGAGCTGTTCCGCGACCCGGAGCGCCCGCTGCCGGAGCACGAGGCGGCCTGGCTGGCCGGCGCCCTCGCCGACCCGGGCGAGCAGCTCGTCCCGGCCCGCTTCGACCCGCCCGGCCTGCCGCTGGTGCTGGTGCCGGACCGCGAGGCCGAGTTGAAGGCCCGGATCGAGGACGACCAGGCGGACGCCCGGATACCGTCCGCCGCCCTGCGGCTGGCCCGCGCCTTCACCGCCCGCACCGACGGCGGGGTCCGGGCCCGGCTCTACCTCAACCTGGCCAGCCCGGCGGTCCGGGACCTGCTCGCCGCCTACCGCGCCGGGCACACCGGCAGCGCGACCGCGGCCGGGCTGCTCCGCTCGATCAAGGTGATCATGGCCGCGGCCTCGTCCGGCCCGTCCGAGGGCGACCTCACCGCCGCGCTGGCCGGCATCGGCACCGCGGTCTCGGCGCTGACCGCCGCCGTCCCGGCCGGGCTGCCGGAGGTCCCGGACAGCCCCGGCGCGCTCACGGAGGAGCCGTGACGGACGGACTGTCAGTGGGGTGCGGTAGACAACTCATCAGCACGACGCAGGGGGAACAGCCATGACCACCGACATCTGGGCCTGGGTGCGGGACACCCACCGGCAGCTGGCCGAGGCCGGCCACCACCGGCTGGCCGACGCCATCGTCGAGCTGCCCGAGCACGCCACCGAGGGGCGCAACGAGCAGCTGGACGCGCTCTACCCGGAGGCGGTGGCCGCCGCCCGGGCGCTCGGCCTGCCCTGGGTCGAGGTCTACCTGCGGCACTGGCGGATGCAGAACCTGCTGAACAAGCGCCAGCAGGGCGAGGCGGTGCTGCCCGAGGCGGT
This sequence comes from Kitasatospora sp. NPDC056273, assembly GCF_042268845.1. Classification (NCBI taxonomy): domain Bacteria; kingdom Bacillati; phylum Actinomycetota; class Actinomycetes; order Kitasatosporales; family Streptomycetaceae; genus Kitasatospora; species Kitasatospora sp. NPDC056273. The sequence goes on along the minus strand of NZ_JBHJSJ010000042.1, from coordinate 60,160 downwards.
CGACCTGCTGGAGTTCGCCCACCGGGAGGACACCGAGGGCTGCCCGCAGTCCGTCTGCGTGGTGCAGGACTTCGCGATCTGCCACGCCCGGGTCGACGGGCCGGGGTACGTGGCCGAGCGCCTCGCCGTGGTCGGCGAGACGCTCGACCGGATCGAGCCCGACCGGGCCTGCTACGACTGCCTCTCCCGCGAGTACTCCGACGCCCTGGAGGACGACGGCCGGGCGGCCGAGGCGCTGGACCACCTGGACTCCGCGGCCAACCGGATGCGGGCGGCCGGCCAGCCGGTCTCGCTCCGCTTCCACCAGGCCCGGGCCGGCACCCTGCACCTGCTGGGCCGGCACGAGGAGGTGCTGGAGCTGCTGGCGACGGCCGAGCGGGCCGAGCAGACGCAGGGGCGCCGGCTGGACGAGCGGGACCAGCGCTGGGGCGCCCTGCTGCGGGCCCGCGCGCTCGCCGCGCTCGGCCGCACCGAGGAGTCGCTCGCCCTGCTGCCCGAGCGGGCCGAGGCCGAACGCCACGCCGACCTGCGCGGCACCTGGGCGGAGACGGCCGAGCTGCTGGTCGCGGCCGGCGCCCGGGAGAACGACGCCGAGCTGGGCGCCGTCCTGGCCGGCTGGGTCGGCTACCTGGACGGCGTCGGCGCGCACCGCCCCTGCGTGGACCTGCTGCTGGCGGCGGGCCGGCTCGCGCTCGCCCGCGGCGCCCGCACGGTGGCCCTGACCCTCGCCGCGACCGGAGAGCGCAAGCTCACCCGGCTGCGGCGCACCGACGGCGTGTCGGAGCAGGTCGCGGCCCTGCGCGCGGCCGCCGAGGCCCTGCCGGAGCCCGAGCTGCCCGTCCCGCCGGGCGAGCTGACGGCGCACCTGGCCGAGGTCGGGGTGCCCTACGAGACCGGCGCCGACCTGCTCTCCGTCGCCCTGGACCGGTACCGGGGTGAGCAGGCCGGCGCCACCGAACTGGCGGTGCTCCTGGCCACCGTGCTGGGCGGCCTCGGCCACGCCCGCGCCGCGGCCGACCTGCTGTGGCGGCACCTGGAGGACGACCCGGCCGACCACGAGCTGACCGGCGCGCTCGGCGAGATGCTGATCGACGCCCGGGACGCCGAGGGCATACGCCGCCTCGCCGACCGGGTGGCCGTCACCGCCCCGGCCGACGGGCACTGGATACGGGCCCGCTGGGCCGCCGCCGAGGGCCGCTGGGACGAGGCGCTGGAGCGGTGCCAGGAGATCCTGGCGCTGGACGACGAGGTGCTCAACACCCGCCGCCTCGCCGCCCACGCCGCCACCGAACTGGGCGACCACGCCACCGCCCAGCGGATGTACCTGGAGCTGCTGGAGCGCGCGGCGCCGGCCGACGGCGCCGCGGAGGAGGAGGACGGCCACCGGACGGTCCAGGAGCCGGACCTCTGGCACCTGATCACCGCCGCCACCGCCAACCGGGACTGGGCCGTGGTCCGCTCCACCGGCGCGCTGCTCGACATCGAGTTCGACGAGCCCGAGGGCCCGGTGGACGAGGAGTGGCAGCTGGTCACCATCCGCGCCACCCGCACCAACGGCGCGACGTCCGACCTGCCCGCGCTCCGGACGGGCCCGGCCACCGCCCGCATCCTGCCGGTGCTCGGCGACGACCTGACGCTCAACCACGGCGACGTGGTGGTCTTCGCCCCGGCCCTGCTGGAGCGCCCGCCGGCCGAGGACGCCCCCGAGGAGGAGCGGCAGCGCTGGCGCCCGGTGTTCGAGCTGCTCACCCTGCTCGACCCGGCCGGGTACACCACGTACTGGATCGACGGCGGCTGGCCCGGCGACGAGCCGTGGTCGGCGCTGCGCGAGGAGCTGCACGAGGCCGGGTGCGCGGTCTGGGTGTACAGCGGCGACGAGTACCGGATCACCGACCCGGCGGAGGGCGGCGACACCCTGCCCGGCGTCTACGCGGCCCTCGGCGTGCCGCCGACCGCCTCGGCCGCCGAGGCCGACGCCCTGCTGCTGCGGCTGACCGGCGGCTGGGCGCACCCGCTCGCCTGGCCGGAGCTGGCCAAGGCGGCCGGCGCGGACCTCGCCCGGCACGAGGAGACGGTCGAGCGCTACGGGCTCTGACCGCCCCCGACCGTACGGCCCCGGCGGGCCGGCCCTCCCGGGCCCCCGCCGGGGCCGTACGCGTTCCCGGGCCCTCACCGCGCGGCCCGCTCCCTGCCCGCTTCCTGCCCGCGCCGCGTCCGTCCGACGGGAACCATCCGGTGCCTCCCCGAGTCTTTGTCAATGCTTTACCATTCCATTGCCAAGACCCGACCTTCGGAGTGCCCGCACCGTGACCAGCCTCGCCCTCGGCCCGTCCTGGCTCGATCCGACCACCCTGATCTCCACCTTCGGCCTGATCGGCATCCTGGCCATCGTCTTCGCCGAGTCCGGCCTGCTGATCGGCTTCTTCCTGCCGGGTGACTCGCTGCTGTTCACCACCGGCCTGCTGGTGGCCGGCGGCACCTACCTGCACCAGCCGCTCTGGCTGGTCTGCGCGCTGATCGTGGTCGCCGCGGTGGCCGGGGACCAGGTCGGCTACCTCTTCGGCCGCAAGGTCGGCCCGAGCCTGTTCCGCCGCCCCGACTCCCGGGTCTTCAAGCAGGAGAACGTGGAGAAGGCCGCCGCCTTCTTCGACCGGCACGGGCCCAAGGCGATCGTGCTGGCCCGCTTCGTGCCGATCGTGCGCACCTTCACCCCGATCGTGGCCGGGGTGAGCAGGATGAACTACCGCGGCTTCGTGGTGTTCAACCTGGTCGGCGGCGTGCTGTGGGGCGGCGGGGTCACCGTGCTCGGCTACTTCCTGGGGCAGATCCCGTTCGTCCGGGACAACATCGAGGCCATCCTGGTCGGCATCGTGCTGGTCTCGGTGATCCCGGTGGCGGTCGAGCTGCTGCGGGCACGCCGCTCCGGTGCGGCCGCCGCCGACCGGCACCGCGCCGGGTAGGCGTCCGCCGCTCCGGCCACGGGACGCCGCGTACATGTGCGTCGGGCTGTTCGATCAGGCAAGGTGTAACCCGAGATCGAGCGGTGGCCGGCGGCCGCCAGGGGCGGCAAGGAGTGGAAGTGCCTAAGCGGGGCCGACCGGGTGCGGGCAAGCGGGCGAGGGGAGGCCGGGCGGCCCGACAGCCGCGGCAGGCGTCCCCGAAGCCGGTGCACCCCGCCGACGCCCCGCCCACCGAGGGCCTGCTCGGCCACCCCGCCCCGGTGGTCGAGCCCACCACCGTCGTGCCGCTCGTGCCGCCCGTCCCGGAGACCAGGGGCCTGCTGGCCCCGGAGCCCGAGCGGGTGTCCGAGCCGGTGCCCGCGTCCGTGGCCGGGCGGGTCGAGGCCGGGCAGGTCGAGGACGAGCGCCCGGTCCGCCGCCGCTCGGTCGCCGAGGACACCCTCACCCCCGAGGAGTGGCGGGCGGCCGGCTACACCCCGCCCACCGGCATCCCGGTCCCGGACCTGACCGCCGGCGCCCCCGGCGAGGCGCCCTGGCCGGACCGGATGCGCACCCTGCTGCGCACCCCGATGTCCGAGCGCCCCGCGTTCGAGCGCACCGCCCGCGAGATGCACCCCTCCGCGGCCGTCACCCGCAACGTCCCGCGCATCCTCGACCTGACGCTGCGCATCGGCGAGCTGCTGCTGGCCAGCGGCGAGGCCGCCGAGGACGTCGAGGCGGCGATGCTCGGCATCGCGCACGCCTACCGGCTGGACCGCTGCGAGCCGCAGGTCACCTTCACCCTGATCGGCATCTCGTACCAGCCCTCGCTGGTCGAGCCGCCGGTCACCGCCGACCGCGTGGTGCGCCGCCGCACCTCCGACTACACCCGGCTCGACGCGGTGTACGCGCTGGTCGCGGACATCACCGCGGAGCAGGTGACGGTCAACGACGCCTACCGCCGGCTCGCGGCGATGCGCCGCAACCGGCACCCGTACCCGGCCTGGTTCCTCGCCCTGACCACCGGCCTGCTGGCCGGCGCGGCGACCTTCCTGGTCGGCGGGAAGATCGACGACAAGGCCTGGCTGGTCTTCGCGAGCGCCTTCGTCGCGGCCGTCCTCGGCGACCGGCTGGCCTCCGCCCTGGCCAAGCGCCGGCTGCCGGAGTTCTACCAGTTCGTGGCGGCCGCGATGCCGGCCGCGGCCTCCGGCATCATCCTCTCGCTCAACGACTGGGGCCTGCGCGGCTCGGTCGTGATCACCGGCGGCCTGTTCGCCCTGCTGCCCGGGCGCGCCCTGGTCGCCGCCGTGCAGGACGGCCTGACCGGCTTCTACATCACCGCCGCGGCCCGTCTGCTGGAAGTGGTCTACCTGGTCGCGGGCATCGTGATCGGGGTGATGGTGATCCTCTACCTGGGGGTCGGCTTCGAGGCGAACCTGCGCCCGGACGAGAGCCTGGTGGGCGTCAACTACCCGCCGGTCCAGATGGTCGCCGCGATGCTGCTGACCCTGGCCTTCGCGACGCTGCTCCAGACCGACCGCCGGACGCTGGCCCTGGTCACCGTCAACAGCGGCATCGGCTGGGCCAGCTACGGCGCGCTGGTGTACAACGCGGGCGTCAACCCGATCGCGGCGACCGGTGTGGCGGCCGGCCTGGTCGGCCTGTTCGGCCAGCTGATGGCGCGCTACCGCAACGGTTCGGCGCTGCCGTACGTGACCGCCGCGATCGGCCCGCTGATGCCCGGTTCGGCGCTCTACCTCGGGATGCTCGCCTTCGCCCAGGGGCACTCCAGCGCCGGTCTGGTGTCGGTCTTCCGGGCGGCGGCGATCGCGATGGCGCTGGCGGTCGGGGTGAACCTCGGTGGGGAGATCGCCCGGCTGTTCCTGAAGCTGCCGGTCGGCGCCGAGCGCCCGTCGCTCTACCCGGTCATGCCCCGCCGGGCGGCCAAGCGCACCCGGGGCTTCTGACCGGACGGCGACCCGGTGTTGGGGGAGACGTGGGCCCCGGGCCACGTCACGGCAGGCAGGACGCAGGACCAGGAACGAAGGTAAGACCCATGACGACACTGCTGGACGGCTACCGCGAGCACATCGTCGCCGCGCACAAGCAACCGCTGTTCCTGCTGCTGGTCGGATTCATCACCTCCTTCGTCTTCATCCGGTTCAGCGTCCGGATGATCCGCGCCCAGGTGCGCTGGTGGCCGGGCAACGTGACCCCGGGCGGCCTGCACATCCACCACATGGTGTTCGGCCTGGGCTTCCTGCTGCTCGGCGGCATCGGGGTGTTCGCCACCTACGGCGGGCACCCGTGGATCGACTGGTTCGGGCTGGCCTTCGGCATCGGCTGCGGCCTGGTGCTGGACGAGTTCGCGCTGATCCTGCACCTGGACGACGTGTACTGGAGCGAACAGGGCCGCAAGTCGGTGGACGCGGTGATCTTCGGCATCCTGTTCACCTCCCTGCTGCTGGTCGGGTACGTGCCGCTCGGCGTGGTGCCCGGCGAGGAGACCAGGTGGGGGCTGATCACGATCATCTCGGTGAACTCGCTGGCCTCGGTGGTCACCCTGCTCAAGGGCAAGGTGTGGACCGGCCTGCTCGGGATCATGGTCCCCGGCCTGTCCTGGATCGGGGCGATCCGGCTGGCCCGCCCGAGCAGCCCCTGGGCCCGCTGGCGGTACGCCACGCGCCCCCGGCGCCGGGCGCGTGCGCTGCGGCGTGAGCGCCTGCTGCACCGGCGCGCGGACCGGGCCCGCACCTGGCTCTTCGACCTGATCGCCGGGGCCCCCGACAAGGTGCCCGCCAACCACCCGGCCGCGCACCGGGTGGCCGAGCGGATGGCCGCCCGGGCCAGCGCCCACCTCGACGCGCACGCCGCCCGGGCGCTGGCCCGCCGTCAGGCCCGACTGGCCGACCGCCGCTCGGCGGCAGCCGCCGGGACGGCGGGGCGGGCCCCGGGTGCGGCGGACCCGGCGGTCGGGCCCGGTCCGGACCGCTCCCGCCTGGCGCAGCAGCGTCGCCGTACCGTCCGGGCGGGGCGCAGCCGGGCCTTCGCCGTCGGTCCGACCGGGCTGGAGAGCCGGCCCGCGCGGCACCCCAGGCTGCGGACGCACACCCGCCGGATCGGCCGGTAGTCCGTCCGGCCGCCGCCCGCTCTCGTCCGCCCTTCGCGGCCCGCCTCGGGCGCCTGCTCGGAGCCGACATTTGGTCAGATCATCTGATCGTCACCCGACCGGCGGAGCACTTTTCCAGGTGTGAAGCCTGCCGGAATTGAGAACATGAGCGTCATGTGACCGTTCTGTCACGTGATGGGATGATTCATCGGACTCCCCGCCACCACCGGGCCGCCGGGCCGTCGCCCGCCCGCCCCGATGCCGCGCACCGTCCGACGCCGTCCCCTCCGGACCCGTCAGAAGGGATGATGTCGCGTGGCTCGCAGGCTCCTGCCGACCCTCCTGTTGTCCCTCACCGCACTGCTCGGACTGCTCCCCGCCGCCCAGGCCGCCCCCGCGCTCGGCGAACCCGTCACGGGTGCACCGGCGGTCGGTCGGCCCGCGGACGAGGAGCCGTACCCGACCACCGAGGAGATCGACCGGGCCCGGGCCGAGGCCGAGGGCAAGGCCTCCTCGGCCGCCGCCCTGGAGGCCGCCCTCACCGCCGCCCGGGCCGAGCTGGACCGGGCCGGACGCACCGCCGAACAGGCCGTCGAGGCCTACAACGGCGCCCAGCTGGCCCTCGCCCGGGCCCGCGCCGAGGAGGCCGCCGCCGCACAGCGCGCCGCGGCCGCCGAGACCGAGCGGGTGGCCGCCGCCGAGGACGCGGCCCGGTTCGCGGCCGAGACCTACCGGCAGGGCGCGGGCGCCGAACTGTCCGCCCTCAACGCCCTGCTCGGCGCCCACGGCCCGCGCGAGGCGGGCGAGCGTGCCGCCGCGGTCGGCCAGGTCAGCGAGCGCACCCGGCAGATCCTGGACGCCGCCACCTCCACGGCCGCCGCCGCCCGCCGCGCCTCCGCCGAGGCCCGGGCCGCCACCGGGGCCGCCGGGAAGGCCGCCGCCGAGGTCGGCGCGGCCAAGGCCCGGGCCGAACAGCGGCTGGCCGCCCAGCAGAGCGAGGTGGCCGCCGCCGGGCAGCGCCGCGAGCAGCTGCTCGTCGAACTGGCCGCCGCCCGGAACACCACCGTCGAGCTGGAACGCCGGCGCCGCGAGGCCCTGGAGGCGATCGCCGCCCGCGAGGCCGAGGCCGCCGCCCGCGCCGCCGCCGAACAGGCCGCCCGGGAAGCCGAGGCCGCGGCGGCGGCAGAGGCAGCGGCGGCGGCCGCCGCTGCCAGGGCCCAGGCCCCGCCCCCCGCCCGTCCGTGGTCCGCCGAGGGCGCGGCCGCCGCCATCGCCTTCGCCAAGTCCAAGATCGGCCTGCCCTACGTCTGGGGCGGCGAGGGCCCGGGCGGCTACGACTGCTCCGGGCTGACGATGATGGCCTGGCGCGAGGGCGGCCGGCAGCTCAACCACTTCGCCGCCGACCAGTACGCCCAGAGCACCCCGATCGGCTACCGCCAGCTGCGCCCGGGCGACCTGGTCTTCTGGACCGACACCGGCCGCGCCGCCGACATCTACCACGTCGGGCTCTACATCGGCGACGACCAGATGATCGAGGCCCCGCGGGCCGGCATGCCGGTCAAGCAGGCCAGCCTCTGGATCATGGGCACCCCGAACTTCTACGCCCGCCCCTGACCCCCGGGCCGGCGAGCGGCGGTCAGCACCTCGACGGGGGCGGTCGGCACCACCCCCTCGGCGGCGGCCGCGAGGGCGGGGTCGAGCGTGACCAGGGCGTCCGCCTGGAGCCGGGTCAGCGCGAGGTACTCGGCGTCCGGGGTGTCCGGCAGGCCGAGCCGCTCGGCGATCCGCCAGGCGGTGGCCTGCAGGACGCGGTCGCCGAGCAGCCGGATCCGCAGCGCCCGCACCGCGTCGAGCGCGCGTTCGGCGTCCCGCTCGGCCAACTCGCCGCGCCGGACGGCCCCGTAGAGGAGCGACAGCAGCTGCGAGCGCAGCAGGGTCGGGGCCGGCAGCTGGTGCCCGGCGGGGGCCGCGGCCCCGTCCCGGACCAGGTGGAGGGCCACCTCCGGAGTGATCACGTACGTGGCCATGGCGGTGGCGGCCTCCTCGGGGCGCGGGGATCGCCGACCAGTCAACTCCGGCGGGCGCCGCCCGTGGTGGACGCCACGAGGACCGCCGTGAAGACTGTCACGAAGGCCGCCGCTCCGGCGGGCTACCGGTCGGCCAGGTCGGCCAGGGCCTGGCGGCTGTCGCGCAGCCGCACGACGGTCCAGCCCCAGGCGGCGGCGAACGGGAGCGACACGAGGAACACGGCGAGCGCGCCGCCGATCCGCCCGATCATCTCGGAGTCGCAGGCCTCCGCCATGTGGAAGCCGGTCGGCTCGTAGAAGGCCGGTGTGCCGCAGATCCCCGCGGCCGGGAGGAAGACCAGCCACAGCGCCCAGAGCCAGCCGGCCACGGTCAGCCCGCCGATCAGCTTCGCCGCCAGCGACCAGCTCTCGTAGTCCTTCAGCCGGCGGACGTACTGGTCCTCCATGGTTCCCCCCGAAATCGGATCGTTTGTGCCTGAACCGGCACGAGGATGCCAGGTCGGGCCGCCGGGACGCCACTGTCGGCGGGTCGCGCTAGCGTGGCCGCCGGACCGGCACTGAGGAGGCGTCATGCGGCTGCGGGATGTTCGGGCGGGGGACGTCGAGGCGTACGTCCGGATGCGGTGCGACCCGGTGATGATGGCCGAGCTGGGCGGGCCGCTGCCCCGGGAGAAGGTGGAGGCGCGGCTGCGCAAGGACCTGGCCGAGGTGGCCGCGGACGGCGCCTGGATCAGGATGATCGTGCCGGACGCCGCCGGGGGCGACGAGGCCGCGGGCGTCGTCACGCTCTGGTCGGACGAGGAGGACGGCGTGCCGGTCTCCGAGATCGGCTGGATGGTGCTGCCCGAGTACCAGGGCCGCGGCCTCGCCAAGGCGGCCGTCCGCCTGGTGCTGGACGCCGCCGCCGAGGACGGCCGCTGGGGCGAGGTGCACGCCAACCCGGGGACGGCCAACGGGCCGTCCAACGGGATCTGCCGGGCGCTCGGCTTCCGGCTGCTCGGCGAGCGGGACCTGGACTTCGCGGACCGCGTCCTGCGGACCAACCACTGGGTGGTGGTGCCGGGCGAGCACACCGGGTCGCGCACGGAATAAATCGGATGCCGCCCCCGAAAGGCCGCCGTACGGTGGCCCCATGGGCAACAGCAACGATCACGCGGCCGTCGACACCGTGAGCGGGCTCCAGGTCCGGGCCGTCTCGGTGGACGAGGTCGCGGAGTGGAACCGGGCGCTCAACTTCGGCTTCCTGCGCCCCGAGGTGGCCGTCGCGGAGGACCTGCGCCGCCGCTACTGGGAGCCCGGCCGGATGCTGGCCGGCTTCGACGGCGAGCGCCAGATCGCCACCTTCCGCAGCTTCGACACCGAACTGACCGTCCCGGGCGGGGCCGTCGTGCCGGCCGACGCCATCACCAACGTCGCGGTCACCGCCACCCACCGCCGCCGCGGCCTGCTCAGCGCGATGATGCGGCGGGACCTCGCGGCCGCCGCCGAGCGCGGCAGCGCGGTCGCGATCCTGGCCGCCGCCGAGTACAACATCTACGGCCGCTTCGGCTTCGGCCCGGCCACCCAGGGCGCCGGCTGGAACATCGAGCTGCGCCGCACCCGCGGTCTGCGCGAGGGCCTGCCGGGCGTCCCCGGCGGCCGGACCGACTTCGTGACCATGGCGGAGCTGCGCGAGCTGGGAGCAGACCTGCACGAGCGCTGGCGGCGCACCCAGCCGGGGGCGATCGAGCGCGACGCGCTCTGGTGGGAGCGCACCTCCGGCGAGGTGCGGGCGCCGGGCGACGAGTTCAAGGAGCCCTTCGCCGCCGTCCACCGGGACGCCGCCGGGGAGGTCACCGGCCTGGTGCTCTACCGGATCGCCAACAAGTGGGACGGCGCCTACCCCGACTGCAAGCTCACCGTGAGCGAGTTCATCGCCCTCGACCTGCCCACCGCCGTCGAGCTGTGGCGCCTGGTGCTGTCGGTCGACTGGGTGTCCCGGGTCGAGGTGCCCAAGCTCGCCCCGGACGACCCGCTGCCGCTGCTGCTCCAGGACCCGCGCGCGGCCACCCCGCACGAGGACAACGGGGACCTCGTGTGGCTGCGGGTGCTGGACGTCGAGGCCGCGTTCGGCGCCCGGAGCTACGGCGCCCCCGGCCGGGTGGTGCTGGAGGTCGACGACAGGCTCGGCTACGCCTCCGGCCGTTGGGCGCTGGAGACGGCCGAGGACGGCACCGGCCGCTGCGTCCGGACCACGGACGACGCCGACCTCGCGCTCGGCGCCTCGGAGTTGGGCTCGCTCTACCTGGGCGCGGAGACGGCGTCGAGGCTGGCCGCGGCCGCCCTGCTCACCGAACTGCGCCCGGGCGCGGCCGCCGCCGCCGACCTGCTGCTGCGCACCCCGCTGCGGGCCTGGACGCCGACCGAGTTCTGATCCCGTGCGCACACCGGAGGCCGACCCGTTCGCGGGCCGGCCCTCCGGCATGGCGGCGGACGCAACAGCCGCGCGGGGCTCAGGAGATGGTGTAGACCTGCTTGGCGCTCGCCCGGTAGGCGTCGATCGCCCAGGCACGCCAGGAGCTGACGCGCAGCTCCAGCTTCTCGCCCTTGTTCAAGGTCCCGGAGACCTTCACGTCGGTCGTGATCGGCGTCTTCGTGCAGTCCGCCTCGGCGGACTTCTTCCAGCTCTCGCCGGCGCCTCCGTACTCGAGCCACGCGGTGACCCGGTTGGCCACGTCGCAGGTCGCCCTGGCGGTTCCTTCGAAGGTGTATCCGCCCTCGCCGTCCCAGGACAGCGTGCCCTTGACCGTGCCCACACCCTGGGCGTTCTGCACGAGGAGATCGACGGCGGTGGAGCCGGGTGCCACCGAGTTCGGGGCCGCCACCGCGTGGGGCGCGGCCAGGGCCGTCGTGCAGGCGGCGAGCAACACCACGGGAGCCATGCGGGACTTGAGAGTCGAGGTCAGGGAACGCATGTGAACTGATCTCCTTGTCTTCCTGTCGGATTTGCATGTTCACGCTAGATCGCTGCGGTGGGCGTTTCCATCCCTCGAACGGGTGAATGATCTTCGGCCACATCGAATCCCAGGCCGTCTCGATCCGGCGAGGGAGGGGTGATTGACGATGAGTCAGGATATGGAGGGCGGGCCCCCGAACGCATCCGGCCGGGCACTCCCGGTGGGGGAGTGCCCGGCCGGAGCGTTCCGTCCGTGGCCGGGGCGGGTGCTACTTGACCGCCGCCTTGCCGATGGTGGGCAGGATGAAGTCCTGGATCAGACCCTTGGCGTCGCGGACGATTGGCCGGAAGACCCGGTAGCGGGACAGGTTGATCATCCGCGCCGCGAGCGGCGTCGAGCGCCGGACGAACTCCCTGGTCCGCTCGGTGTCCGGGGTGCGGTCGAAGACCCAGTACAGCACCACGATCATCAGGTAGAGCCAGAGCACGTCCGGCAGCAGCTCGACCAGTTCGGCGTCCAGCTTGGGCGCCAGCTCCGAGCCCTGGAGGACGTCGCGGAACAGCTCGACCGCCGTCGCCCGGGCCGGGTGGGACTCGTTGGAGAACGGGCTCAGCGAGCTGGTCGGGTCGGCGGCGGTGCGGAAGAACTGCGCGGAGAACTCGTGGTACGGCGCGGCCGTGTCGAGCCAGGAGTCCAGCGCGATCCGCAGCCGCTCGGAGAAGTCCGGGGTGTGGGCCATCCGGCGCCTGGCGTCGGCCGCGTGCTCGTAGGTCATCCGGTCGTAGAACCCCTGGATCAGGAATTCCTTCGCCGAGAAGTAGTAGTAGGCGTTGCCCACCGAGACGCCGGCCTCGGTGGCGATGGCGCGCATGGTGGTCTTCTCGTAGCCCCGTTCCTGGAACAGCCGCATGGCCGTCTCCAGGATCAGGGCACGGGTCGCCTCACTCTTGTCGGTCTTCGGCTGGGCCCGGCCGCCGGGCAGGGGCCCGCCCTCCGGTGCGGGGCCGCCCTCCGGTCCGGGCACGGCCGGAGCCCCGGCCGTGCCGTTCCCGCCGTCCGTTCGGTTCGTCGCTGCCAGGTCGTCCACGAGGACGAGCCTAGCCGGAGACGACGTTCCATCCGGTGTCGGTGTTCGTGGCACCGGATGCCCCCTCCGCACCCGGTACCACGATGACCCCCCGAATTTCGAACGCGTTCAAAAGCTGAGTGGAACTGTAGACGCTTCGGTTGAACATGTTCAACTCCATCTCTGTGGGAGGCTGGTCACATGATCAGTTCAGGACAGATCGTCATTCGGCGCGGCGGAGTGCGGGACGCCGAGGCCGTCGCCGAGCTGCACGCCCACAGCTGGCGCACCACCTACCGGGGGATCGTCCCGGCGGAGGGGCTGGGCGACGGGATGGCGGCCCAGCGGCGCGAGCTGTGGGAACTGCGCCTGGACGCCGACTACGGGGAGCCGGAGAACACGCCCGAGCTCCTGATCGCCGAACGGGCCGGTGCGGTGGTCGGGTTCATCTACCTCGTCCCGCAGCCGGACGGCGGGGTGCTGATCGACAACCTGCACGTGCGCCCCGGCCTGAACGGGGGCGGCATCGGCCGCGAGCTGCTGACCGCGGGCCGCGCCCATGTCGCCGAGCGGCACCCCGGGGCCGCACTCTCCCTGGAGGTGCTGCGGGACAACACCCGCGCGATCGCCTTCTACGAGCGCGAGGGTGCCGAGCGGGTCCGGGCGCAGGAGGGGGAGTTCCCCGGCGGATTCCTGCTGCCCGAGTACGTGTACGCCTGGCCGGCCGAGCGCGTGGCGACCGGGGCCGACCGGCCGGAGCCGGCGGACCGGTAGGAACGGACCGATGGGAACGGATCAGTAGGAACGGGTCGGTGGACGTGGAAGCGGCGCCGGAGCGGCCCGGTCAGTCGAAGTCGTAGACCGTCACCGGGACGCCCCGGTCCGTCAGCCGGGCGGTGACCAGCGGCTCGACCCGCTCCCAGCGCCCGCCCGCCAGACCGCAGCCGATCCGCGGCATGTGGACGGAGGCGCCGAGCCGGAGCGCGTGCCCGCCCAGCGCGTCCAGCCCGGTGTCGATCGCCTCGTACCGCACGGGCACCCCGGTGGAGCGCCCCGTCCGGATGCCGCGCTGGCCGACCAGATTGGCCACCCAGACGTGCGGATCGACCCGCACCAGCTGGACGGCGCCGAGCCCGAAGTCGTTCGTCGCCCGCTCCCGGTGCCAGCGCCGGTACGCCGCCTCCGGCTCGGGCCAGCGTCTGGAGAGCGCGAGCACGAAGCCCTTGCCCCAGCCGCCGAGGTCGTTGCAGACGTGCGCGATCACCTTCACGCCCTTGCCGTGCGGCGTGGTGGCATCGCCTCGGACGTAGGTGATTTCCTCCATGCCTCGACGTTAGAGGGAGGCACTGACAATCCGCTCGGAATTATCCGCCGTCGCCGAACCCGCCGTACTCGCCGCACCTGATGCACCGTCCGACGCACCGTCCGAGCCGGGGCCCGAGGCGCCGCCCGGCGTCGCCAGGTGCCGCCGCCCCGCCAGCGCGATCAGCAGCGCGAGCCCGGCGGCCGCGGCGGGCAGGGCGTAGCCGGTGCCCGGAGCGGCCCGCTCGGCGACCGCCCCGGCGAGCGCCGCCCCCGCCGAGATGCCGACCACGATGCCGGACACCGCCATCGCCATCCCCTCGTTGAACTGCCGCCGCGGCAGAAGCTCCTGGACCAGCGTCATTCCCGTCACCATGGTCGGCGCGGTGGCGGTGCCGGCCGCGAACAGCGCCACGCCGAGCAGTCCGAGACCGGCCCCGCCCAGTCCGGCGGCGAGCGGCAGCAGCAGCACCGCGGCCATCGCCGTGGCGCCGAGCAGGAAGCGCGGGCCCGGCGCCCGACGCGGGGCCAGCAGTCCGAACAGCAGCCCCGCCAGGCAGGAGCCGGCCGCGACCAGGGCCAGCAGCAGGCCGGCCGACGCCTTGTGGCCGAGCGCGTCGGCGTACGCCACGGTGGTGATCTCGGTCGCGCCGAAGACCATGCCGGTCGCCAAGAAGGTCAGCACCAGCACCCGCAGCCCGGGCACCCGCAGCGGGGAACCGGCCGAGTCGGCCGAGCCGACAGAGCCGGCCGGGACGGGCGGCGGCAGCGGCGGTTCGGTGCGCCGCTGGGCGGCGAACAGCAGGGCGCCGGTGGTGCCGAGGGCACCGGCGGTGACCAGTCCGGCCTCCGGGGCGAACGTGGTGCAGAGCACCATCGCGAGCACCGGTCCGGCCATGAAGCAGAGTTCGTCCAGCGCCTGCTCGAAGGAGTTGGCCAGGTGCCGGGCGGCCGGGTCGTCCCGGTGCAGGTGCGCCCAGCGGGAGCGGGCCATGCCGCCGAGGTTGGGCGCCGCCGCCCAGGCCGCGGAGCAGAGGAGGAGCGTCCAGTCGGGTGCGCCGAGCCGGACGCCGAGCAGCAGGCCGGTCAGCGGAACGGCGTTGTACAGCGCGGCCGGTACCGTCACCCGCGCCTGCCCGTACCGGTCCACCAGCCGTCCGATCAGCGGCATCCCGATCGCGCCGGTGACCAGCCCGGTCGCCGAGACCGCCCCGGCCAGCCCGTACGAGCCGCGCCGTTCGGAGAGCAGCACCACCAGTGCGACGCCGTTCATCGACAGCGCCAGCCGGCCGAGTAGTCCGGTCAGGGTGAAGGCGACGGCGCCGGGGGCCGCGAACAGCCGTCGGTAGGAGGTGAGGAGGGCGCGCGAGGGCATCGGGCTCCTGTGAGCAGGTGGGAAGGGGGTGCCCCCAGCCTGGTGCCGGCGGCGGGCGGCCGTCCAACACCTGTTTCGCCGCACTCACAACACCCTGTTGTTAATCTGCCGCCCATGCCCCGTGACCTGCACCCCCGTCTGCTCCGCGGCTTCGTCGCGACCGCCGAGACCCTGCACTTCGGCCGGGCCGCCGAGCGGCTGCACACCGCCCAGCAGGCGCTCAGCCGGGACGTCCGGACCCTGGAGGGGCTGCTCGGCGACGCGCTGTTCACCCGCACCACCCGCAGCGTCGAACTCACCCCGGCCGGGCGGCGGTTGCTGCCCCGGGCGCGCCGGTTCCTCGCCCTGCACGACGAGATCCTCGCCGAGGCGGCGACCGGGGCCGGGGCCGCCGCCCGGCCGCTGCTGCTCGACCTCAACAGCGACGTCAACGGCCCGGACCTCGCCGCCGACCGGGTGCTCGAACGGGCCCGCGCCGCCTGGCCGGAGGGCGAACTGCTGGCCCGCTTCCACGGTGGGCTGGCCGCGGCCGCCGCCGAGCTCCTGGCCCACCGGCTGGACGCCTCCTTCGGGCGCTTCGCCGGACTGCCCGCCCCGGTGCGCGGTCAACTCGTCCAGCTGCCGGTGCGGTTGGAGCGGGTCTCGGTGATGATGGCGGACACCCATCCGCTGGCCGGCCGCGCCGCGCTGCGCCTGTCGGACCTGGTCGGGCACCCCGTCGACGTCTGCGTGGGCAACCCGGCCACCACCGAGTGGGCCGACCTCGGCACCCGGCTGCTGCGCGAGCACGGCCTGACGGCGGCCGCGCCGTACGCGCCGCCGGTCGGCGTGGACGAGACCGCCCGCTACCTGGTCCGGCACGGCGATCCGATGCTGACCACGGTCGGCGGTCCGCGGATGCCGGGGACGGTGAACGTGCCGCTGGTGGAGCCGGTGCCGCTGACCCTGGTCAGCCTGGTGCACCGGCCCGGCGAGCGTCACCCGGGGCTGCGGGCGCTGGCCGCGGCGGCGGACGAGCTCGGCGCGGCCGAGGGCTGGCTGCGCCGCCCGCCGGGCAGCTGGCTCCCCGCGGCGGACGCGGCGCTGCTGCCCCCGGGATAGGCGAAAACCGCCCCTGCCCCCGGGGGGGAGGGGCAGGGACGGTGCTCAGGGGGCGGCCCGCGACGGGGCGAGGCCGGCCGCGACGGGGGCGACCCGTGACGGGGACGGCCGGCTCAGGCCGCCTTGACGGCGGAGATCTCGAAGCTGAGCTTGACCTTCTCGCCGATCAGCACGCCACCGGTCTCCAGCGCGGCGTTGTAGGTCAGGCCGAACTCGGTGCGGTCGAGGACGGCCTTGCCCTCGAAGCCGACCCGGTCGGCGCCGTACGCGTCGGTGGCGCTGCCGGTGTACTCCAGGTCGAGCACGACCGGGCGGGTGGTGCCCTTGATGGTGAGGTCGCCGGTCATCCGGTACGAGTCGCCGCCGACCAGCTGGGCGGAGGTGCTGCGGAAGCGGATCTCCGGGTGGGCGTCGGCGGCGAAGAAGTCGCCGGTGCGCAGGTGCTCGTCGCGCTGGGCCTGGTTGGTGTCGACGCTCGCGACCTTGATCACCAGCTCGGCCGTGGAGTTGCCCGGGTGGGTCCCGTCCAGGTGCAGCGCGCCGTCGTACTCGGTGAAGCGGCCCTTGACGTTGGTGACCATCGCGTGGCGGACCGAGAAGCCGATCTCGCTGTGCGTGGTGTCGATCGTCCAGTCGCCGGTCAGGTGGGCGAGGTCCGGGCCGGCCGGGGTCCGGACGGTGGCCGCGGCGGGGGCGGTGACGGTCTTGGTGCGGTTGAACAGGCCCATGGCTTCCTCCTTGGTTCGAAGCCAGTTGTTTAGGCTTCAACTTGTTGGCTCCAGCGTAGGACAACTTCGTTCAACTTTCAACCATGGCGTCCGGGCTTCCCCCGAACGGCTCAGCGGACCGGTCCTGTCGGCCCTCCCGGCTAGGCTGCGAAGAACGGTTCCCACCCCGCCCGGAAGGCCCCCGATGTTCGTCCTGCACGCGCTCTGGCGGGCGGACGGGCGGCTGGCGCTCTGGGCCGAGGACGCCCGCGCCCACCCCGGCGCCCCCGAGCCGCACCCCGACCGGCCCGCCCCGCGCGCCCACCCCTACGCCTGCCCGGCCGGCGAGCTGGCCGCCGTGCTCGGCGGCATCGGCCCGGGCCTCGGCTGGCTCGCCGGCCAGGCCCCCGAGCGCTGGGCCACCCTGCTGCTGCCCACCGTCGGCACCGCCCCCGCGCCCTCGCCCGACCTGCCGGTCACCCCGCCGCGCGGCGGCGCCGTGCTCACCCCCTGGCGCGTGCCGGCACTGCTCTTCGACGCCGGGGCCGCCGCCCAGCTGCTCGGCGAGGTCTTCGACCCGGTCTGGGCCGTCACCGGCACCGACCTGCCCGGCGCCGGACGGGTCGAGGTGGTCCACGGCCCCTCGCTGCGCTGGCTCACCGGGGTGCACGACCTCGCCTGGCGGACGGTCGGCCGGGGCCGGGTGCTGCCGCTGCCCGTGACCGCCGCCGACGGCCGGCCGCGGGCCCGGTGGCGGCCCGACCCCACCCCGGCCGGGCGCCGCGAGGCCGCCGCCCTGGCCGCCGGCTGCCCGCCCGTCCTGCTGGGGGAGTGGCCGCACGGCCCCGGCAGCGGCGAGGCGCTGCTGGGCGCCGCCCTGGGCGCGCTGGTGGACGCCGAGGCGCGCGCCGCACTGGCGGACACCCCCTTCCCCGCGCCGGGGGAGGCCGTCGCCGAGCGCTGGCTGCACGCCCTCGCCACCCCCGACGGCGCGATCGACGGCGCCCCGGCCGGGGAGGTCGCCGAACTGCGCCGCCGGCTCGGCGCCTGGTACGCCGCCGCCGAGCCCGTCGACCCGGCGCTGCGGCTCTGCTTCCGCCTGGTCGAGCCGCTCGGCCCCGACGCGGACGACCCCGAGGGCCGCCCCTCCGACGACGCCTGGCGGCTGGAGTTCCTGCTCCAGGCCGTGGACGAGCCCTCCCTGCTGGTCCGCGCCGCCGACCTGCACGAGGGCGGCGCCGCCCACGCCGCGCTCGCCCGCAAGGCCGCCGACCCGGTCGACGTCCTGGTCGCCGAACTCGCCCGCGCCGCCCACCGCTGGCCCGCCCTGGACGGGCTGCGCCACCGCTCCCGCCCGTCCGCCCTGCCGCTCGACCGGGCCGGTGCGCTGGACTTCCTGCGCACCGCCGCGCCCGCCCTCGCCGAGGGCGGCTTCGGGGTGCTGCTGCCCGCCTGGTGGCGCCGCCGCCCCCGGCTCGGGCTCGCCCTGCGCGCCACCACCCCGCCCGCGCCCGGCACCCTCGCGGTCACCAGCCAGGTGGACCGGGACGCCGTGGTCGCCTTCCGGTGGCAGGCCGCGCTCGGCCCGGAGGGGGAACCGCTCACCGAGCACGAACTGGCCGAACTCGCCGCCGCCAAGCAGGGGTTGGTCCGGGTGCGCGGCACCTGGCTGGAGGCCGACCCGGCCCAGATCGCCGCCGCCCTCGCCTTCCTCGCCGACCGGCGCGACGGCGTGCTCGCCGCCACCGAACTGCTCCGGCTCGCCCTCGACCCGGATGCGACGGTCGCCGGGCTGCCGGTCACCTCGGTGCGCGCGGACGGCCCGCTCGGCGACCTGCTCGCCGGGCGGGGCGGCGCCGCGGTGGCGCCGGAGCTGCCGCCGGACTTCCGGGCCGAGCTGCGCCCGTACCAGGAGCGCGGGCTGGCCTGGCTGCGGACCATGTCCGGGCTCGGCCTCGGCGCCGTGCTGGCGGACGACATGGGCCTCGGCAAGACCGTCCAGACCCTCGCCCTGCTGGCCGCGGAGAAGGCCTCCGAGAAGGTCCCCGAGCAGGCCTCCGAGAAGGCCTCCGGGAGGGCCTCCGGGAGGGCCTCCGAACGGCCCGGTGGCGCCGCCGGCCCGACCCTGCTGGTCTGCCCGATGTCCCTGGTCGGCAACTGGCAGCGCGAGGCCGAGCGCTTCGCCCCCGGCCTGCGACGGTACGTCCACCACGGGGCCGGCCGCCTCGGCGCGGAGCAGCTCGCCGAAGCCGTACGGGGCGTGGACCTGGTCATCACCACCTACGGGCTGGTCCAGCGCGACCTCGCCGCCCTGCGCGCGATCCGCTGGCGCCGGGTGGTCGCCGACGAGGCCCAGCACATCAAGAACACCGGCACCGCGCAGTCCCGGGCGATCCGGTCACTGCCCGTCACCCGGCACCGGATCGCCCTCACCGGCACCCCGGTGGAGAACCGGCTCGCCGAACTGCACGCCGTCCTGGACTTCGCCAACCCCGGCCTGCTCGGCCCGGCCGAGCGCTTCAAGGAGCGCTACGCGATCCCGGTCGAGCTGCACCGCAACCCCGAGCGCACCGCCGAACTCCTGCGCCGCACCGCCCCGTTCGTGCTGCGCCGAGTCAAGTCCGACCCGGCGGTGGCGGCCGAGCTGCCCGCCAAGCAGGAGATGACCGTCTGGTGCAACCTCACCGCCGAGCAGGCCGGCCTCTACCAGGCCGTGGTCGCCGACCTGCTGCGGCGGGTCGAGGGCATCCGGGGCGTGGAGCGGCGCGGCACGGTGCTGGCCTCGATCGGCAAGCTCAAGCAGGTCTGCAACCACCCGGCCCAACTGCTGCACGACGGCTCGGCGGTGGCCGGGCGTTCGGGCAAGGTCGCCCGGCTGGCCGAACTGCTGGAGGAGGCGCTGGCCGAGGGCGACCGGACGCTGGTCTTCACCCAGTACGCCGAGTTCGGCGCGATGCTCCGCCCGTACCTGGAGCGCAGGCTCGGCGAGGAGGTGCTCTACCTGCACGGCGGCCTGGCCCGGGCGCGCCGCGAGGAGCTGGTCGACCGCTTCCAGTCCCCGGACGGGCCGCGGGTGTTCCTGCTCTCGCTGCGGGCCGGCGGCACCGGCCTCAACCTGACCGCCGCCAACCAGGTGATCCACCTGGACCGCTGGTGGAACCCGGCGGTCGAGGAGCAGGCCACCGACCGCGCCTTCCGGATCGGCCAGCGCCGGGACGTCCAGGTCCGCCGACTGGTCTGCGTCGGCACCGTCGAGGAGCGGATCGACGAACTCCTCACCGCCAAACGCTCGTTGGCCGAGGCGGTGATGGGGGAGGGGGAGCGCTGGCTCACCGACCTGCCGGTCGACGCACTGCGCGAACTGGTCGCCCTCACCCGGGAGGACGCCGTGGCCGAGGAGGACCTATGACCGGTTCCGGCACCGAGGAGGACGTGTGACCGACGAACCGAGACCGCCCGTGGTCAACGTCGCCGCCTACTGGCGCGGCGACTTCACCCTGAGCCCCGCCCCGGCGGAGGAGGAGGACGGCCCGGAGGAGCCCTCGCTGCGCCGCCTCGGCCGCTCCGGCATCACCGCGTACGGCCGCGACCTCTCCGCCGTGCTGGCCCCCGCCTACGAGGCCTTCCGGAGCTGAGCGCGACGACTACCGTGCGGTAGCGTCGCGCGGGTGACCGACACCCACGAGACCGGGCCGGCCGGTGAAGCCGGGCAGACCAGCGCGACCGGGCCGACCGACCCCCGGCTGGCCGACTTCGAGCGGCACCGGCGGACGGTCTTCGGCATCGCCTACCGGATGCTCGGCAGCGTCGCCGACGCCGAGGACCTGGTCCAGGACACCTGGCTGCGCTGGAGCGGCGTCACCGGCCCGGTCGCCAGTCCCGGCGGCTTCCTGGCCCGTACGGTCACCAACCTCGCCCTCAACAAGCTGGACTCGGCCGCCGTCCGCCGCGAGTCCTACGTCGGCCCCTGGCTGCCCGAGCCGCTGGTCGCCGAGCCGGACGCGACCGACGGCGTCGAGCGGGCCGAGACCGTCTCGGTCGCCCTGCTGGTGGTGCTGGAGAGCCTGTCCCCGCTGGAGCGGGCGGTGTTCGTGCTCAAGGAGGCCTTCGGTTTCTCCTACCAGGAGATCGCCGAGGCCCTGGACCGCACCGAGGCCGCCTGCCGCCAGGTCGGCAGCCGGGCCCGGGCGCACGTGCGCGCCCGCCGGCCGCGCTACGACGCCCCGCCCGAGCTGCGCCGCCGCGCCACCGACGAGTTCCTGTCGGCCTGCGTCGGCGGCGACCTCAACCGGATGCTGGAACTGCTCGCCCCCGACGTCACCAGTTGGACGGACGGCGGCGGGGTGATCAGCGCCGCGCTGCGGCCGGTCACCGGCGCCGACAACGTCGCCCGCTTCGTCCTCGGGGTGCTCCGCCGGCTGGGCGAGGGGGCCGGTGTCCGTCCGGTGCTGGTCAACGGCGTGCCCGGCGTGCTGGTCACCGTGGACGGCGCGGTCGACTCCGTCACCGTCTTCGAGTTCGCCGAGCAGCCCGACGGCGCCGTGCGGATCTCCGAGATCCGGGCGGTCCGCAACCGGCACAAGCTGGCCCACCTGGCCGGCCCGGCCCCCGCTCCCGGCGCCGACGGCAGCGCCGACCGCTCCGGCCCGGCTTGACCCTCGACCAGGTCGAGCCCGCAGAGTCACCGGCATGGAGAGCGAGCTGCACAGCATCGGCGAACTGGCCCGCGCCAGCGGCCTGGGCGTCGGCACCCTGCGCTACTACGACGGCGCCGAGGTGCTCACCCCCGCCTGGGTGGACCCGCAGACCGGCTACCGCTGGTACCGGCCCGGCCAGCTCGCCGACGCCCGGCTGCTGGCCCGGCTGCGCCGGGTCGGCCTGCCGCTGGCCGGCATCCGCGCCGTGCTCGGCGCCGCGCCCGGCAGCGGCGGGGCCCGGCAGGTGCTCGACGCACACCTGCGCCGGCTGGAGGACGGCCTCGCCGACGCCCGCCGCGAGCTCTCCCTGATCCACGCGATGATCGACCAGAGGGAGCAGCCGATGACCACCACCCCCGCCGGACTCCGGCTCACCGTCCCGGCCGAGGAGCTCGCGGCCGCCCTGGACGCGGTCCGCTTCGCGGTCTGCGGGCGCCCGGAGCTGCCCTCGCTCGCCGGCGTGCTCTTCGAACCGGACGGACCGGTGCTGCGCCTGGTCGCCACCGACCGCTACCGGATGGCCCTCGCCGAGGTGCCCGCCACCGGCGACACGCCCGAGCAGCCGGTGGCCGGCACGGTCGTCCCGACCGCGCTGGTGGACGCGCTGCGCGCACTGCTCGGCGCGGGCCCGGCCGAGGTGGCGCTCACCCTCGGGGACGGACCGGTCCGGGCCGAGGTCGGGGAGCACCGCATCGAGGGCGTCGCGTTGGACGTCGACTACCCCGACCACCGGGCCGTCACCCGGCTCGAACCGGAGCACCGGATCACCCTGTCCGCCGCCGACCTGCGCGCCGCCGTCGAGACCGGCGCCACCCGCACCCTGCCCTCCGGCCCGGACGGCGCCGACTGCGAGGTCACCGTCCTGACCCTGGCCGGGGACGGAAGCCTGACGGTCGCCGACGACCCGGCCCCCGAGGGCTACCGACTGGCCGTCAACCGGGACTTCCTGCTCGACGCCCTCGACGCCGGGCGGCCCGGACAGCTGCTCCTCGAACTCGGCGGCCCGATCGCCCCGTTGGCCGTCCGCACCCCCGGGCGGGCGGGCACCTTCTCGGTCCTGATGCCCGTCCGGCTGCCCGAGTCCGCCTGACCGCCTGACCGCCTGACGGCCGCGGCCTGACCGGCTTGACCGGCCGGGCCTGACGCGGGCTCTGGAAGGATCACCGCATGAGCCCGCACCCCGATCCCCGCGCCTCCGAGGTCCACGTCCCGGCCCCCGGCGGCGGCCGGCTGTGGGCGGAGCGCCGCGGCACCGGCAGCCCGGTGGTCCTGCTGCACGGCTCCGGCATGGACTCCCGGTTGTGGGACGCCGTCGCCCCGGCGCTGTCCCGGCACCACGACGTGATCCGCTACGACGCCCGCGGCCTCGGCCGGTCCGCCGCGCCGGAGCGGGCCTTCGACGACGTCGCGGACCTGCTCGCCGTCCTGGACCACTTCGGTCTGCGCCGCGCCGCGCTGGTCGGCCTGAGCATGGGCGGGGAGACCGCGCTGGACTTCGCCCTCGCCCACCCCGGCCGGGTCGCCGCGCTCGGCCTGGTCGGCGCCTCGGTCAGCGGCCACGACTGGCCGCCGTCCCCGGAGACCACCGCCTACGCCGAGGCCCGGCGCCGGGGCGACACGGCGGCGCTGGCCGAACTGGAGCTCTCCGTCTGGGCCGCCATGGGCCGCGACGCGCCGGGCGGCGAGCTGGTCGCGACGATGGTCGAGGAGAACGCGGCCCGCCGGATCGTCAGCGAGCACCACCTCGCGGGCGCGCCGGCCCGGGCGGCCGAACCGCTCCTCGGCACCGTCACCGCGCCCACCCTGGTCGTCCACGGCGACCGCGACCACCCGGAGATCGCGGCGATCGCCCGGCGGCTCGCCGCCGACATCCCCGGCGCCCGCGGCCACCTCGTCCCGGACGCCGACCACTACCTCCCGCTGCGCACCCCCGAACGGCTCATCGAGCTCCTCCTCGCCCACCTGGCCTGACCCCCGGCCCCGGCCCGCCCACCCGGTCGGTCTCCCGGCAGGGCCCGTTTGCTGCCGCTAGCACCCTGCTTGCATTTGCAAGCAGGGTGTTGCAGGCTGTCCGCATGGCCTCACTGAACGTCGGCTCGCTGGGCGAGTACATCCGCGAGCAGCGCCGCAACGCCCAGTACTCGCTGCGGCAGCTGGCGGAGGCCGCCGGCGTGTCCAACCCGTACCTCAGCCAGATCGAGCGCGGGCTGCGCAAGCCGAGCGCGGAGATCCTCCAGCAGATCGCCAAGGCGCTGCGGATCTCGGCGGAGACGCTGTACGTCCAGGCCGGGATCCTGGAGGAGCGGCGGGGCGAGGGCCTGGAGCTGCGGGCCTCGATCCTGGCCGATCCGCTGATCAACGAGCAGCAGAAGCAGGCCCTGCTCGCGGTCTACGACGCCTTCCTCAAGGAGAACGCGTCGTCGGCTCCCAAGCCGACGGCCGACGGCCCAGCCACCCAGAACACCCACCGGGAGGACCGGTAACCATGCCCATCACCGACGAGATCAAGAAGACCCTCGGCGACCCGACCCCGCTGTACGCCCTGGCCGGCGCCGGAGACCTCGCGTACGAGAAGCTGCGCGAGGTGCCGGGCCGGGTCGAGGCGCTGGCGGCGGACCGCAAGGGTGCGCAGGAGAAGGCGACCGCCAGGCTCCAGGAGGCGCAGTCGCTGCTGACCGGGGCGCAGGCCAAGGTCACCGAGACCGTCACCACCCTGCCGACCGACCTCAAGGCCCTGCAGGAGCGGGCCCAGGGCTTCGCCCTGCAGCAGGTGGCCCGCGCGGTCGAGCTGGCGGTGAAGGCCAAGGAGACGTACGACGAGCTGGCCGAGCGCGGCAAGGTCGTGGTGGACAAGGCCCGCCCGGGTACACCGGACGAGGCCGAGCGGCCCGAGCCGGCCGCGGAGCTGGTCGAGGCCGAGCCGGTGGCGGAGGTCGTGGAGGTCTCGGAGCTCGCGGAGGTCGACGCCGAGCCCGCCCCGAAGAAGTCCGCGCGGGCCCGCAAGGGCGCCGCCGACGCCGCGGAGTGACCCGGGGCGTGCCCGACACGCCCCCGTACCCCGTGGGGCACATCCGGTGACCACGGGACGTTGAGCCCGTCGCGGACGGTCGTCGTGCCAGGATGGGCAGCGGTCGCAGCGCCGGAGTCGAGAGCAGAGGAGATCGAAATGGTCGGAGTGTTGCAGATTCTGGCCTTTTCCTACCTGAACCCGATCTGGTGGGCGACCATCGCCATCCTCGCCTACAAGCTGTTCGCCCTGGCCGACGCGGTCACCCGCCGGGAGGACGCCTACCGGGCGGCCGACAAGAAGACCAAGGGCTTCTGGGTGGCGATCCTGGCGATCTCCTTCGGCTGGGACTTCCTGTTCGGGGTGAACTTCTTCACCGGCATCGGCACCCTGGCCGGCCTGGTCGCCTCGATCGTCTACGTGGTGGACGTCCGCCCGGCGATCCGGGCGCTGACCGGCGGCAGCGGCGGTCGGGGCGGTCGGAGCAACACCGGGCCGTACGGCCCCTGGTAGGAGCGGCAGCCGACAACACGACGGCCCGGACGGGGAGTTCACCCGCCCGGGCCGTCGCGTTGTCCGCCCTCGTTCTTCGTCGACCGCTTCCGCGCCCGTCCGCGCGTCCCTCGGCCGGGGATCAGCCGAGGATCAGCTGCACCGGGTTGCGCTCCAGCAGCAGCACCGCGACGTCGTCGGTCAGCGCGCCGCCGTTCAGCTCCTCGACCTCGGCGATGGCGCTGTCGATCAGCCGCCCCCGGGTCAGTCCGGCGGACTGGTGGTCGCCGATCAGGTCCGCGAGCCCGTCCTGGCCCAGCCGGCGCGATCCGGCCCCGACCCGGCCCTCGATCAGTCCGTCGGTGTAGAGCAACAGCCGCCAGCCGGCCCGCAGTTCGACCTCGTGGGCGGGCCAGGCGGACTGCCCGTCGTGGCACGGAAGCAGGCCGAGCGCGGGCCCGGCGAGGTCGGCGGGCAGGGTGATCGGCTCGTGGTCCCGGCCGAGCAGCAGCGGCGCCGGGTGCCCGGCGAGGTAGAGCCGGGCCCGCTCGCCGGTGCCGAGCGAGTCGAGGCCGCTGCCGGGGCCGCCGGGCTCGATGACCAGCATGCAGAGCGTCGCGAAGATCTCGTCGCTGCGCCGTTCGTGCTCCAGCACGTGCTGGAGGGTGGTGAGCAGGGTCTCGCCGGTGAGGCCCGCGAAGACCAGGGTGCGCCACGCTATCCGGAGCGCGACGCCGAGCGCGGCCTCGTCCGGGCCGTGGCCGCAGACGTCGCCGATCACGACGTGGACGGCGCCGTCGTCGGTGCGCACGGCGTCGTAGAAGTCGCCGCCGAGCAGTGCGCGGCGGCGGCCGGGGCGGTAGCGCCGGGTGAAGGAGAGCCCGGCGCCGTCGAGCAGCGGGGTGGGCAGCAGGTGGCGCTGGAGGCGGGCGTTCTCCTGGCCGCGCAACTCGGCCTCGACCAGGCGGCGCTGGGACTCGTCGGCGCGCTTGCGCTCGACGGCGTAGCGCAGGGCGCGGGCGAGCAGCGGGCCGTCCGTCTCGTGCTTGAGCAGGAAGTCCTGGGCGCCGGCGGCGACGGCGGCCGCCCCGAGTTCGGCCCCGGCGGCGTCGGTGAGCACCACGACCGGGGTGTGCGGGGCCCGCCGGAGCAGCTCGTGCAGGCCCTCCAGCCCGTCCGAGGAGTCGGTCGGGTGCGGCAGGTCGGCGGGCGCGGCGAGGTCGAGCAGTACGCAGCCGAACTCGGGGGTGCGGGAGCGCCCGCGCCGGGCCCAGTTCACGGGCGGGGCGAGCAGTTCGGTGGCCTGGTCCAGGCCGCGGGCCCAGTGGATCTCGATCGAGGTGCCGCTGTCGGCCACCGCCGCCTTGATCAGCTGGGCGTCCGAGGCGTCGTCCTCGATGACCAGCAGTCGCAGCGGGGCGCCGTCGGCCGGTCCGTCCGCCGCCGGGCCGCCCGGGTCGGAGATGTGGGACGGGTGGGAGGCGTGCGCGGCCCGCGAGCGGGGGTGGGGTATCGGGGGAGCCGCCGAGGCCGGTCCGGTCGTGACGCGGCTTCGGGCATGACCGACGGGGGCGCCGTCATGGGCGCCCGGCAGGCCCGCGGCACCAGGTGCCCGCCCGTCTCCCGTTGCGGGCATCGGTGGTTCCTCCCTTTCCCCGACTGCGTAACGGTCGACGTCCGTCCGCAGTGCCCGCCTGGCACCGCGCGTCGGGGAACTTCTCGCGACCATAACGTGATCTCCGGGGATTTCTCTGGCCGACCGGCGCCGTTGTGGCTATTGCCACGCCGGTGGTGGTGTGGTGACTGGACTCGGACGAGCACCCGGGCTCCGTCGGGTGGCTGCCGGAAGGGCTGCCGGGCGGCTCCGGGAAAGGGGAGAGGGCGATGGTTGCGCGGATCACTCTGGTGGAGGGTGACATCACGGAACAGCCGGTGGACGTCGTGGTGAACGCCGCCAACTCGTCCCTGCTGGGCGGTGGTGGGGTGGACGGCGCGATCCACCGCAAGGGCGGACCGCAGGTCCTGGAGGAGTGCCGCCGGCTGCGCGCCTCGCACTGGGGCAAGGGGCTGCCCACCGGTCGGGCGGTGGTGACGACGGCCGGACGGCTGCCCGCCCGGTGGGTGGTGCACACCGTCGGGCCGGTGTACCGGGCGGAGGAGTACGAGGAGCGGGCGGAGCTGCTGGCCTCCTGCTATCGCGAGTCGCTGCGCGCCGCGGCGGGGCTCGGCGCGCGCACGGTGGCCTTCCCGGCGGTGTCGGCCGGGATCTACGGCTGGCCGCCGGCGGACGCGGCCCGGATCGCGCTCGGCACCGTCGCGGAGGTGCTGGACGGCGGTGACGCGGAGGCGGGCGCGGAGCTGGCGGAGGTGCGGTTCGTGCTGTTCGGGTCGGAGATGTACGGGGTGTTCGAGCGGGCCCGGCGGGAGCTGTTCGGCCGGGAGGTCTGAGGGCGGAGGTCTGAGGGCGGGACCATCGTGGCGCGTCGGGGCGTCAACACGCCAGAGATATTCGATAACTCGTTCGAGTGAACGTATCGAATCGCTCACCGGCTCCCGGCGCGCACCGCCCGCACGGCGGCCACGACGGCCACATCGGCTACGGCGCGAGCGCCGACCAGGGAACCGTGACCTCGCCCTGCCGCCACCGCCCGCGCGCGTCCACCAGCGGCCAGCTGCCCGCCAGCGCCGTGCAGGCCGCCACCCAGCGCTGCCGCGCCCCGAACGCCCCGTACGGCGCGGCCGCCGCCCAGGCCCGGTCGAAGTCGGCCAGGAAGGCGTGCACGGGCCGCCCCGGCACGTTGTGGTGGATCAGCGCCTTCGGCAGCCGCTCGGCCAGGTCGGAGGGCTGGCCCAGGCCGCCGAGCCGGGCCGCGAAGGTCACCGTCCGGGGCCCCTCCGGGCCGAGCGCGACCCAGACGTGCCGCCGCCCGATCTCGTCGCAGGTGCCCTCGACCAGCAGCCCGTCCGGGGCGAGCCGCGCGCACAGCCGCTCCCACACCCCGGCGACCGCCGCCTCGTCGTACTGCCGCAGCACGTTCGCGGCCCGGATCAGCTGGGCCGGCCCGCCGCCGTCCAGCGGCACCTCGAAGCCCCCGCGCCGGAAGGTGAGCAGCGGCGGCTCGGCGTACGGCAGCGCGGCGGCGACCCGCTCCGGCTCGATCTCGATCCCGACCACCCGGACGTCCGGCCGCACCGTGCGCAGCCGTCCGGCCAGTTCGACGGCGGTCCACGGCGCGGCGCCGTAGCCGAGGTCCACCGCGACCGGCGGCCGCCCGGCGGCGCGCAGCTCGCGGCCGAGGGTGTGGGCGATCCAGCGGTCCATCCGGCGCAGCCGGTTGGTGTTGGTGGTGCCCCGGGTGACCGTCCCGACCGGGCGCCCGGTCCGTCCGCGGGCGGGCGCGGCGGGAGCGGGGTCGAAGGAGGCAGCCATGCCCAGAAGGGTAGTCGGGTCGCCGACGGCACCGTGCTGACCTGGGGCGATGGCGGCCGTTCCGGCCGGTGGGCCGGGGCGGGAATGCCGGGCGCGGTCCGTGTGGTTGGCACCCTGATGGTGATGTGTGCCCGGACGGGGCTGCGCACACCGGACAACGGGCGGCCCGGCGCGGACCGCCTCGACGGGCCGCACAGAGGAGGCTTCAGCCAGGTGATCCAGCACCCCGTCCGTTCGGTACGCCGGGCCCAGCCCGCCGCCCCCGCGCGCGGCCGGCTCCAGTCGCTCGTCCCCGGCCGCCGCCGCCCGCGCCGGATAGCCATGCTGAGCGTCCACACCTCGCCGCTGCACCAGCCCGGCACCGGGGACGCCGGCGGGATGAACGTCTACATCGTGGAGCTGGCCAAGCGCCTGGCCGACCTCAACATCGAGGTCGAGGTGTTCACCCGGTCGATCTGCTCGGACGACGCGCCGACGGTCGAGCTGGCCCCGGGCGTGCTGGTCCGCCACGTCACCGCCGGTCCGTACGAGGGCCTGGTCAAGGAGGACCTGCCGGCCCAGCTGTGCGCCTTCACCCACGGGGTGCTGCGGACGGAGGCGGGCCACCGCCCCGGCCACTACGACCTGGTGCACTCGCACTACTGGCTCTCCGGGCAGGTCGGCTGGCTGGCCGCGCAGCGCTGGGGGGTGCCGCTGGTGCACACCATGCACACCATGGCGAAGGTCAAGAACGCCGCGCTGGCCGAGGGCGACACGCCCGAGCCCGCGGCCCGGGTGATCGGCGAGACCCAGGTGGTGGAGGCGGCCGACCGGCTGATCGCCAACACCACCGAGGAGGCCGCCGAGCTGGCGCTGCACTACGCCGCCCGGCCGGACCAGCTGGCCGTCGTGCACCCCGGGGTCAACCTGGACGTCTTCCGCCCCGGCGGGCCGCGGACGCCCGCCGCCGCGCGGGCCCGGCTGGGCCTGCCGCAGGACGCCGCGGTGCTGCTGTTCGCGGGCCGGATCCAGCCGCTGAAGGCCCCGGACGTGCTGCTGCGGGCGGTCGCCGCGCTGCTGGGCCGCCGCCCGGAGCTGCGTGAGCGCCTGGTGGTGCCGGTGGTCGGCGGGCCGTCCGGCACCGGGCTGGCCCGGCCGGAGAGCCTGCACAAGCTCGCCGCCCAGCTGGGCATCGGCGACGTGGTGCGGTTCCACCCACCGGTCGGCCAGCCGGACCTCGCCGACTGGTACCGCGCGGCGTCGGCGCTGGTGATGCCCTCGTACAGCGAGTCCTTCGGGCTGGTCGCGCTGGAGGCGCAGGCCTGCGGCACCCCGGTGGTGGCGGCCTCGGTCGGCGGCCTGCCGGTCGCGGTGCGGGACGGCGAGACCGGCACCCTGGTGCAGGGCCACGACCCGCTGGACTGGTCGTACGCGCTGGAGCCGTACGTCACCGACCGGGGCCTCGCGGCCCGGCGCGGCGAGGCGGCGGCCCGGCACGCGTCCCGCTTCGGCTGGGACACGGCCGCGGCGACCACCGCCGAGGTGTACGCCGGGAGCATGGCCCGCCCGGCGGGCCGGCTGGCTGGGGTCCGTCGCCGACCGGCCTGAGCGGAGGCCCGGGCGGAAGCCCCGGGGCCGACCGGCCTGGGGCTGCGCCCGCCCGGTACCGACGAGTAACGTCACCCCCATGGCAATCCGCACCAAGGACGAGGCCCTGACCCTCCTGCGCGCCGCCCTGGACGACGCCGGGGTGGCCTGGGAGCCGGCCGCCACCGACCCGTACACGCTGGTGGCGGCCCTCCCCGGCACCCGCAAGCTGAGCACCACCTGCGCCCTGCGGGTCGGCGACCACACCCTGTCGGTGAACGCCTTCGTGATCCGCCGTCCGGACGAGAACCACGAGGCCGTCTACCGCTGGCTGCTGGAGCGCAACACCCGGCTGTACGGCGTCGGGTACGCGATCGACGCGCTCGGCGACGTCTACCTGGCCGGCCGGCTGCCGTTGGAGGCGCTCACCCCGCAGGTCGTGGACCGGCTGCTCGGCACGGTGCTGGAGAACGCGGACGAGCCGTTCAACACCCTGCTGGAGCTGGGCTTCGCCACCGCGATCCGGCGCGAGTGGGAGTGGCGGACCAAGCGCGGGGAGTCCACCCGCAACCTGGCCGCCTTCGCCCACCTGGCCGCCCCGCGGGACGCCTCGGCCGAGGCCCCGGGCACTCCGGACGCGCCGGCCGCCGGCTGACCCGCGGGCCGGTCAGGCGCCCGCCGGGGCCTTCCCGGCCGGCTCCACCGCGGGCTCCGCGGCCGCGGGCGCCGTGGCCGTGCGCGCCGGAGCCCCCACCGCGGGCGCCGGAACCTCCGTGGCCACGGGCCGACGGCGCCCGGCCGCGCCGGTCCGGCGGGCCAGCACCACGTACCCGAGCGCGGTGACCGTCCCGACCGCCCCGCAGGCCGTCCAGAGCACCGCCGGCCCCGCGTGCTGGAGCAGCAGCCCGCCGCCCGCCGGGCCGAGGAACGAGGCGAGCGACCAGGAGAGGCTGTGCACGCCCTGGTAGCGGCCGCGCCCGTGGGTCGGCGCCAGCTCGGCGACCAGGCCCATCATCACCGGCGTGTTGAGGATCTCGCCGACCGTCCAGACGGCCACCGAGAGCGCGAACAGCCAGGCCGAGGACCCGGCCAGCGCGGCCAGCCCGAAGCCCCAGCCGGTGAGCAGGCAGCTGGTGATCAGCAGCCCGGTCCGTGAGCGGCCCTCCATCCAGCGGGTCAGCGGGATCTGCAGGACCACGATCAGCAGCCCGTTCAGGCCGATGACCAGGCCGTACTCGGTGGAGGTGATGCCGGAGGCGCCCATGTCCACGGCCAGCGTGGTGCTGCCCTGCTGGAAGACCAGCGCGAGCAGCAGGGTGAGCCCGACCAGCGCCATGAACGGGGCGTCCCGGAACACCGAGAGCAGGCT
Organism: Kitasatospora sp. NPDC056273; assembly: GCF_042268845.1. Classification (NCBI taxonomy): domain Bacteria; kingdom Bacillati; phylum Actinomycetota; class Actinomycetes; order Kitasatosporales; family Streptomycetaceae; genus Kitasatospora; species Kitasatospora sp. NPDC056273. The sequence goes on along the minus strand of NZ_JBHJSJ010000042.1, from coordinate 29,037 downwards.
GACCGGCGGCTCGGCGGAGCCGTCCGCCCGGCCGGGCGCGGCCTGCGGCCTGGTCTCCGGGATCCGGATGAAGATCACCACCGCGCAGACCAGGGTGGAGAACGCGTCCAGCAGGAAGAGCGTGAGGTAGCCGTGGGTGGCGATCAGGCCCGCCACGGCCGCCGAGAGGCCGAAGCCGATGTTGATCGCCCAGTAGTTCAGCGAGTACGCGCGGACCCGGTCCTCGGCCGGCACCAGGTCGGCGATGATCGCCGAGGTGGGCGGCCGGGTGGCGTTGTTGCACAGGCCCACCAGGAAGGCCACCACGGCGATCGCCACCTGGCCGTCCGCGAAGCCGAGCACGGCGGTGAACAGCGCGGTGCCGAGCTGGGCGGCGAGCAGCGTGGGCCGGCGCCCGATCCGGTCGGCCAGCACGCCCGCGAGGATCGCCGCGACGGCCGAACCGAGGCCGAACAGCGAGGCCACCAGGCCCGCGTAGGAGGCCGAGTACCCCCGGTCGACGGTCAGATACAGCGCCAGGAAGGTGACGACGAACGCGCCGAGCTTGTTCACCAGCGTGCTCACCCAGAGCCACCAGAACTGTCGCGGCAGCCCGCCCACGGTCTCCTGTACGAGTCTTCGGATCCGGGGGTTGGCGACCAGGGCGACGAGCATGTGGGGGCTCCCGTGGGCAGGCGTCCGCCGAACGGTGCGGCAGGCCCGGTCAGCCGACGCATGTAAGTGTCAGATGCGCTGAGCACACATTACACATCGGCCGAAGGTCCCCACCAGGGGTTTTCCGACCCCCCACTAAGCTGGGGGCCATGGCTGACACGACGTACCGACTCATCCTGCTCCGCCACGGCGAGAGCCAGTGGAACCAGAAGAACCTGTTCACCGGTTGGGTCGATGTCGACCTCAACGAGAAGGGCGAGAAGGAGGCCGCCCGCGGTGGCGAGCTCCTGGCCGCCGAGGGTCTGCTCCCCGACGTGCTGCACACCTCGCTGCTGCGCCGCGCCATCCGCACCTCCCAGATCGCCCTGGACAAGGCCGACCGGCACTGGATCCCGGTCAGCCGCAGCTGGCGGCTGAACGAGCGCCACTACGGCGCGCTCCAGGGCAAGGACAAGGCCCAGACCCTGGCCGAGTTCGGCGAGGAGCAGTTCCAGCTGTGGCGCCGCTCGTACGACACCCCGCCGCCGGTGCTGGCCGACGACGCCGAGTACTCGCAGGCCGGTGACGCGCGCTACGCCGACATCCCGAGCGAGCTGCGTCCGCGCACCGAGTGCCTGAAGGACGTCGTCGACCGGATGCTGCCGTACTGGTACGACGCCATCGTCCCGGACCTCGCCGCCGGCCGGACCGTCCTGGTCACCGCCCACGGCAACAGCCTGCGCGCGCTGGTCAAGCACCTCGACGGCATCTCCGACGAGGCCATCGCCGGCCTGAACATCCCGACCGGCATCCCGCTGGTCTACGAGCTGGACGCCGACTTCAAGCCCGTCACCCCGGGCGGCCGCTACCTCGACCCGGACGCCGCCGCGGCCGCCATCGAGGCGGTCAAGAACCAGGGCAAGAAGTAGGCCGCTTGCCGCTACGGCCCCGTCACCCGGTCCGACCGGGCGGCGGGGCCTTCGTTCGTTTTCGGTCGGTTCGGGGTCAACCCGCTTGCCTGGTGGGGGAGTTGGGTAGGTGGGAAAATGGTTCAGACCATTGACGGCCGCAGTCGGCGGCTCCTACCGTGAGGGCACCGGACTGGCGCAGGCATGCCAGGATCTCCCCGTCCGGGCCGCCGCACCCCCACGCGCGCGCGTCTGTGCCCCCGGCGCACACTCCATCCACCCCCACGGAGGAGCACCATGCGCACACGCCACATCGTCGGGGCGGCCGTCGCCGCGCTGGCGATCCCGCTGACCCTCGCCTTCCCGGCCGCGTCCCACGGCTGGATCACGACCCCGCCCAGCCGGGCCGCGCTCTGCGACACCCACGTGGACGGCGTCCCGTGGGACTGCGGTGACATCCAGTGGGAGCCGCAGAGCGTCGAGGGCCCCAAGGGCTTCCCGGCCCTCGGCCCCTCGGACGGCACCATCTGCGCCGGCGGCAACGCGCGCTTCGCCGAGCTGGACGACCCGCACGCGGGTGCCTGGCCGACCACGCCGGTGACGGCGGGCGGGCAGCTCACCTTCACCTGGAAGTTCACCGCCCGGCACGCGACCACCGACTTCCGGTACTACATGACCAAGCCGGGCTACGACGCGAGCCAGCCGGTCACCCGGGCCAACCTGGACCTGACGCCCTTCCTGACCGTCCCGTACGGCGGGCAGCAGGTGCCGAGCACGCTCAGCCACACCGCGACCATCCCGGGCGGGCGCACCGGCCACCAAGTGGTCGTCGCGGTCTGGACGATCTCCGACACCGGGAACGCCTTCTACTCCTGCACCGACGTCGCGTTCTGACGTCCGGTCCCGACGCCCGGCCCGACGCGGACACGGGCACGGACGCGAACGAGGTGCACGGCCGCCGGAAGACCGTGCACCTCGGGGACTCCTCGGACGGCGGCGCGCTCAGTGGCCGCCGCAGCAGCCGCCGTCGGCACCGCCGCACTGGCAGGGCGCGCCGGACTGGCAGCCGCAGCCGCAGCCCGGGCCGCAGCCGCAGCCGGCGGCGAGGACGGGGAGCAGCTTCGGGGCGGGTGGCTCGACGGTGGAGTGGGCGGATGCCGGTCGGGTCGGGTGGGCCTTCATCGAGCTTCCCTCCTTGTGACGGGCACAGTCCTGTGCCCCCAACGTCGAGTGAAGCCGCCGAATGGACGGAGCGTCAACGGGCGCGCGGTGGTGGGGCGCACGGAGTGCCGTGCGCCCGCACCACCCTCGTCGCAGGTTTACTCACCCCGGGGGGTGAGCCGGGAGCGGCCACGAAGCACCGCCCGGACCGGAGGTCAGTCGACCGGCGCGGCCTCGGCGGCCTCGGTGGCGGCCACGAACTCGGCCACGTGCTCGCCCGTCACCAGGTACACCACGCGCTTGGCGACCGACACCGCGTGGTCCGCGAAGCGCTCGTAGTAGCGGCCGACCAGGGTGATGTCGACGGCGGTCTCGATCCCGTGGTGCCAGCGCTCGTCGATCAGGTGCGACAGCAGCTCGCGGTGCAGGGTGTCGATCGCGTCGTCGTCCTGCTCCATCTCCAGCGCCTTGTCGACGTCCTTGGTGGCGATGACCAGACCGGCCTTGGCCACCAGGCGCTGGGCGAGCTGGCCCATCTCCAGGACGGTGGAGTGCAGGTCGCTCGGCACGGCGGTGTCGGGGTAGCGCATCCGCGCGACCTTGGCGACGTGCCGGGCGAGGTCGCCGCAGCGCTCCAGGTCGGCGCTCATCCGCAGCGAGGTGACGACGATGCGCAGGTCGGTGGCGACCGGCTGCTGGCGGGCGAGGAGGTCGATGGCCCGGTTCTCCAGGTCGTGGTGGAGCTCGTTGACCTTCTCGTCGGCGGCGATCACGCCCTCCGCCAGGGCGAGGTCCGCGTCGAGGAGGGCGGTGGTGGCGCGGCCCATGGCAGAGCCGACCAGCCGGGCCATCTCGACCAGGCTGTCGCCGATCGCATCGAGTTCCTCGTGGTACGCGTCGCGCATGTTCTCTCCTCAGTAGCTGTGTCGGTGGCGGTGCCGACCGGTCAGCCCGTCCGACCGTCGTTCCGGTGTCCGGGTGACCGCTGCTGGTGGCGCGCATCGTACGCGCACACCCGAGCCGGTGGCCGCTGTTCGGCACACCGATCTCTCCCACACGGGCTGCCTGGCCAACTTTCGGCCGCCTGGGCGACGGTGCACGGCCGCTCCGGTGAATCGGCGGCTACCTGAAGGTGAATTCTCGGCAACGCGTGGTCGATGCCTTGATCGGGTGCTTGGGGACTGGCCTGGCCGTGCGCTTACGCTGGCCACATGGACGTGAACGTGGCCGCCGCCGCTGCCTGTGCCATAGCCGGGCTCGGTGTCGGCCTCACCGCCTCCATCGCCTTCCGCTGGAGCGAGCGCGAGCAGGCCAAGGGCAGGTACAGCGCAACCGGCGGCAGGAACCCCGGCCGGTACCAGTCACTGGGTACCGGCAACCCCGAGCCGCCGCTGCCGCCCGGGGTCGACACCGTGCTCTCCGTGCTCCGCTCCTGCGCGATCGTGCTGGGCGAGGGCGACGAGGTGGTCAAGGCCAGTTCGGCGGCGTACGCGATGGGCCTGGTGCGCGGCGGTGCCGTCGCGGTGGACCAGATGCTCGCGCTGGCCCGCTCCACCCGCCGGGACGGCGAGATCCGCCAGGTCGAGCTGGAGGTGCCCCGGCCGGGCGCGGCCCGCGCGGCCGAGCCGCTCGCGGTCTCCGTCCGGGTCGCCCCGCTCGGCTCCCGGCTGGTGCTGGTGCTGGTCGAGGACCAGACCGAGCGCCGCCGGGTGGAGGCCGTCCGCCGGGACTTCGTGGCCAACGTCAGCCACGAGCTCAAGACCCCGGTCGGCGCCCTGTCGCTGCTCTCCGAGGCGGTCGTGGACGCGTCCGACGACCCGGAGGCGGTGCAGCGCTTCGCCGGCCGGATGCAGGTCGAGGCGGCCCGGCTGGCCAGCCTGGTCCAGGAGATCATCGACCTCTCCCGGGTCCAGGACGACCGGCTGATGATCGACCCGGAGCCGGTCGCGGTGGACGAGCTGATCGCCGAGGCGATCGACCGCTGCCGCCAGCAGGCCGCCGCCAAGCAGATCCTGATCGCGGCGGGCGGCATCGCCGGCCTCTACCTGCACGGCAACCGCGGCCAGCTCGCCGCCGCGCTCGGCAACCTGGTCGAGAACGCCGTCAACTACAGCCCGCCCCGCACCCGGGTGGCCATCGCCACCCGGCGGATCTCCAGCGCCGCGGCGCTCGGGGAGGCGGACGGCGAGCTCATCGAGATCTCGGTCACCGACCAGGGCATCGGCATCTCCGAGAAGGACCGCGAGCGGGTCTTCGAGCGGTTCTACCGCGTCGACCCCGCCCGCTCCCGGGCGACCGGCGGCACCGGCCTGGGCCTGTCCATCGTCAAGCACGTCGCGGCCTCGCACGGCGGCACCGTCTCGGTGTGGAGCGTCGAGGGCCAGGGGTCGACCTTCACCGTCCGCCTGCCCGCCGGGCAGGCGCCCACGGAGGACGAGCCCGACGACGCGTTCGACGACGAGTTCGGCGACGAGCCGGACCACACGCCGGACGGCGGCCCCGCCGGCCCCGCCGCCGCACCCCGAACCCTCACCACGGACCGGACGGACCGCGCTCCCCGCGCGCCCCGCACGGACCGTTCGCTCCCCACCGGGGAGCGGGCACCACACCTGTCAGACACAACCCCGCAGCTTGCCCCGGAGGCCTGATCGTGACCCGAGTACTGGTGGTCGAGGACGAGGAGTCGTTCAGCGACGCCCTCTCGTACATGCTCCGCAAGGAGGGCTTCGAGGTGGCCGTGGCCGCCACCGGCCCCGACGCCCTGGAGCAGTTCGAACGGAACGGCGCCGACCTCGTCCTGCTCGACCTGATGCTGCCGGGCCTGCCCGGCACCGAGGTCTGCCGCCAGCTCCGGGTGCGTTCCAACGTCCCGGTGATCATGGTGACCGCGAAGGACAGCGAGATCGACAAGGTCGTCGGTCTGGAGATAGGCGCTGACGACTACGTCACCAAGCCGTACTCCACCCGCGAGCTGGTCGCGCGGATCCGCGCGGTGCTGCGCCGCCGCGGCGAGGACGGCGGCGCGGGCGACAACGGCGGCGGCCCGGGCGCCCTGGAGGCGGGCCCGGTCCGGATGGACGTGGACCGCCACGTGGTGACCGTGGACGGCGCCAAGGTCGACCTGCCGCTCAAGGAGTTCGACCTGCTGGAGATGCTGCTGCGCAACGCGGGCCGGGTGCTCACCCGGATGCAGCTGATCGACCGGGTCTGGGGCGCGGACTACGTCGGCGACACCAAGACCCTGGACGTCCACGTGAAGCGCCTGCGGGCCAAGATCGAGCCGGACCCGGGCGCGCCGCGCTACCTGGTCACCGTTCGCGGCCTGGGCTACAAGTTCGAGCCGTAAACCGTCCCCACCACGCGGAAGGCCCCCGCCGGCAGCAGCCGGAGGGGGCCTTCGCGTCGCTCCGGCGGGCCCTGGAGGGCCCGCCGGGGGCGGGGTGCGGCGTCAGTGCGCGGCCGGGACGGCCGGGGCGGTGGTGCCGGCCGGGACGGCGGCACCGGTGGCCGGCGCGCCCGGGGTGGTGGCGCCGGGGGCCGGAGCGGTGGCACCGGGGGTGGCGGCACCGGGGGTGGTGGTCTTGGCCGGGGTCGCGGTCGGCGACGGGGTCGGACCGAAGCCCTTGTACAGGCCGCGGCCGTCTGCGCCCGAGTCCGGGCTCACGGCGGCCTGGGCCTCGACCTTCTGGCCGTCCTTGAAGGTGAACACGGTCGGGGCGAAGCCGCCGACGTGGACGGTCGCGGAGGCGGCGGTGGCGGACGGGTTGCCCTGGCCGCCGATCACCACCGCGCCGCGGGCCGGGACGACGATCCCGGACAGCGGAGCGCCGGCGGCGTCCGCGAAGGTGGTGGCGGCACCGCCGACGGTGACGGACTGGAGCTCGGCCGGGGCGTCCGCGGTGTTCGCGATGTTCACGACCACGTTGGCGGGACCGGTGTGGTCGCCCGAGGCGCCCTCCCCGGTGACGACCACGATGTTGTTCAGCCGGAGGTTCGTTCCGAGGGTCGCCGCCGCGTTGTCCGGCTTGATCTGCAGGGTGTCCGGCGTGTTGCCGGCGGCGCAGGAGGACAGCGAGGCGATGGCGATGGCGGCGAGGGCGGCGATGCTGCCGCGTCGAAGGCTGCGGCTCACGGCGGCGGCTTCTCCCTAGGTCACGTGTCGGATGGTCAGGTCTCAGATTATCGACCTCGCTTATGCGCTCCTCACGGGGTGGTCCCCGTGTCGCACTCCCGGGGGCCGCCGGGGGCCGTCCGGCCGTACGCCGGGGGTGCGTCCGGCGGTACGTCGACATGTCCGGGTCACACGGAGGACAAGGTTCGACCAAGATCGAATAACGATTCGGCCGCGACTCGAAAAGGGGTGAAAGCTCAAGATCCAATCATGGTTGCGGGGGTGTTGCGCAAGGGTTTCGTCGAACCCCGGAACCGCCTCCGACCTGCGGGAAGCCCCTCTCGAACACCGGTCGCAGCACGTCATGGGGGTCCTTGTCAAGCCCCGAGACCGGCCCTGACCTGCGAAAACGCCCTTCGGGTGGGCCGAGAAGCGTGTTATTCTGGAAAGCCACGGAAGGGGTCCTGTCACATGACGTTCAAGGTTGGCGACACGGTGGTCTACCCCCATCACGGGGCCGCGCTGATCGAGGCCATCGAAACTCGCCAGATCAAAGGTGTGGACAAGACCTACCTGGTGCTCAAGGTGCAGCAGGGAGACCTGACGCTCCGCGTGCCCGCCGAGAACGCGGAGTTCGTCGGTGTGCGCGATGTAGTCGGCCAGGAGGGTCTGGACCGGGTCTTCGAGGTGCTGCGGGCACCGTACACGGAAGAGCCGACCAACTGGTCCCGTCGCTACAAGGCGAACCTGGAGAAGCTCGCCTCGGGTGATGTCATCAAGGTCGCCGAGGTCGTCCGCGACCTGTGGCGCCGCGAGCGCGAGCGCGGCCTCTCGGCCGGCGAGAAGCGGATGCTCGCGAAGGCGCGCCAGATCCTCGTCAGCGAGCTCGCGCTGGCGGAGAACACCAACGAGGACAAGGCGGAGACGCTGCTCGACGAGGTCCTCGCCTCGTAGCGCGCCACCGCAGTGCGGTCGGGCTGCCGCCCAACGCTCACAGCGCCCGGTGCCGGCGCGCCACTCCTCGGACGAACCGTCCGGGAGTGGTGCAGTGGCACTCCGGGCGCTGAGGCATGTCCGGACCACGCCACCCGCCCGAGCCGGCCCAGGCCTGCAAGACCGTTTCCGCACCCGTTCTTGCGCGGAACCGTTGCGCGGAACTTGCGGAGCTGTGCGGCGGACGGTGGACCGTGGTTCTTCGGAAGGGGCCCGGTGCGCCCGCCGGGCACGCCATGGCCATACCCACTTCGCCGAAGGAGTGAAACCTGAACGCGTCAGGAGCAGTCGCAGCAGCAGTGGTGCCCGCCGCCGGACGGGGTGAGCGGCTGGGGCCCGGGGCCCCGAAGGCCCTGCGGGAACTGGGGGGCGTGCCGCTCCTGGTGCACGCCGTCCGGGCCCTGGCCCGCAGCCGGGCGGTCGGCCTGGTCGTGGTCGCCGCGCCCGCCGACGGGGTGGCCGAGGTGGTCGCCCTGCTGGACAGCCACGGGCTGGACGACAAGGACATCCGGGTGGTGGCCGGCGGGGCGACCCGCCAGGAGTCGGTCCGGCTGGGCCTGGCCGCGATCCCGGACGAGGTCGGGATCGTGCTGGTGCACGACGCGGCCCGCCCGCTGGTCCCGGTCGAGGTGGTGGACGCCGTCGCGGCCGCCGTCCGGGCCGGGGCGCGGGCGGTGGTGCCCGCGGTGCCGCTGGCCGACACGGTGAAGCGGGTCGAGCCGAACCCGGGCGGCCCCGAGCCGGTGCTCGACACGCCCGAGCGCGCCACCCTGCGCGCGGTGCAGACCCCGCAGGGCTTCGACCGCGCCACCCTGGTCGAGGTGCACGCCAAGGCGCTGGCCGAGGAGAGTGCGGGCACCGCCGACGCGCCCCCGGTCACCGACGACGCCGGCCTGGTGGAGCGCTACGGCGGCCGGGTCGTCGTGGTGCCCGGCCACGAGGAGGCGTTCAAGGTCACCCGTCCACTGGACCTCGTGCTCGCCGAGGCCGTACTCGCCCGCAGGAGGGCCGCCGATGCCTACTGACCCGCAGACCCCCGTGATCCCCCGCGTGGGGATCGGCACCGACGTGCACGCCTTCGAGGCCGGCCGCCCGCTCCGGGTGGCCGGGCTGGACTGGCCGGACGCCGAGGTCGGCCTCTCCGGGCACTCGGACGCCGACGTCGCCGCGCACGCCGCCTGCGACGCGCTGTTCTCGGCCGCCGGGATCGGCGACCTGGGCGCCCACTTCGGCACCGACCGCCCGGAGTGGGCCGGCGCGTCCGGGGCGAAGCTGCTCGGCGAGGCGGCCCGGCTGGTCCGCGAGGCGGGCTTCGAGATCGGCAACGTGGCGGTCCAGGTGATCGGCGTGCGGCCGAAGATCGGCAAGCGGCGGGCCGAGGCGCAGGCCGCGCTCTCCGAGGCGGTCGGCGCCCCGGTGTCCGTCTCCGGCACCACCACCGACGGGCTGGGGCTGACCGGCCGGGCCGAGGGCCTGGCCGCGATCGCCACCGCCCTGGTGTACGAACGGCGTTGAGCCGGTCGCGGTGAGCGGTCGGGAACAACCCGGACCTGACGGGTGTTCACCGGGTGTTCCCGGGGCCCGAGTCGCTAGTGTTCGGCTCGGGCCCGGACGGGGCTTCCGCTCGGGCCGAACGCCGACGTGAAGGGGTTTCCGATGGGTGTCGAACTTGCGGACAAGGTCAAGGAACTGCTCGACAGCACGAGCTTCGCCGTGGTCTCCACCATCCAGCCCGACGGGGGCCCGCAGGCCTCCGTGGTCTGGGTCAAGCGGGACGGCGACGACATCCTGTTCTCCACCGTCGAGGGCCGCCGGAAGCACCTCAACCTGGTCAGGGACCCGAGGGTGTCCCTCGTCATCAACGACAAGGACAACCCGTACGAGTACTTCGAGGCGCGCGGCGAGGCGACGCTGACCACCGAGGGCGGCCGGGAGCTGATCGACGAGCTGTCCCGCAAGTACCTGGGCAAGGACTACACCTTCGACGGCCCGGAGGCGGTCCGGGTGGTCGTCCGGATCTCCCCGGACAAGGTGCTCGGCAACATCTGAGTCCCGTCCGCGTCCCGCCGTTTCCCCGGGATCACGCCCCCGTTGTCCCGGGGAATGTGGCGGGGCACCCCCCGGTGCCCACTACGCTTGACGCTGTGAGCATTCGTCTGTACGACACCAGCACCCGCCAGGTACGCGACTTCGTCCCGCTTGTACCGGGTTGTGTCTCGATCTACCTGTGCGGCGCTACCGTTCAGTCGGCGCCACACATCGGGCACATCCGGTCGTACCTCAACTTCGACCTCATGCAGCGGTGGTTCGCCTACCGCGGCTACCAGGTGACCTTCGCCCGGAACGTCACCGACATCGACGACAAGATCATCGCCAAGGAGCGCGAGCTCGGCACGCCGTGGTGGCAGATCGCCTACGAGAACGAGCGCGCCTTCAACGACGGCTACGACGCGCTCGGCTGCCTGCGGCCGACGGTCGAGCCGCGGGCCACCGGGCACATCCCCGAGATGATCGCGATGATGCAGGGGCTCATCGAGAAGGGCCACGCCTACGCGGCCGACGGCAACGTCTACTTCGACGTGCGGTCGTACCCCGACTACCTGGCGCTCTCCAACCAGAAGCTGGACGACCTGCGCCAGCCCGAGGGCGAGGGCGAGACCGGCAAGCGGGACCAGCGCGACTTCGCGATGTGGAAGGCCGCCAAGCCGGGCGAGCCGAGCTGGGAGACCCCGTGGGGCCGCGGCCGTCCGGGCTGGCACCTGGAGTGCTCGGCGATGGCCCACAAGTACCTGGGCGCGGCCTTCGACATCCACGGCGGCGGGCTGGACCTGATCTTCCCGCACCACGAGAACGAGATCGCCCAGTCCAAGGCCTACGGCGACGACTTCGCCGGCTTCTGGGTGCACAACGCCTGGGTCACCATGGCCGGCGAGAAGATGAGCAAGTCGCTGGGCAACTCGGTGCTGGTCTCCGAGATGGTCCGGGCGTGGCGGCCGATCGTGCTCCGCTACTACCTGGCGGCTCCGCACTACCGCTCGATGATCGAGTACAGCGAGGAGTCGCTGCGCGAGGCCGAGGCCGGCTTCGGCCGGATCGAGGGCTTCATCCAGCGCGCCGTCGAGCGCTGCGGCACGGTCGACGCGGCGCCCGAGGTGCCACCGGCCTTCGCCGAGGCGATGGACGACGACTTCGGCGTGCCGCAGGCGCTGGCCGTCGTGCACACCGCCGTCCGCCAGGGCAACAGCGCCCTGAACGCGGACGACAAGGAGAGCGTGGTGGCGCGACTGGCCGAGGTCCGTGCGATGCTCGGTGTACTGGGCCTCGACCCGCTCGACCCGCACTGGGCCGGGACGGAGCGCGGCGAGGACCTCCACGGAGTGGTCGACTCGTTGGTCCGTCTGGTCCTGGACCAGCGGCAGGCCGCGCGCGAGCGCAAGGACTTCGCCACCGCGGACGCCATCCGCGACCAGCTCGGCCTCGCCGGGCTGGCCATCGAGGACACCCCGTCCGGCCCGCGCTGGACGATCAACAGCCAGTAACCCCATCCGACGATCGGGGTGATGGGTGGGCCGTACCGGACCGGTGCGGCCCTCCCGCATGACGTAGCGCATGCCGTCGGCCGCCACCGGGCAGACCGGGACGGCCGGGGCATGCCGGACAGACAGGAAGTACAGCCATGGCCGGCAACAGTGCACGCAGGAACCGTCGCAACCCCGGATCGAAGAAGGGCGCGTCTGTCGGTACCGGCGGCCACAGCCGGAAGGCGCTCCAGGGCAAGGGCCCGACGCCGCCCGGTGCGGAGCGCAAGGGCCACCCGAAGCAGCGCGCCGCCAACGCCGCGATCAAGCGCGAGCGGGACGCCAAGGCCCGGGCCGGCATGCGCCGGGCCGGCGGCGGCGGCCGCGGTGGCCGCGGCGGCGCGGGCAGCGCCGAGCTGGTCTTCGGCCGCAACTCGGTGGTCGAGGCCCTGCAGGGCGACGTCCCGGCCAACGCGCTGTACGTCCAGCAGTTCATCGACACCGACGACCGGGTCCGCGACGCCTTCCAGGCCGCCAACGACCGCGGCATCCCGCTGATGGAGGCCCCGCGGCCCCAGCTGGACCAGATGACCGGCGGGATGAACCACCAGGGCCTGGTGCTCCAGGTGCCGCCGTACGAGTACGCGCACCCCGACGACCTGCTGGTCGACGCCGCCGACGCGGGCCAGGACGCGCTGATCATCGCGCTGGACGGCGTGACCGACTCGCGCAACCTGGGCGCCGTGGTCCGCTCGGCCGCCGCCTTCGGCGCGCACGGCGTGGTCATCCCCGAGCGCCGCGCGGCCGGCATGACCGCCGGTGCCTGGAAGACCTCCTCCGGCGCCGCGGCCCGGCTGCCCGTCGCCCGGGCCACCAACATGACCCGCACCCTGGAGGCCTACCAGAAGGCCGGTCTGATGGTGGTCGGCCTGGCCGCCGACGGCGAGGCCGAGATCGGCGACCTGGAGCTGCTGACCGGTCCGGTCGTGATCGTCGCGGGCAGCGAGGGCAAGGGCCTGTCCCGGCTGGTCTCGGAGACCTGCGACATGCGGGTCCGGATCCCGATGTCCGGCCTGACCGAGTCGCTGAACGCCGGTGTCGCGGCGGGCATCGTGCTGTACGAGGCCGCGCGACTGCGCGCCAAGCGCTGAGCACGGCCGGGTCGCGGCGCGCAGGAGATCTTCCGAATTCCCCGCAATCCGAGTGAAGGCGATCGGGCCCGACCGGGCCCGATCGCTTTTTTCATGATCACTTCAAGTGTGCGCCGGACATCCACCCGGGAGAGTGTCCTAAGCGGGCGTCACCCGGTTAGACGGGCGTGGACACCAGAACACCTCGGCGCCCCCTGTTCGGCGACGGCAGCACCGGGATAGACGCGGGCCCCGGCCTCAACACCGTCAAGGTGGAGTCGGACCCTTCGCGGCTCAGCAGCACCCAGGCGAGCTTCCGGCTCCGGCTCGGCGGCCCGGTGGCGCCGCTGATCGATGCCCCGGCCGGACTGCTGTCCACCGGTGCCGCATTCGGCGACCCGTACGCCAACCAGGGCCTGATCCGCCGTCCGCTGGTCACCCCGCAGGTCGTCGTGCCCTCCTCCGCCGTCCCGGCGCTGGCCGGGGCCGGGGCCGGCGGCGCACCGCGCCGCAAGGGCCGGGTCACCGCCGTCACCTGGACCGGCCAGGCGCCCCCCGGGGACCTCGCGGCCACCCGGCTGCTGGAGGCGGTGCGCCCCGGCGGCACCCCGGTCGGCGGCGTCCGCCTGATCGAGGCGGACACCCAGGCGCTCCCCTCCCTCGCGGGCGCCCGCACCCTCCCGCGCCAGCCCCGCGAGGGCGCCGGCACCGCCACCGACGCGGGCGTCGGCCCGGTCGGCGAGCCGCACGGCTGGACCCCGAGCGGCGAACTGCCCGAGGTCTCCGCCGTCGACGCCGCAGGCAGGCAGCCCTGGTACCCGGGCCGCCGGGTCGACCTCGGCCTGGTGCTGCTGCCGCTGCGCGCCGTCCTCGGCTCGCTCTCCGTCTACGCCGGGTTCAGCAAGCTCTGCGACCCGGTGTACTTCGACGGCGGCGAGCGCGGCTCGATGATGCGCTGGCTCTCCTCGCTGCACCCCTGGAAGGTCGCCGAACCGCTGCTGGCCTTCGCCATGGCGCACCCGGTGGGCGCCGGCCTGGTGGTGTCGTTCACCCAGATCGTGGTCGGCGTGCTGACCGTCCTCGGCCTCTGGCAGCGGCTCGCCGCCGGCGCCGCGATGGCGCTCTCCGCCGCGCTGCTGTTCACCGTCAGCTGGCGGGCCGTCCCGGTCTACGACACCCCGGACCTGATCTTCCTCGCGGCGTGGAGCCCGCTGCTGATCGCCGGGGCGCCGTTCGCCTCGCTGGACGGGCGGCTCAGCCTGGAGGCCTGGCGCCGGTACGGCGCGGACGCGCCCGGGGCGCTGCGCCGCCGGGTGCTGCGCCGCGGCACCGTGGTCACCACGGTCGTCGTCGGCCTGACCCTGCTGCTCGGCTCGATGCTCGGCGCCGCCGTCCGTACCGGCGCCCGGGCGCACCAGGCGCCGGACCGTCCGGCCACCGACTACGGCACCCCGGTCTGGCCGTCCGGCAGCCCGTCCGGCGCCCCCGGCGGCAAGGGCACGTCCACCACGCCCCAACCCGCCGCCCCGCACCCGGCCACCCCGACGCCGAGCGCGACCACCCCGGCCGCCACGCCGTCCACCAAGCCGGCCACCCCGACGCCGAGCGGCAAGGCGCACTCGGGCAAGCCGGAGGCCGGGTCGGGCTCCTCCCCGGCCGCGCCCGCCCCGTCCGGCGGCTCCGGCGGCACCGCCCCCGCCTCGCGCGGCACCCCGGGCACCGGCGGCTCGGGGCCGGCGGCCAAGTCCAGCCCGAGCTCCGGCGGGCTGCTCGGCGGGGTGCTGGGCAGCGCGCCGCTGGCCGACCTCTCCGGCGGCCGGACCTCCCACCCGGGGGTGCCGACCGCGACCTGAGGCCCTCGTGACGGCGGTCGGCCGGGTGCTCCGCGGGGAGCACCCGGCCGACGCGTGTCCGCGGGCGGCCGTACGGCTCGCGGCCCGCTGGTTACCTGGGGGACCGGCCGGCGCCGGAGGCGAGCTCCTTGGCCGCCTCGGTGAGGTCCTTGGCGGTGTCGATGGCCCGCCAGTACACGCCCTGCGGCAGCTGGTAGCCCGCCAGCCGCTTGCCGCGGGCGAGCTGGGGGAAGGTGGTGCGCTCGTGGTCGCCCACGTCTGGCAGCAACTCGGCGAACTCGGGGCTGAACACGTACAGGCCGGCGTTGATCAGGAAGGGCGAGGGCGGCGCCTCGATGAAGTCCAGCACGTTGCCGAACTGGTCGGTCTCCACCGCGCCCCAGGGGATCCGCGGCCGGGCCAGCGCGAGCGTCGCGACGGCGTCCCGCTCGTGGTGGAAGGCGGCCATCTCGCGCAGGCTGAACCGGGTCCAGATGTCGCCGTTGGTGGCGTACCAGGGCTCGTCCGGGCGGGGCAGCGCCTTGGCCGCGTACTTGAGCCCGCCGCCGCGCCCGAGCGGCTCCGCCTCGACCACCGTGCGCACCCGCAGCGGCAGGTCCGCCTTGTCCAGCCACTCCTCCAGCACGTCGGCGAGGTGCCCGCAGGAGACCACGACGTCGGTGACGCCCTCCTCGGCCAGCCAGGCCAGCTGGTGGCCGAGGATCGGCGTGCCCGTCCCGGGGATCTCGACCAGCGGCTTCGGGCGGTCGTCCGTGTAGGGGCGCAGCCGGGAGCCCTGGCCGCCGGCCAGGATGACGGCCTGGGTGACGGGCGTCGTGGTCGGCCGCGGCGGGTGGGGCTGCGGGGGCCGGGCGGACGGGAGGTCGGCGGTGGGGCCGGAGTCAGCGGTCATGCCTGAACAATAAGGCGGCGGACGGGGGCGTCCGCCGCCTCGGGGGCCTGCCTCGGCCCCCTTGCCTTCCCTTGCGTTCCCGGCCGCCTCAGCCGACGACGCCGGCCGCGAACGCGCCGTCGCAGACCGGGCGGGCGAAGGTGCGGGCCCGCTGGACGTCGCCCTGGTACTTGCGCACCGCGGCCTTGCCCAACTCGGTGGCCAGCGAGGTGCAGTACGGCGTCAGCGAGGGCTGCTCGCGCATCGAGCGCTCCAGCAGGTCCAGCGCGGCGGAGGGGTTCTTCGCCCGCAGCTCGTCCAGCAGCACCACCCGCAGCGACTCCTGCGGGGCGAGCCCGTCCGAGGCCTTGGCCACGGCGCCGGCCGCGTTGTTGGAGCGTCCGATCCCGGCGCCGTCGCCGCTGGACGCCGCCACGACCTGCTGGTCGAGCCCGGTCGGCGGGGCCCACGGGACCCTGGTCACGGCGAGGGTGCCGGTGGTCACCAGGACGACCGGCAGGGTCAGGGCGACGGTCTGGCCGATACGGCGCAACAGCTGCTTCACCCTCAGGAGAGTAGCGGTGGGTACGGGCCGGATCGCCCTCCGTTACCCCATCGAGTGACACGGTGTCCGGGTTTGTCCCCTTGCCGTGTTGACGCGGGGGCGTCCGGACGGGGTCGAAGGGGCGGGGGTACGGACGGAGCCCGCCGGACCACGAGGGTCCGACGGGCTCCGGGTGCCGCGCTGGTCGCGGCCGTCGCGCGGGGTCGCGTCAGTTGCTCAGGCGCAGGCCGGAGCTGGTGGAGAAGACGTGGGTCTCGTTGGCGATCGGCACGACGTGGACGGTCTCGCCGCGGGCCGGGATCTGGCGGCCGGGCACGCGGACGACCAGGTCGTGGTCCTCGCCGCCGATCTGGGTGGTGCCGTAGACGAAGCCGTCCGAGCCGAGCTCCTCGACCACGTTCACGGTCACCGCGACGCCCTCGATGCCGCCCGCCGGGACGATCTCGAAGTGCTCCGGGCGGACACCGACGGTCACCGTCTTGTCGGTGCCGGCGCCGGCCAGGTCCTCGCGGGAGATGTTGACGACCGAGCCGCCGAACTTCACGCCGCCGTCCACCAGCGGCACCTCGACCAGGTTCATGGCCGGCGAGCCGATGAAGCCGGCCACGAAGAGGTTCGCGGGCTTGTCGTACATGTTGCGCGGGGTGTCGACCTGCTGGAGCAGACCGTCCTTGAGCACCGCGACCCGGTCGCCCATGGTGAGCGCCTCGGTCTGGTCGTGGGTGACGTACACCGTGGTGATGCCCAGGCGGCGCTGGAGGCCGGCGATCTGGGTACGGGTCGAGACGCGGAGCTTGGCGTCCAGGTTCGACAGCGGCTCGTCCATCAGGAAGACCTGCGGCTGGCGGACGATCGCGCGGCCCATCGCGACGCGCTGGCGCTGACCGCCGGAGAGCGCCTTCGGCTTGCGGTCCAGCAGCGTGGTGAGGTCGAGGATCTTCGCGGCCTCCTCGACCTTGGTGCGGATCTCCGCCTTGTTCACGCCGGCGATCTTGAGCGCGAAGCCCATGTTGTCGGCGACGGTCATGTGCGGGTACAGCGCGTAGTTCTGGAACACCATGGCGATGTCCCGGTCCTTCGGCGGCAGGTGGGTGACGTCGCGGTCGCCGATCCGGATCGCACCGGCGTTGACGTCCTCCAGACCGGCCAGCATGCGCAGGCTGGTCGACTTGCCGCAGCCCGAGGGGCCGACCAGCACGAGGAACTCGCCGTCCGCGATCTCCAGGTCCAGCGCGTCCACCGAGGGCTTGTCCGCCCCGGGGTACACGCGGGTCGCCTTGTCGTACGTGACAGAAGCCATGGTTGTTTGTCTCCTTCACCGGCAGGAACGTGCCGGACGATCCGAGTAAAGGGGGTCTGTTCTGCTCCGCCGGCCCACCAGTGGTCTGAACCACTGCCACGAACCGGCTCCCGGCGACGCTACCTGCGCGTCCGCCGCTTGTCAGCCCCCACCCGACCCGATTTCGGCATCGGTTCCATCACGCCCACCCATCCCACCAACCCCCGGATATACCCCCATCCCGTCACCCGGGCCCGGTAGACTGCCCCCCGGTGCCGCCGTGATCCATCGCGGACGGCCACCGTGCCTCCTTAGCTCAGCTGGCCAGAGCACCGCTCTTGTAAAGCGGGGGTCGTCGGTTCGAACCCGACAGGGGGCTCGTCGTACGGAGGGCCAGTTCGCCGGGGTGATCCGGGAGAGCTGGCCCTTCGTCGTTGTTGTGGTCCTGCTCGGGCTGTGCCACGGGCGTGCCAGAAGCGTCCGGTGTGCCGGACGTCGTGGAAGTGGATGTCCGGGGAGACACCGGCCTTGGCCTTGGCGGCTCCTGGAGAACCCGGGTGCGGCGAAGCTGCCCGATCGAGGAGGGAACCACCCGCTCAGCCCGAAGTGTGCCGGCGGCGCTCGGCACTGTCGACCTTGGTCCGGACGGGACATCCGCCGAAACAGCGCCGCCGCCCGGTGTACAGCCGTAGGCTTCGCACAAACTTCGTGATCATCCTCAGGGGGGCCTGCATGAGTGACTACGTTGACCACGCCAACGCTGCCCGCGCGTACCTGGACCGGCTGCCAAAGCATGTGTCGCCCGATGCTCTCGTCGGAGCCGCGAAGATCGAGGCGTACCTCGCGTTCGCCGCCATCCTCGCGCGCCATCTTGAAGCCCCGGCCGACAGGTCCCGTCCGGCCCAGTAGCGGGGGTCGTCGGTTCGAACCCGACAGGGGGCTCCGGGCAGAACGGGAAGGGCCGGTCCGACGGGTTGTCGGGCCGGCCCTTCCGTCGTGTCCGGGGTCAGTTCGGGGGGAGGGTGAGGGTGGCGAGGGCGCCGCCGGCGGGGTGGTTGGCGAAGGTCAGGGTGGCGCCGATGACGCGGGCGTGGCCGGTGGCGATGGTGAGGCCGAGGCCGTGGCCGCGGCCGCGTTCGGGGGCGTTGGTGCGGAAGCGCTGCGGGCCGTGGCGGAGGAGGTCCTCGGGGTAGCCGGGGCCGTGGTCGCGGACGGTGATCCGCGGGCCGTCGACGTGCAGGTGGACCGGGCCGGTGCCGTGGCGGTGGGCGTTGAGGATGAGGTTGCCGAGGATGCGGTCCAGTCGGCGCAGGTCGGTGCGGACCTGCCGGTCGGCGGTGATCTCGACGGTGACGTCCAGGCCGGTGAGGGTGACGGTGCGGCGGGCCGCGCGTTCGAGGGGGACGGCGGAGAGGTCGGGGGACTCGGCGTCGGCGTCCAGGCGGGAGACCTCCAGCAGGTCCTCGACCAGGCCGCGCAGTGCCTGGACCCGGTTCTGCACGAGCTGGGTGGGGCGGCCGGGCGGCAGGAGTTCGGCGGCGGTGACGAGGCCGGTGAGCGGGGTGCGCAGTTCGTGGGCGACGTCCGCGGTGAAGCGCTGCTCGTCCTCCAGCCGGCGGTGCAGGGTGCGGGACATCAGGTCGACGGCGGCGGCGAGGTCGGCGACCTCGTCCTTGCCGTCGACGAGTTCGCCGATCCGGGTGTCCGTCCCGCCGGCCGCGATGCCGCGGGCGGCGGTGGCCGCGGTGCGCAGCCGGCGGCTGATCCGGTCGGCGACGAGCACGCCGGCCAGCACGGTGGTGAAGACCGCGGCGACGACGGTGAGCAGGATGATCCGGTCCAGGTCGGCGATGGCCTGGCGGTCCTGGGTGAAGTCCACCCGGACGGACACCACCCCGTCCGGCACCGGGCCGGCCGCCCACATCGACTCGCCGGTGCCGTCGGCGACGAGCAGCGAGCCGTGCCGGTCGCCGGCGGCGAGGGCGCGCAGCCGCTCGGGCAGCGCCGGGTCGTTCAGGACGGCGCCCCGGCCGACCGCCTTCCCGCCGCCGCGCTCGTAGTCGTTCAAGGCGGAGTCGAGGGTGGCGAGCGAGGAGGAGCGGGCCTGGTCGACGTGCTGGCGGATCATCGCCTGGTGGACCAGCAGGCCGACGGCCACCGCGACCAGGACGGCGATGGCGGCGACGGCGGCGGCGATCTGGCGGCGCAGGGTCATGCCGGGCGCCGCAGCTTGTAGCCGAAGCCGCGGACGGTCTCGATCCGGCCGGAGCCGATCTTGGCGCGCAGCCGCTGCACGTGGACGTCCACGACCCGGGTGTCGGCGCCCCACTCGTAGTCCCAGACGCGTTCGAGCAGGGTGGAGCGCTCCAGCACGATCCCGGGCGCGGCGCTGAACTCCAGCAGCAGCCGCAGTTCGGTGGGAGTGAGCGGGACGAGGCGGTCGTCCACCCGGACCTCCATGCTGTCGGTGTCCACCCGGAGGCCGTCGAAGCTGCGGACGGAGGGAAGGGTGGGCGGGGACGGCGGAGGGGACGAAGGAGCGGGCGGGGACTGCGGCGGGGCCGGCGGGGCGTCGGCCGCCGGGGCGACCGGGACGCGGCGCAGCACCGTACGGATCCGGGCGACCAGGACGGCGCTCTCGAAGGGCTTGACCACGTAGTCGTCCGCCCCGGCCTCCAGCCCGGAGACCACGTCCACCGGGTCGGTCCGGGCGGACATCATCAGGATCGGCAGCTGGCTCTCCTCCCGGATCCGGCGGCAGAGGCCGACCCCGTCGAGCAGCGGCAGCATGACGTCCAGCAGGAGCAGGTCGGGCCGGACGGCGTGGAAGGCCTCCAGGCCCTCCAGGCCGTCGGCGGCGGTGGTGACCGGGAAGCCGTAGCGCTCCAGGGCCATCCGGGTGGCCTCGCGGATCACCTCGTCGTCCTCGACCAGGAGGATGTGCGGGTGGGCGGGGGTGGCGGCGGGGGCTGCGGGGGTCATCGCTTCGCTTCCGGGAGCACGGCGGGGACGGAGGGCGCGACGGGCGCGCCGGGCACGGAGGGGGCGGAGGGCACGGAGGACGGCCGGGCGCCGCGCGGGGACGGGACGGCGGCCTCGGGGGCGGCCTGCTTCGGCGCGTACGGGGCGGGGCGGGGCGCCGGTCCGGGGTCGGGGACGGCGGTGGCCGGCCGGCCGGCGTCCGGGCCGGTGGACGGGAGCGGTATGACGCCCTCGTCCCTGCGTTCGTTCAGGGTGAGCCTCTTGCCGTCCCACGCGTAGTGGCTGGTGGTCCGGGCGTCGACGCTGGTCGGCTCGATCAGCCACAGGTCGGTGCCGATGGTCGAGGCGTTGAACGCCGGCTGGACCCGCACCCGGAGGACGGGCAGCAGCCGGTCCTCGGCGAGGGCGTAGACGTGCAGCACGGCCCGCCCGGGGGTGGTGACGACGGTGATCAGCTCGGGCTGCCCGTCGCCGGTGAGGTCGCGGAACTCCGGGGCGCGGACCTCGCAGCCGGCGCAGGAGCCGAGTGCCTGGCGCTCCTCCTGGTCGACGTCCGGGTCCTTGGCGAGGACGGTGCGGACGTCGACCGCGGTGATGTCGCGCCCGGGGACGGTCACGTCCGGTACGGGCTGCGGCGGTTCCTGGGTGGTGTCGGTCGCGGACGCGGCCGGCGGCGGGGAGGTGGGCAGGTCCGGCCAGAGCGGCTGGGACACCGCCGGCGGCCTGACGGCCCGGGCCGGGCCCTGGTCGCGCAGCTCGCCGGGGGTGGCCCGGCCGAAGGCCAGGGCGGCGAGGGCGAGGACGACGACCAGGCCGGCCAGGGCGGCCACCGGGACGGCGCCGGGACGGCGGCGGGGTGGTGGGGGTGCTGTTGCTGCCACGGTCGGTGCTCGTCCTCCTGCCGGGCCCGCGCTGTCCGCGCTGCCTGCTCTACCTGCTCTGCCTGCGTCCACGGCGACGGTCCGGATCGTCGCCTCCCGTCGCCGCCCCGGTGGTAGGTCGTGCGGGCGGTGGCCGGCGGTTCCCCGACGGCGGTTCGTGCACCGTCAGGCCAGGTCCGCCAGCACGATGATGTTGTCCGTCCAGTGGCCGTCCGAGCCGATCCGGCCACCGCAGGTGATCAGCCGGAGCGCGGGCGCGGGCGTGTCGCCGTACACCTGCTCGGTCGGGAAGCGGTCCTTGGCGGCCTGGAGCAGCTCGCGGACCTTGAAGTCCACGGTGCCGCCGTCCGCGCGCCGGATCCGGATGAGGTCGCCGGGGCGCAGTTTCGGCAGCTGCTTGAAGACCGCCGGGCCGTGCACGGTGTCGTAGTGCCCGATGAGCACGGCGGGGCCGGCTTCGCCGGGGGTGGGGCCGTTGCGGTACCAGCCGACCTCCTCGCCCCGGTCGGCCGGCGGCACCTCGACGGTGCCGTCGGGGTTGAGGCCGAGGTCGGTCACCGGTGCGTCCACTCCGACGGAGGGCACCAGCAGGCGGGTCGGCGGCGAGGAGGCGTACGGCTTCGGGGCGGTGGGCGCGGTGCCGGTCGTGGCCGGGGCGCCCGGGGTGCCCGGGGCCGCCGCCGGGGTGTCGGAGCCGGTGCCGTGCCCGGAGGTCTCGACCCGCACCACCGGGGTCTCCCGGCCGGACAGCGCGAGCGAGGTGCCGAGCACCAGGCAGAGCAGGCCCGCGGTGCCGAAGGCGGTACGGCGCAGCGGGCCGGGGCCGGGCCGGGCGGCGCGTCGGCGCCCCCGCCGGTGGCCCGGGGCGCGTCGGTGGCTGTCGGTCCCCGCCACCGGGGCGGCCCCGGCGCCGCTTCCCCGACTGGCCGGGTACGGGGAAGCGGCGCCGGGGTGCCCGGCGGACTCGGGACCGGTGTCAGCCGCGCGCACCGGAGCGGCGGCGCAGGAGGGCGAAGCCCAGGCCCGCGGCGCCGACGGCCGCGACGGTGCCGCCACCGGCGAGCATCAGGCCGGAACCGTCGGAGGCGGTGGAGCCGTCACCGGCCTGCGCGGCGCCCTTGGGCACCTCGCGGACCTGCGGCTGGGCGCCGCCGGGGGCGGCCGGGGCCGGGGCGGCGCCCTTCGGGGCGGCCACGGCCGGCGAGGCCTCGGCCTTCGGGGCGGCGGAGGGCGCGGCGGGCGCGGGCGGGGCGGTCCGCACCGCGGCGTCGCCGGCCGGGGCGGCGGAGGGCGCGGCCGGCTTCGGTGCGCTGTCGGCCCAGGCCTGCCCGCCGGTGACGGTGGCCAGCAGCGCGGCGCCGGTCAGGGCGCAGGCGGCCAGGACGCGGCGGGCGGGGGAGTGGTGGGTACGGCTCCTGCTCATACGGGGTGTCTCCATCGTGCGTCGGTCGGTGGGTGGTGGCCGCCGGTCCGCGGTGCGGTCCGCGGTGCGGTTTCGCGGGCCCCGGCGGGCCGGTGTCGCGGGACGTCCGTCGTCGGCGCCGGACGCGTACGTCCTCGTCGCGGACGCCCTCCGGCCGCTTCACCCGGTTCGACGGGTTCGGCCGGTGGCGTCGGGGATGACGCTAGGAGGGCCGTGTCGCGGTCCTCGGCCGGTCGTGTCACGGCCGCCCATCGGCTGCGTAACGGTGCGGACGGGGCCTCCGGAAAGCCCGACGCTGCCTCCACCCCTGTCCTGCTCTAACGCCCTGCCCTACCGTCCCGCCCTACCGCCCCGACCGCAGGCGGCGGAGCGTCCAGCCCGGGCCGAGCGGCCGGGTGTGGGCGGTGAAGAGTTCGGCGGCGCGGCGGTAGGAGAGGCGGGCGTGGCCGGTGTACGGGCAGCGGTCGCGGTCGGGGGTGCCGGCGGGGGCGCGGCGGTCGGTGAGGAAGAGCGGGCCGGTGGCGCGGCCGGCGACCAGGAGGGGGAGCAGCCGGGCGGTGCCGGACTGCCAGTGCACCGGGGTGCCGGGCGGGCGGGTGCGGCGGCGGGGCGGGTCGAGGTGGTCGGTGTCCAGGGCGAGGACGGTCGCGATCGCGGCGCCGGACTCGTGCAGCAGGTGCCAGAGCGCCTGCTCGCGCAGCGGCGCGCGGAGGGTGAACAGGGCGCGCAGTTCCTCGGGGCTCAACGGGCCGGTGGCTGTGGCGGGTTCGGGCAGTGGGCGGGGGAGCAGGCCGGTGGTCGGGTCGCCGTCGAGCCAGCCGCGGGCCCGCCACCAGGCCACGGCCGCGCGCAGGGTGGAGAGCTCCCGGTTGAGGGTGCGCGGGTCGGTGTCGGCGCCGCGCCGGGCGGCCGCGGCGCGGAGCCGCTCGGCGGCGTCGGGGTGGTCGAGCAGGGCGAGCGGCAGGACGGGCGGCCGGGCCCGTCGCCGTTCGGGGCCGGTGGGGGCGGGCCGGTCGGCGAGTGCCCAGGCCCAGGTGTCCAGTGCGATCCGGTAGATCCGCCGGGAGCCGTCGGCGAGCCCGGAGGCGGCCAGGTAGCGCTCGACGGCGACGGCGTATTCGACCGGTGGGAGTGCTGTCGCGGTTCCTGTCACGATCGCCTTCTTCCGAAATCCAAGTGCCGCAGTAAATCACTGTTCCGGGACATCTGAACCATAGTCGCTGGGCGCAGTAAACGGCAGGTGGAGAGCCATAGAGGTGTGAATTTACTGCGGTAGATCGAATCCTCATAGAATTGATTCCCAAAGGCTCAACTTTTTTCCCGCAATCCCTTGAATCCACCCTCCGTCGACGCGCAGACTTTCTGCACATGGCAGTGCAGACCGAACGGATCCCGGCCCGCCGAAGGCGCCCGGGAGACCGGCTCGCCGTGTTCGGCGAGCGCGAGTTCACGTGGTTCTTCCTGGGGTACACGACCTCCCTGATCGGCTCCTCGATGGCGCCGGTCGCGGTCGCCTTCGCGGTGCTCGACGGCGGTGGTGGTGGAAGCGGCAACGGCGGAGGGGGCACCGCCCTGGGGTGGGTGATGGCGGCCCGGATCCTCCCCGTGGTGCTGGTGCTGCTGGCCGGCGGGGCGATCGCGGACCGGCTCGGCAGCCGCCGGGTGATGCTGGGCTCGGACCTGTTGCGCGGCGTGGTCCAGGCGCTGTTCGCCGGGCTGCTGGCGGCCGGGCACGTCCCGGTCTGGGCGATGGTCGCGCTGGTGGCGGTCTGGGGGGTCGGCGAGGGGCTGTTCATGCCGGCCTTCGGCGCGATCGTGCCCGACCTGGTGCGCCGTACGGGACTGGTGGCGGACGCCAACGCCCTGCTGGGGCTGGCCCGTTCGGTGTCCACCGTGGTCGGCCCCGCCACCGCCGGCCTGGTCACCGCCGCCTGGGGCCCGGCGACGGTGCTGCTGGCCGACGCGGTGACGTACGGTGTCGGCGCCTTCGCGCTGGCCAGGCTGCGGCTGCCGGTGCGGGCGGCGACCGGCGAGGGGTCGATGGTCCGGGACCTGCGGGCCGGCTGGTCGGAGTTCGCCTCCCGCCCGTGGCTGTGGGTCACCACCGTGCAGATGGGCCTGTTCAACCTGCTGGTCTGGGCCCCCTTCCTGGTGCTCGGCCCGCTGCTCGCGCAGCGGGACCTCGGCGGTGCCCGCGCCTGGGGCCTGGTGATGGGCGTCTACGGCGCCGGCGCGGTGCTGGGCGGCCTGCTGGTGCTCGGCCGGTCGCCCGCCCGCCCGCTCGCGGTGGCGTCCCTGGCGGCGCTGGCCTGGGCGCTGCCCTCCGCAGCGCTCGCGGCCGGGGCGGGGCTGCCCTGGGTGGCCGCCGGCGCGCTGGTGGCCGGGGTCGGCTCGGCGGTCTGCGGGACGCTCTACAGCACCACCACCCAGAAGTGGGTGCCGGTGGAACTGCTCGGCCGGGTGACGGCCTTCGGCGTGCTGGGCTCCTTCGCCCTCGGCCCGCTCGGGCTGGCGGCGGCCGGTCCGCTGGCGGGCCGGTTCGGCGCGGACACCGTGCTGCTGATCGGAGCGGTCTGGCAACTGACGGCCGGGGCCGTAGTGTTGGCCGTACCGGCGGTACGTGACCGTCGCTGGGAGGAGGGCCCGGACAGCTGACCAACCCCTCGGACGGCTCCGGGGCGCACCCCCGGCCCACCGCGCACCGCGCCCGGCCGGCCCCGGAGCGCAACCGGCTGCCCCACCCGCGCACGTACGCCTCCGCGGCGGGCGGGGCGGCCGACCCGGTCGTACGGTGGAGGACGGGGGTGACGGAGGAGGTCGATCATGCCCGGCTCGCTCACCATCAGCCATCACGGGTCCGCGGTCACCCTGGACCACGCGGACGCGGAGCGGCTCGCCACCGTACTGGCGGACCTGGCGTACCTGCTGGAGATCCCGGGGCCGAACCGGATCAACGACGAACAGCTCGCCGTGCTGTGCGAGGGCCGTGCCCCGGACCGCGCCGAGCTGGTGCACTGGTGCGCGTCGAACGCGCGCGGACTGAAGGGGCAGTTCTGACCGGAGCCGCCCGGGCCCGGGCCGCGGACCGTCCGCACCCGGGCCGCCCGCCGGAGCCCTCGGCCCGTTCGCCGGAGCCCGTTGTCCGCCCGCCCGAGCCCGCTGCCGGCCCGCCCGAGCCCGTGGATCGCGCGCCGTGGCCTGTCGGCCGCCCGCCGTACGATGGCGCGCGGGGCGGGGACGCCCCCCGGACGCCGGGGTGGCCGGCGGCCGGTCCGGCGGAGGGTGGGGGCCCGAACGTGCCGCAGTCCTGGTCGATGTCCTGGCTGACCGTGCCCACGCCGCTGCCCAGCGGGCCGATGCACATCGCGGTGACCCCGCTCGGTGTGGTGTCGGCCGGCTACCGGGGGCCGCGCGAGGGCGAGGCGCCGCCGTGCACCGACGAGTCGAAGATCGCCGCCGTCACCGAGCGGATCGGCGCCTACCTGGCGGGCCGCACCCGCGACCTGGGCCTGCCGATCGACTGGAGCCTGAGCTCCGGCCCGCACCGCGCGGTGCTGCAGGCGCTCTGGCGCGAGGTGCCGTACGGCCGGACCATCACCTACGGCGAACTGGCCGCCCGCAGCGGGGTGTTCGAGGACGTGACGGAGCCCGGCCTGGCCGCCCGCACGGTCGGGCAGATGATGGCCGCCAACCCCGTCCCCCTGCTGGTGCCCTGCCACCGGGTGGTGGCGGCGGACGGGATCGGCGGCTTCGGCGGCGGCCGGGTCGGGATCGAGGTGAAGCGCTGGCTGCTCACGCTGGAGGGCGTGCTGGAGCCGACCCTCGACTGGAACGGCCCGCTCTAGGGGCTCGGCCGCTCACCGGTGCAGCGCCCGGACCAGTGACACCCGTCCCGGCGCCCGGCGCTGCAGCACCGGCCGGATGCCGGACACCAGCGTGTACTCGATGCCGCGCACGTCCGGTTCCGCCCCCGGGTACTCCGGCCGCTCCCCGAGCGCCAGCCGCACCGCGTCCCACGGCAGGTTGAGGCCGCACAGCCGCAGCTGGTGGAGCCCGGCGGCGGGGCGGGTGTTGACGTCGATGACCACCGGCCGGCCGTCGAAGCGGCGGAACTGCACGTTGGACAGGTACGCCATGCCGGTCGCGCGGACCAGCCGCCGGACCGGGTCCAGGTAGCACTCCTCGGTGGTGAAGCCGCGGCGGCGGCCCTCCTTGGTGCGCCCGACCGCGGTGAGCGGGCCGCCGTCCCGGTCGGCGAGGCAGTCCACCGAGACCTCCGGTCCGTCCAGGTAGGGCATCACCAGCAGGTCCACCGGCTCGCCGTCCGGGCCGCCCTCGGCCAGTGCCGCGGCCACCTGATCGACCTGCACCCGGTGGTCCCAGCCGGTCAGCCGCCGCGCTCCGTACGGTTCCCGGGTGAGCACCCGGAAGCCGGCGCCGCCCGCACCGGCGGTGGGTTTGAGGCAGGCGGTGTGCCCGGCGTCCTCGATCCGCTCGACGGCGTCCCACAGCTCGCCGGGGGTGCGCACCCGCCACCAGGGCGGGGTGGGCAGGCCGGCCCCGGCGATCACCGCGTAGCCGTCGGCCTTGCTGGTGAAGGCCGCTATCGCGGTGGCCGGCGGGCAGAGCAGCGCGGTGCCGATCGCCTCGAACTCCGGCCGGGCGAGGGCGATGGCGAGCTGGTGCAGCTGCGGGACGAAGACGTCGACGGCGTGCCGGGCGCAGTAGTCCAGCGCGTAGCCGACGTAGCCGTCCGCCGGCAGGTCGGCCGGCTCGGCGCTGCCGTGGTCGGCGGCGGCGAGCACGGGGGAGTCCGGGTCGCCGTGGGTCGCGTGGACCACCACCGGGCGCGGGGCGGCGCGCAGTTGTTCGATGAAGAAGACGTTCTCGGCGTAGGTGCGGTTCAGCCAGACACGTACGGGTGCACTCATGTGACCCTCTCGGGAAGAGAATTGACGAAGGGTCAGGGCACCCTAGCGGCCTGTTCGAACGGTCCGGACGGCGGGGGCGCCGCCTGTGGATCGTGGCGCGGGGTGGCGCGGTTCGGGGCGCGGATGGGGGAGGATGGGGCGCCGCGCTCCGAGTTGTTCGAATGGACGGTCGAACAGATATCGATCGGGTGATCTATTCGTACTATTTGTTTAGGCATTCCGAACCACTCGAACGAGTGATTGCGGGGCACCCTCGGCAGGGCCCACCATGAAGCTGCAACACGCATGTGCAAGGCGACACTTCATCGGGATATGCGAAGGGCTCCCCCATGTCGACCGAAACCAATGCCGGAATTCCCGCGCCCAGTGCGCAGTCGGAGATCCGGCAGCAGCAGAGTCTGAGCACGGCCGGCGCGCGGAACCTCGCGACGACCACCAAGTCCGCGCCCCAGATGCAGGGCATCAGCCCGCGCTGGCTGCTCAGGAAGCTGCCCTGGGTGCAGGTGTCCGGCGGCACCTACCGGGTGAACCGCCGCCTGCGCCACTCGGTCGGCCGCGGCCGGGTGGGTTTCGTCAAGACCGGTGCCGAGGTGCGGATCGTCGCGCCCACGCTGGCCGAGGTGCCGGTGCTGCGCGGGTTCCAGGACGAGGCCGTGCTGGAGGAGCTGGCCTCGCGCTTCGTGCAGCGGGAGTTCGCCCCGGGCGACGTGCTGGTCCAGGCCGGCGCCCCGATCACCGAGGTGTTCCTGATCGCGCACGGCAAGCTCGACCGGCTGGGCACCGGCAAGTACGGCGAGGAGACGGTCGTCGGCACCCTCGCCGACGGCGACCACCTCGGCGACGAGGCGGTCCGGCAGGACGGCGGCGCCTGGCCGTACACCGTCCGCGCCGCGACGGCCGGCACCGTGATGACGCTGTCCTGGCCCGCCTTCCAGGAGCTGCACGACCGCTCCGAGGCGCTCCAGCTCCAGATCATCGAATACCTGAACGGCTTCCAGCAGGCGCAGAACAAGCACGGCGAGGCCGCGATCGACCTCTCCGCCGGCCACCAGGGCGAGTACGAGCTGCCCGGCGCCTTCGTGGACTACGAGCTCAAGCCGCGCGAGTACGAGCTCAGCGTCGCGCAGACCATCCTCAAGGTGCACAGCCGGGTCGCCGACCTCTACAACCAGCCGATGAACCAGACCGAGCACCAGCTGCGGCTGACCATCGAGGCCCTGCGCGAGCGCCAGGAGCACGAGCTCGTCAACAACCCCGACTTCGGGCTGCTCGGCAACGCCGCGTACGACCAGCGCTTCCAGACCCACTCCGGCCCGCCCACCCCGGACGACATGGACGAGCTGCTCAGCCGCCGCCGCGGCACCAAGCTGTTCCTGGCCCACCCCCGGGCCATCGCCGCCTTCGGCCGGGAGCTCAACAAGCGCGGCCTCTACCCGGACACGGTCGAGGTCGACGGCAAGCAGATCCAGTCCTGGCGCGGCGTCCCGGTCTTCCCGTGCAACAAGATCCCGATCGTCGGGAGCACCAGCTCGATCCTCGCGATGCGCATCGGCGAGGACAACCAGGGCGTCATCGGCCTCCACCAGACCGGAATTCCGGACGAATACCAGCCGAGCCTTTCGGTGCGGTTCATGGGAATCGACGACAAGGCCATCATTTCCTACCTGGTGAGCGCCTACTACTCCGCCGCGATCCTGGTGCCGGACGCGGTCGGCGTCCTGGAGAACGTGGACATCGCGCAGTACTGACGGTTCGCACGGCGGCGCGGCGCCGCGCCGCCGCGGGCGGGTATACACAT